>JBBRVX010000103.1:0-18032 GCA_038246475.1 Thermomicrobiales bacterium | reverse complement strand
TTTCAGGTCATCCAGGCGTGCTTGTGCCTCGCGCACGCGCGCTTCGGCCTCAGCCAGCGGCGGCTGTGCGATCAGGGGCAAGGGGATGTCGCGGGTGATGACCTTCACCACCGGATCGGGCTCACCCACCACCTCTTGGGTCCATCTGCCCAGGGGAGCCCCCGATTCCCAGACCCGCTCGTGGCGGTGACGCACGGCCGGAAGCCGCAGGCCGAGATAGACGCGCGCCGCCTCGCACCCGACCTCTCCGCCGATGCGACGAACGACGCTCACGTCGTCCGTAAAACCATCCGGGCCGGGACCGATGTCGCCGGTAGCGCCCTGGGCGAAGAGGCAAGTCGCCCCGGTGATCCCCTCGACCGTGCGCTTCAGATGGCCGGGCCAATCGGCGCTGACCAGCCGGTTGGATGGTCCGAGCGTGGTGGGATGCATCGTGTAGCCGACGACGGCGGCGATCGGCGGGCCATCCTGACCGTCGATGCGCAGTACGAAGACGTGTGGGTCGATGATCCCCTCCGGATTGACCCCCGTCACCATCCGGCCATCCGGCGCGGTCTCCCGCCGGTTGACCGCCACCCGGCTCTCGCCTGAACCCACCGCAACCCGCGCCGGGCGCAGGCTTTGCAGCGCCAGCCGGGCTGCTCCGGCGGCGTATTCCGGCAGGAGCGCGTAATAGCCCTCCAGCGCGGCCTGACCCTGCCGCGTCCAGTTCCAGGCGCTTGGGGGAGGTCCGGCATGATTGTGTGTCACAGAAACGCGCACCGATGCGGGCGGGATGCCGAGCGCCTCACCCACGACGGCACGAATATCGTCGCTCTCCACCCGGGAGACGATCACCAGATCGAGGTCGATCCAGGCGGCCATGGTCATGCCGTCGTCAACGACGAGCGCCGTTGCCCACAGGTCAGATTCGACGCCATCCGGCAGCACGTGCACCTGGGCTCCCCAACTGGCGTGCGGCGCCGTCAGCGGCGGCGTGATGGTCACCCGCCCGACGCCGGCGCGAAAGGTTTCCCTCGTCATCTTCTCCCTCTCATGTCGATCGGGTTGCCCGAACCGCTCGCCCCATCGCCTCTATCGACGAATGCTGAAGTCGTCATCCCTCACGGAGGTGAGGGCCGGCAAACCCGGCAGATGACGAGGATCGGCGTCAGGGATTCCGGCGTCCCCAACGTGGCGCGGAATGGCCGCTCTCACAAGGGCTCGCTCTGCATCAGGGCACGGCCTATTCGCGGGCTGCTACCCCGGATGCCGCGATGATCGAGTCAAGACTGCTTTGACCCCAAGCCGCGCGTGATGCTCTCGCCGTCCCGGCGCATAGGCTTCTGCTATCCGGCGACGGTGGCCGTTTCGAAGTGATAGAACCCCTTGCCGTCGATGGCGAAGCCTTGCAGGTCGGCCGAGGCCGCCGCGATCATCGCCGGGTGGTACATTGGAATCATCGGCAACTCGTCGTGCAGCAGTGTTTGCAATTCGGCGTAGATCGTCTTGCGTTCTTCCTGATCGACGGTGGCGATGGCCGCCAAGGCCATCTCCTTCACCTTCGTCGCCAGGGCCTCGTCCGCCCACTCTCCATTGCCAAGATGCATCAGATAATCGGCGGTGAACATCCGCTGGGGATCGGGGCCGTTGATGTCGAAGTTCGTCGAGAGCTCGTATTCGCCATTGAGCCAGCGGTCGAGCCAGGTATTGATTTCGTAGATGGTTGTCGTCGCGGTCACGCCGGCCTGCTTCAGGCCGTCCTGCCAGATCGACGCGGTGGCGTTCAGATCGGGATAGCCCTCGATGGTGTCGATGGCCACCTCGAATCCGTCCGGGTAACCGGCCTCGGCGAAGAGCGCCTTCGCCTTCGCGGGGTCGAATTCGTAGTTCGGCAGGTCGATGTAGGCCCAGGTCAGCGGCGCCATGAAGTTGTTCGTCGGCGTCCCGGTTCCGGCGTAGACAAGGTCCTTGACCGCGTTCAGGTCGAGGCAGTGCGCCAATCCCTGACGCACCCGCTTGTCAGCGAGTGGGCCCTCTTTCCAGATGATGTTGGTGTAAGCCAGTTGGGTGGAGGGATCGACGACGATCAGTTGCACCCCGTCCTGCCCCTCCAGCGTCTGCGCCGTCTGGGGCAGGATGAGCTGATTCGAGACGAGGTCGACGTCGCCGGCGGTGAGGTTCGTCACGGCAACTTGTGGGTCGGGGATCGGCCGGAAGACGATCGAATCGAGGAGAGGCCGCGACGGATCGTAATAGGCATCGTTGCGCGCGTAGACCGTCGATTCGTTCGGCGACCAGCTCTCGAATTTGAACGGACCGGTGCCGATCGGCTGATCCCGATTCGTTTCGCCGGAATCCTTCTTGACGATGGAGACGGCTGTCATCAGATCCGGATAGGAGGCGTTGACGGCGGGGAGATTGACCTTCACCATCAGAGGGTCGACGATCTCTACCGTCGCCTCTTCGCCGATCGAGGGCACGGTGAACGAGCCAGTCGCGGGATCCAGGGCCCGATCAAACGTGTACTTCACATCATCGGCCGTGAATGGCGAGCCGTCGTGCCAGGTTACTCCCTGCCGGAGCGCAAAGGTCCACGACGTGCCGTCCAACTCCCAGGCCGTGGCCAGGTCGCCTGCCAGATTCGAGTCGGCGTCATAGGTGGTCAGGCTGCCGAAGATCAGGATCCGCCCATAGTTCTGAAATTGGTCGAGCGCGTCGGTGAGGGGGTCGTAATTGTCGACATCGCCGATGTGGGCCACCGTCAGCGTGCCGCCCGGGGCATCTTGCGCCGCAACCGCGGCTCCCACCCCAAGGCGGGTCACGGCCAGGCCACCAGCGACGGCGCCGGTGCGGAGGAGGAAATCACGACGAGACATGATGGACTGGGAAATTCGGTGATCCACGAGCATGCTCCTTCGAGAGGATCGCGTCTGCGCCACCTGTGACTTTCGATGTCCGTCTTCCGGCAGCATAAAGGCTTTCCGTGGCGTCATCAACATTAGTGGCCGAGGACACGGCATGCCGTTTCCTTAACCCGCAGGCAATGCCCAAGCTGGTCGTGTAATACGGAATCCGGGTGATCAGCTCCGCGCCCAGCCACGAGCCCTCACCCCCCTAACCCGCCACCCGCAAGCGGGCGCCCGGCCCGTCGGGCCGGGAGAGGGGAGATCACGCTCCAGCAGACCGGGATTCCGGCACTAAACAACCGTATTCCGTATAAGACTGCACTCGTAATCGACCAATGGGGCGGCCTGTTTTCGAATTGGTCGTCCCGGCGCCATCAGGGGCCGTCACGCGAGCGGCTCATCTGACGCGAAACGGCGCAGGACGTTTTCCGTGATGCGCGAGACATCGTTGTCCGCGTCGTTCCATGAAAAGGCCGAGGTCCAGGCGATCGAGCCGACCGAGAAGACCGCGCCGCCGTTGGGGCCTTCGAAGTAGACGAGATCGGCGCGGACTTGCGCGTTTTTCGTTCCGCCCTGCTCGTCGTCGGTGGAAAGGATTTCCTCCACCACGTGCTGGTAGGAATCGGAGAACCCGGTCGCGGTGGCCAGGATGAAGGCGTGCGGCGGCGTGCCGAGCGCGAAGTCGGCGCGGTCGATCTCGTACCCGGCGGCGCCATGACGCAGCATCAAGGAGGGGAAATCGCCGATGGTCTCCCCGGCGACCCCTGCAAAGATGAAGGCGGCGCGCGACGAGTAGCTGTCCGGGAGACGCACATAGGGCCGTGAGAAATCGTTCCCCTGGGCGGTGAAGCCGACGCCGAGCCGCCGTTGCGGCGCCCGGTTGCGATTGCGCCAGAGGCCGCCCTGCTCCCCGGTGGTGCTGAGGTGCGTCTCGCCGGGCGCGGTTTCCCACGTTTCAGTGCCCCGCCAACGCCGGATTTCGATGACATGCGGCCGCTCCGGGTCAACCCCCGTGACCCAGTAGAAGCCGTTGCCGCCGAGGTACATGATCCGACCCCCGGCGTCAAGGTAGCTCTCCAGCGCGTCGAGCATCGGCCGCGTCCAGTACTCCGGATGCGTGCCGGTGACCACAACCTTGTAGGGTGAGAGCAATGTCTCTCCTTCGTGGTGGAGGTTTTCGTCGGCGATGGTGTCGAAGGCGATCCCCTTCTGCTCCATCCAGTGGGTCAGGTAGAGATCGGCGCCGAGGCGTTCCGGGGCGCCATAGATGCGGAAGATCGCCTTCGGCCGCAGGTTGACCAGCGGCCGCTTCCAGGAGGCATAGCGGACCCCTGAGCCATCGCGATGGCAGTCGTACAGGCTGTGGAGCGCGTTGTCCGCGATGTATTGATACTCGTCCCGGTGGGCATTGGGCTCGACGAAGGGAAAGAGCGACAACGGCTCGTAGGGCATGTGCTCGTTTGCGTACGCGAGATAGGTGAAGTGCGAGCTGAGATAGGCGACGGGCGCGGTCGCCACTCCCCGCGGAGGCCGTACCACGAAGGGGAGATGATCCTCGTCGCCGTTGGCACGGAGCCGGGCGGCGTAGATGCCGCTCGGCAGCGTCTCAGGAATCGAGAAGCTGAAATCGGTCTCCCAACCGGCATCATCGAGGTCGTCGTCGTGAAAGTGGATCGCCCCGTATTCCTGCGGCGCGTGCGTGACGTTGCTTTCATCGCCAGACCAGTTGGCTCCAGTCATCGCCCGGGCGGGAAGATTGACCGCGGCGCCATGCGCACCGTTCGGTGATGTGTCGATGATGCGAGCGGAGGCCATTTCCAACGAGAAATCCCACGACGCCACCAGACCGGACATTTCGCTCGCCGATTCACCCCGCTGCAATCCCTCGGTCTCGGATGGAGCAAGCGCCCGGTTGAAGAGGCTTGGGCGATCGATCTTGCCGTTAAAGTGGGCGGTGAAGCGATCTGGCTCCGCTGCCGGGAGGCAGGCCATCACCAACGGAGCGGTCGATGGCGCCAGCGCGCGGAGC
The DNA here is from genome assembly GCA_038246475.1 of Thermomicrobiales bacterium. Taxonomy (GTDB): domain Bacteria; phylum Chloroflexota; class Chloroflexia; order Thermomicrobiales; family UBA6265; genus JACCXM01. The sequence continues at coordinate 13,115 of JBBRVX010000103.1, read as the reverse complement.
GCCGTCCGACTCGTGACATGCCCCAACGCCTCGTCGCCGGGCCAGACTGGCAACGGCTCCTGGAGCAGCATCACGTTGGCAGTCTCCGCGTCGAATGAGGCGGCGATGACGTGCCATGATCCGATCCGCAAGGGGGCGCTGGCCCTCACGCGCGCGATCGCTCCGTCCTGATTTGCGATCCAGAGCGCAAGATGCCCATCGTCGATGAGCAGAGCAAAGCCGGCGGGAGCCTCTGGCGACCACTTCGAGATCAGGCCTTGCGGTCCATTGGCGGCTAGCGTCGGCAGGATCCACGCCTGGATGGTGAAGCTCCCGGAAAGGCGGAGCGCGGGCTGATCGGGAACGGTGATGTACGACCCTGTGCGGAGCTCCTGCAGCCGGCCCGGATACCGGCCGCTCACCGGCGAGGCGATCACCTCTTCAATGAAGCCAGGACCAAGCGGATTCGGATCTCCGTGGACGAGGCGGACGATCTCCGCGTCGAAAGCTTCATGAGCGCAACTGACCTTGAAGGCGATGGTTTCGCCCCGGGCCGCGCTGAGACGATCGCTGTAGCCAACCAGTCGCACCAGATATCCCTCCCCCCGCTATCGCCGATGTCCGCTCACGTCGAGCAGGTCGCGCAGGCCGTCGCCCAGAAGGTTGAATCCCAGAACGGTAACGAAGATACAGATGCCCGGCGAAAGGACGAACCAGGGCGCCTGGTGCAGATAGAGCTGCGAACCTTGCAGCATCGATCCCCAGGCCGGGGTTGGCTCCTGGACGCCGAGCCCGAGATAGCTCAACGCGGCCTCGATCAGGACGGCCAGCGACATCGTCAGCGACGCCTGGACGACGATCGGCGTGGAAACATTGGGCAGGATCACACGCGCGACGATATGGCGATCGTCCGCGCCGCTGGCGCGGCTGGCCAGGACGAACTCCCGCTCCCTGACGGCCAGCACGTTGCCGCGCACCAGCCGCGTGAAATAGGGGATGAAGACGAAGCCGATGGTAAGGATGAGGTTGATGGTTTGCGTGCCCAGGGTGGCCACCACCAGAATGGCGAGCAGGATCACCGGGAACGCCAGAATGGCATCGAGGATGCGCATGATGACGCTGTCGATTTTTCCCCCGGCGTAGCCGGCAATGATACCGAGCGGCACCCCGATCGCCCCGGCCACCAGGACCGATCCCAGGGCCACCAGCAACGAAGTCCTGGCGGCGTAGATGATCCGGCTGAGGATGTCCCGGCCGAGATTGTCGGTACCAAGCGGATAGGTCGCCGACGGGGGCTTGAGGCCGTCGCTGGCATGAATCGCGGTCGGGTCGTGGGGCGCCAGCAACGGGGCCAGCACGCCGACGATGACCAGGATGCCGACGATGGTCAGGCCAGCGACGAGCGAGCCGCGGCCGCGCATGGCCGCGCGCAGCGCGCCACTGCTCCATGCGCGCGGCTCTCCGTCGATCGTGGGCGAGACGACGGCGGCGCGGCCTTCGAGGAGCATCCGCTCAGCCCATCGACCGCAAACGGGGATCAAGGTAGGTATAGGCCAGATCGGCCAACAGATTCGCCACACTGACACCCACGGCCACGAGCAGTACGATCCCTTGCAAGAGTGGATAGTCGCGGTTCTTGACCGCCGTGAGGGCCAGCCAGCCGATGCCGGACCAACCAAAGACTTGCTCAATGACCACCACGCCCCCCACCAGCGTGCCGAGCTCGAGACCAAGCACCGTGACCATCGGGATCAGCGCGTTCTTCAGCGCATGCCGCGCCACAACGATCCCTTCCGCCAGCCCCTTGGCGTGCGCGGTGCGCACGTAGTCCTGGTGCAGCACTTCGAGCAGGCTGGAGCGCAGGAAGCGGGTCAGAAACGCCGCTTCAAAGAGACCCAGGCTGAGGGCCGGCAGGATCAGGTGCTGGAGGTTCTGCCTGGGGTCTTCAGAGAATGGGACGTATCCCGAGACCGGCAACCAGTTCAGGCTGACCGCGAAGACGAGGAGAAAGAGGAGGCCGATCCAGTAGGTGGGTATGGCGAGCCCGGTGACGACAAAGGCGCGCGTGAACTGATCGACCCAGCAGCCAACACGGACGGCGGACGCCGTGCCGAGGAACAATGCCACGGCCACCGCGAAGATGAGCGAGACCAGGATCAGCTCCAGCGTGGCCAGGAGCTTCGGCGCGATCAGCGAAAGCACCGGCGCGTTACTCTTGACCGACGTGCCCAGGTCGCCGGTGGCCGCGTGCCGCAGCCAGATCACATACTGCACCGGGATTGACCGGTCGAGCCCGAGCTTGGCGCGCAGCGCGGCGACCCGCTCCGGATCGCGCGAGCCGCGTGTGCCAAGCTGTTGCTGGACAGGGTCTCCAGGAGCCAGCCGGATCATGACGAAGACGATGGTCGTCGCCAGCAGCACCACCGGAATGAGCTGCAAGATCCGACGGAACACGACGGTGGCCATGCAACGTGCCCCCGATCGATCTGGAGCGCGACAATCCGGAACGCGGAGCCGTGGCGCCGCCGTCCAGAAGTGGGATTGGCAGGGAATGGAGCGTAGAAGCAGTTCGCGGCGCTGTCAACGGCCTCGATTTCCCGAATTCAGCGAACCTGAGCAGCACTTTCGTCCGCCGTGACAGGACTACCCGAATGCAGCGTCCCTCGCCAACGCATGTTCCCTTTCCGCCGTCGAAATGTAGCAATCGCACGCGGGGAGCCCTGTCGTCGCCCTCCTTTCGACAGGCTTACGAAACCAAAGGCCCCAATTCGTCGTTTGCGCTTACCGGGGCCATGTAGGCGTGAGAGCTTCGCGTGATAAGCTGTGGCGATGCGGTTCGCGCCGCCAGGAGGAATGGAGTTCATGGACGGACGACGGTTCGATCAGTTGGCACGGGCACTCTCGGCTAGTGCCGGGTCGCGCCGCGAAGCAGTCATGGCGGCAACTGGCGGCGTTGCCGCGACATTCCTTGGCGTACTCGGGATCGAGCAGGCGTCTGCTGCTCCCAATGACAAGAAGAAACAGGATCGGCGCAATCGGAACAATCGCAATAGTCGGAAAAAGCGCGTCAAGATCTGCCATTGCCCCGACAACACCGGGCAGAATTGCAAGACCAAGCAGGTCTCAGCGAAAAGCGCCAGGCGCCATCTGAAGAAGCATGACAACGACAACAAGGGCAAGTGCAAGAACCGGTGTCGGAAGACCGACATCGAATGCAACGTCAACCGGCCAGGTGAATGTTGCTTTGGGCAATGCTGCTTTGATGTCACCAGCAGCATCGGCGGCATCTGCCCGACCGACGGCGCCAACTGCTGCGGCTTGACCAATACCGGCGGCTATTGCACGACGACCGCCCCGGTATGCTGCGGCGAGAACGCCTGCTGCCGCACGGGTGAGGTGTGCTGCTCGAGTTTCCGTTTGACGACCGGCTATTGCTGTCCGGCGGGCAACACCTGCGACTTCAACCAGCCTAACGGTTGCCTTCCTCCCGCGGCCGCGGCCACGTCGGAGACGAGGTCGGGAGCCATTCAGGGCAGCGTTGCACCGCGAAGGCGCAGCGGCAACACGTAGGCCGAGTGCGGCTGCATGAAGCACAAGAGGGCGCGGCGACCATGGCCGCCGCGCCCTCATCACGTCCTCTCGCCCTCACCGGTGCAGCAGGGTAAGGTTGCGCTCCCTCGCGCTATGTCAATGCGAACCAGTCATCGACCACCCAGTGGCCGCCCTCCTTGGCGAAAATGCGGACATCCCCCCGGCCCAGTTCGCCGGGTCCTATGACGGCGGCGCGGCCGTCCCCGAGCACCCTCGCCTCCGTGAAGGGAACGAACGAAACGAACTGGTCCGGCTGAAGCGGGACTGGCGTGGCCGCGAGGTAGTCGAACAGTGCTTCTTCGTCTACGCCGAAGGCGATGTCGACTACGAACTGGCGACGCACCATGTCGTCGCTGAGGACCGCGAACATGCGCGTCTGGTCGCCGCTGCTGAGACAGGCAAGGTACTGGCGCCAGGTCGCGTTGAGCTCGGTCACGGTCTGCTTGCTGGCAGGGGCGCCGGTCGGCGCCACGGCCGGGGTGGGGCTGGCGCCAGAGGCTATTGCGATGGGGGTTGCCGCTATCTCGCGGAAGAGCGCACGCAGCGCGTCATCGGAGCGTGGTTCGACCGTGCACTCCGCCGGGGTTACCACATCGAGGCCCGCGGTAGGCGTGCCCGCCTGGCCGCTGGCTCCCGGTGCAGTCACCGCCACGAGTGAGAACGCCGCCGCGACGACGGCCAGCAGGCAATGCGGGCGATGCCCCTTCCGCGCGGCCGGAACCGCTTGCCATCTGGGAATGCTGTACATCTTCATTCGTTGCCTCTCGTGGCGCGATCAGGCGCTTTACCCTAGGTCGCTGAACTCCTGAACCGCGCACTCTAGCAGATGGGAGGCGCCGCCACCCCCCTGAGATGGAGCGCCTGCTGGCAAGGCGCGACTCCCGTCACTTCGGGAACCCCAGTCCGAGCCGCTTCAACGACAGCCAGCGCCCTTGGCCGATGATCAGGTGGTCGAGCAGCTCGATGTCGAGCATCGCCCCCGCCTGCACCAACTCCACCGTCAGGGAGACGTCCGCGGCGGAAGGCGTCGGGTCGCCGGAGGGGTGGTTGTGGACGGCGACAATGGCGATGGCGTTCTGGCGAATGGCGTCCCGATAGACCTCCGCCACCCGCACCTGCGCCTGATTGGCCGTGCCCTGGTAGACCGTCCGGGTGCCAAGGATGCGGTGCTTCGTGTCGAGCAGCACCACCCGCAGCTGCTCCTGGTCGAGGGAGCCCATCTCGACCTGGAGCAGGTTGGCCACGTCGTCCGGGGAGGCCACCACCGGCCGGTCTTCGGGGGACAGGACGGCGAGCCGCCGTCCCAGCTCCAGCGCCGCCTTGAGTCGCACCGACTTGGCGTCGCCCAGACCGCGCACCGCCGCGAGTTCGCTGATTTCCATGCGGAAGAGCCCGCGTAGGCCACCATACTGGGCCAGCAGCCGCTGCGACAGATCGGTGACCGTCTCCCCAACGATGCCGGTGTTCAGGATGATGGCCAGCAGATCGCCGTCGCTCAGCGCGGCGGGTCCGCGCAGCTTCAGCTTCTCGCGGGGCCGCTCGTCCGGCGCCATCTCGCGCAGCATCAGCCGATAGCCTGGCACAGCCGTCACGCCCCTCGCCCCTCTCCCCCGACTCGATTGCAGGAGGATGATTCTACCGAACTGGGGGGACGTCCGCGGTCGTCTACTTCATTCTCGATCCCGAGGCGGGCAGGCCGCATGCAGCGGACGGGATAGCGAAGGATTTCACCTCGCACTTAGTCCGTGCGAAATGCGTACTAATACGGATGTGCATTCCCCTACCTGGCGGCAGACTGTGTTTAATCGCGGTGCGATGCCGGAGTCGCGCATGACGAGACGCGCGATGTCGCGACGCATCGACGCGACATTCCCGAATGCCGTGCAAAGCCTGTTGCCACAGACGGTTTGGCGCCGGCTCGCTTCGATTACCGATAAGGAGGTTCCCATGCGCGAGCACCACCGGCTTCAGCGTGTTTCTCGTATCGCCGCCACGCTCATGCTCATGCTGCTCACCGGCTGGACGACTATCGGCGCCTCATCGTCACTCGCCGCGGGGACCGGCTCGGTGACGGCTCGCCTCTACATCTGCCCCGATACCCTCTCACTGGTCGCCGTCCAGCATTCGTCTGCCGCGCAATTCCTGCTCGCCGATTGCAACCCGTTTCAGCCGGGATTCTCGTTCCCCAGATTGCGCACGCTCCCAGGCGGCAGCCCGACCGCGGGCAGCGTCTTCGCTCCAGGCGTCTTGCTCTGGAACCATTTGCCCTTTGGAAAATATGACTTCGGGGGCGGCAACGCACCCTCCGGCTTCGGCGGCCTGATCGTCACCAATGGCGCATCCATTCCGGTGGCCGATCAGGAAAACGCTCCTGTTTCAATACGCGCTTCCAGGCCGCACATCGAGCGCCGCTTCTACTTCTTCACGCCCGCCAGCGCCGACGTTGGCTCAATGGTGCTTACCCTCTATCACTGCCCAGCGGCAACACCCTTGAATACGACAGCCTGCACGCTGCTCGACCCACCGCCGATCGATGTTGCCGGCATCTTCCAGCCCGGCTGGCCGGAGGCAAACCTCTCCGGGTTCGTCCATGGGCAAGCCTCCTGGTACGGGATTCCCTACGGGGAATACACGCTCGGCTATGGCGGGCTCGTTGACATAGGACAGATGGCCGCCATCCCCGAAATCGGCTGCGTTTCGCTGTCGGAGTGCCAGGTCAACATCGGACCTACCAGCGCCGTTGCAGAGCTTGAACTCTTCGTCTATCCCCTCCCCTCCGGCACCGGCTCCGCCGACCATGATGGCGACGGGCTGACCAACAACCAGGAGTCGCTGCTGGGGACCAATTCCCTGAATCCCGACACGGACGGTGACGGCGCCTCCGACGGCGCCGAGTTCAACGCCGGCGCCAACCCGCTCGACCCAGCGGACCACCCCTGATCGCGATGGGGCGAGGAAGTGACAGCCTCGCCCGCGATCTCCTCCATTGATTGCCGATCCTTGCTCCGCGATTGCTCAGGCGTCTCTCCCTCGCGTCGCGACCACGGCTCCATAGGCGAGAATGCGTGCCATGGAGAGGACGGTGTTATCGAACGGAGGGCAGCATGCCGAGTTTGGAGCAGAAGGTGTGCGTCATCACCGGCGCTGCTTTCGGAATTGGCCGAGCCACGGCGGTCCGATTTGGGCAAGAAGGGGCGCGTCTGGTCATCACCGACATCCAGGACGCGCCGCTGCTGGCGCTGGCCGAGGAGCTACGAGGGGACGGCGCGGAGGTCGAGACGGTCGTCGGCGATGTCTCGGTCGTCGATGACGCGCGGCGGATGATTGAAGCCGCCGTCGATCGCTTCGGCCGGCTCGACGTGCTGGTGGCGAACGCGGGCATCATCCCGCTCGGCGATGTGCTGGAATCGACCGTCGAGGATTGGGATCATGTGATGGCCGTCGATGGCCGCGGCATGTGGCTGACCTGCAAGCACGCGATTGAGGCCATGCTGCGCACCGGCGGGGGTTCGATCGTCTGCCTCTCCTCGATCTCCGGCATCGCCGGGCAGAAGCGCCAATCGACCTACGGCCCGGCCAAATTCGTCGCCAGCGGCATCACCAAGCACCTGGCCATCGAGTGGGCCGACCGGGGCATCCGGGTCAACGCCGTGGCCCCGGGGACGATCCGCACCGAACGGGTGAAACAATTGCCGGACGAGCCGGGCGGGGCAGAGTACCTGGCGGCCATTGAGCAGATGCATCCGATGGCCCGCATCGGCGAGCCGAGCGAGGTGGCGGCGGCCATTCTCTTTCTGGCCTCGGACGATGCCTCATTCATCACCGGGGCGATTCTGCCGGTGGACGGGGGCTACCTCGCGCAATAGGACGAAACCGGCGACGAGGATGCCTGCAAGATGTCATTGGCGTACTGTCTGCAGGCCCATACAATCGCACCTGGATGTCCCAAGCGCAACTGTCGGAAGGGTGGGCCCATCGTGGAGGTCGGCTCATCGTCAGGATGCGCATGTCTGGGACAGTTTGCCGATGGGGCCGCGAGGCCAAGTAGAGGGATTTGAGCGCACGTGGGTACCTCCAGGCTCGATACGGCGGCCAAAGCGATTGCGGCCATGCCGCGGCGCACGGCAGTCCAGGGGATGGCCGGGTTGGCCGCTCTGAGTGCTGCCGCCCTGACGCCGGGCGCGGCGAGCGCGAAGAAGAAGAAGAAGAAGAAGAACAAGAACAAGAACAAAGTCGTGAGCGGCACGCTCGTGCGGATTCAACGGGTCGTCACGGATGGCTCGATCAATCCGACGTCGACAGGAATCGTTCAGTCCATCTGCCCGGATCCCGCCGCAAACGAATCGGTGTTCGTCCTTGGCGGTGGCTTTCTGCAAATCAATGCAGACGATGTCGTCATTCTCGACGCCAATAGCGCCCAGGTCGTCGGCAGCAATCAGGTGCTCTTTTCGGTGAGAGCCCGCAATCCAGACGTCAACGGCCGTGGGCTTACCGTGCAAGCGATTTGCGGTTACTTCCGCAAGTAGCTCCACCTCACTGGGAACACCAGAGCTGGAATGTGACATGGAGGGTCGGTCGGGCACGCGCCTGGCCGGCCTTCCATCTTTCCGGGGCGACGACAGGCAGTCGGATCAGGGTCGAAAATCTCGCGAACGGATCCTTGAGGCTCCCGCACCATTTCGCTCACTCTGCAACAGTGATACGATGCTGACATCATCTGCAATTGCGCGTGCAGTCTTCGCTGCTGGCAGACCTCGTTCAGTCGGCCCAAGGGGAAACGCCGGGGGTTGAGCGTACGGCACAAGGAGGAAGCCTCGTGCTTGCCAAAGTGAATGGCGCGGAGATCTACTTCGATGTCGAGGGGTCGGGACTGGTTCCCGACGGCGAACGCATGAAGGAGAAAGACGTCTGCTTCGTGCTGCATGGCGGCCCAGCCATGGACCACACCTACTTCAAGCCCTACCTGTCTCCCCTCGCCGACGACGTACAGCTCATTTATGTCGATCACCGCAACTCTGGCCGTTCGGCGCGAATGCCGGTCGAATCCTGCACCATCGAGCAGATGGCTGACGACGTCGAGGCGTTGCGCCAGTACCTTGGGCTGGGCAAAGTGCATGTGATGGGCAACTCCTTCGGCGGAATGTGGGCCCTCACCTACGCCCTCCGGCATCCGGCGTCGCTGGAGAAACTGATCTTGATCACCACCTCGCCGAGTTACGGCTTCTACGAGGCCGCCAAGGCGGAAGTCGCGCGCAAGAGCACGCCCGAGCAGATCGCCGCCGTGCCGAAGCTCTTCGAAGGCGAGATTGACAGTGATGACGCGCTCGCTCCGTGGTGGGAGATCATGAATCCCCTCTACTACCACCGCTGGGACGAGAAGTATGCCGAGGGGAAGGAGCGCTCCCGGCCCAACGCGGAGCTGATGGCGCACATGTGGCGCAACGTCATGCCGTCCTATGATGTCCGCCATCGCCTTGCCGATATCACCGCGCCGACGCTGGTCCTCGGCGGGCGACACGACTGGGTGACCCCCTATCCCGAATCCGAGATCATCGCCGCCGGCATCCCCGGCAGCGAGCTGGTCATTTTCGAGGAGAGCGGTCACCTTCCCTTTGTGGAGGAGCAGGATCGCTTTATGTCCGTGGTGCGTGGGTTCGTGGGTGTTGGGTGATACGGAGGACGGAAGACGGAGGACGGAGGACGGAAGGCGTTCGCCAAAGACCTTCACCCGTCACCCATCACCCATTACCCATCACCTATCACCCGTCACCCGTCACCCTCGTTAGGAGGTAGTCATGTCTCGATCGTCGGACGATGCCGAGTTTATCGCCAGGGTACGGAGCGTGATGATTAATCGGCGCCGTCTGGTGCAGGGCGCCGCCGCGGCAGGCGCCATCGTCATCGGTGGACGCGACGCCAGCGCGGCCATGCGCCGTGCTGTGCCGCTGCGCCCCGCCGGTCAGGATGCGCCGAAGCCAGGCGGCAAGCTGCGCCTCGCCACCTCGACCGACCCGGTCGGGCTGGATCCGATGATTTCATCGGCGTATTCCACCGCGCTGATCACCGAGCATGTCTACGGCTCGCTGATGCAGTACGACAAGGAGCTGAACGAGGTCCTGCCCGATCTGGCCGAATCGGTCGAGATCTCGGAAGACAAGCTGCTCTATACCTTCAAGCTGCGCGACGGGGTGAAGTGGCACGACGGCATGCCCTTCACCGCCGAAGACGTGAAGTTCTCGATGGACCGGCAGAAAGACCCCGACACCGGCTCGCCGAACGCCTACATGTATTCGGAAGTCGGCGACGTGACGGTTGTCGATCCCCTCACCGTCGAAGTGCGCTTCAACAAGGTGCAGGGGCCGTTTCTGGCCTTCATGGCCTCACCCTGGGCGAGCATGGTGCCGAAGCATGTCGTTGAGGAAAAGGGCGATCTGCAGACGGTCATGGTCGGCACCGGCCCCTTCAAGTTCGTCTCCTACGAGCCGGCCAAGGCCCTCAACCTGGTCAAGAACCCGGACTACTACGTCCCCGAGCAGCCTTACCTGGACGAGTTGGAGATCGTTTTCATCTCCGACAACACCTCCCGGCTGAACGCGGTTTTGACCAAGCAGGTTGACATGGTCCAGGATCTGGCCAAGAAGGACTACATGCAGCTGAGCAACATGCCCGGCGTGGAGGCCATCGCGCTGGAGTCGGGCAGCTGCAACTGGGCCTACATCGGCATGAACTGCACCAAGGCGCCATTCGACAATCCGCTGGTGCGGGAGGCCGTGGCCCATGCCAAGAACCGGCAGGCGATTGCCGACAATGTCATGTTCGGCCTCGCCCTGCCTCTGACCGGCGGCATCGTGCCGCAATGGAGCTGGGCCTACTCAGAGGGCCTGGACCTCTACTCCCCGACGCCAAACGTGGAAAAGGCGAAGGCGCTGCTGGGCGAGGCCGGCTTCCCGGATGGCTTCGAGACAACAATCAAAGTTTCTCCAGCCTACAGCGAACTCGCTGGCGAGGCGGCAGTCGATCAGGAGGCGCTCAAGGCGGTCGGCATCAACGCGCAGATCATCAACCTGGAGTGGGGCACCTTCATCAACGATGTCTTCGGCAACAACGACTTCGACATGCAGGTCTGCGGCTGGGGCGGCCCCTTCATCGATCCCGACGAGTTCCTCTATCCCGAGTTCCACAGCGATCAGGGCTTCAATCCTCACCTTTTTGCCGACGACGAAGTCGACGCGCTGCTGGAGGAAGGGCGCACCACGTTCGACCGCGAGGGACGCAAGGCGGTGTATGCCAAGGCGCAGGAGCGCATCTTCACCCTCTCTCCCGTCGCCGCCGGCACGAACAACCGGCTGGTGCAGGCGCAGCAGGACTACGTGGAAGGCTTCACGCCGCTCCCCACGGGCCTAATGCGCTGGGTGCGCGAGGTCTGGCTGAATAAATGAGGGTGATGGGTGTTGGATGATAGGTGATGGGGACGACGGAGGATCGAGAACGGACGTTGCCAGTACCCCAACGCCCATCACCCGTCACCCACCTGAGGCGTTCTCATGCCCCGGTTTATCCGAACGCGATTGCTGGCGATGGTCCCGGTGCTGGTTGGGATGTCGATCCTCGTCTTCGTGACGATGCGATTGATTCCCGGCGATGCCGCCGTGGTCTTCCTGGGGACAAAGCCCACGCCCGAAGCGATCGCCGCCTTTCGCGAGAAGGCCGGGCTCGATCAGCCGATGTATGTGCAATACGTCGTTTGGATCGGTCGCCTGGCCCGCGGCGACATGGGCATCTCGCTCACCACCGGTTCCGACATCAAGACTGAGCTAATCAGCAGGTTGCCGATTACCGCCGAGTTGACGTTCCTGGCCATGCTCATCGCCGTGATGATTGCCGTGCCCCTGGGCATCATCGCCGCGCTCAATCACAACAAGGGGCTCGATCTCGGCCTGACCAGTCTCGGCATGATTGGGCTTTCGCTGCCGAACTTCTGGCTCGGCACCTTGCTGGCCTATTTCTTCGCCATCAGGGTGCAGTGGTTTCCGCCAGGCGGCTTTATCCCGTTTGCGGAAGACCCCGTCGGCAACCTCAAATCGATGACCCTTCCGGCCCTCTCTCTCGGGCTCGTATCGGCCTCCATCATCATGCGCATGACCCGCTCCTCGATGCTGGAGGTCGTGCGGCAGGATTACGTGCGCACCGCGCGGGCCAAGGGGCTGCGTGAATCCGCCATCACGCGAGGGCATCTGCTGAAGAATGCGCTGATCCCGGTGATTACCGTTGCCGGCATGGAGATCGGCTACATTTTCGGCGGCGCGTTTCTGGTCGAGGCCGTCTTCTACCTTCCCGGCGTGGCCACCTATGCGCTGCTGGCGGTCAATCAGCGGGACTATCCCGTGCTGCAGACGATCGTTCTGCTGGTGACGCTGGCCTTTATGCTGGTGAATCTCGTCGTGGACATTCTCTACACCTATCTCGATCCGCGGCTGCGCATGGGATGAGGGTGACTCGCTGATGGCCACGGCAAGCGCCACGCTCGATCCCGCTATTGTCTCCAGCCGGTCCGGCGGACGCCGTATGCAGCGGGCGCTGCAGAACAAGATGGTGGTCTTCGGTGGCGCGATCGTGCTGCTGGTCCTGATCGCGGCCCTTTTCGCGCCGCGGATCGCGCCCCACTCGCCCTATCAGCAGTTCACGACCGATCAACTCGTCGCGCCCGGCGGCGTCTATCCGCTAGGCACCGATGAACTGGGACGCGATGTCTTCAGCCGGCTCCTCTTCGGGGCCCGCATTTCGATTCAGGTCGCGCTGATTTCCGTTTCGATCGGGGTCCTCATCGGCGGCACGTTCGGCCTCCTCGCCGCTTATCATGGCGGCGCGTGGGACATGCTCATCATGCGATTCGCCGATATCCTCTTCGCCTTTCCCTCACTCCTGCTGGCCATCGCCGTGTTGGCCCTGCTTGGGCCCTCGCTGGCGAACGTCATGGTGGCCATCGGCATCATCTTCATCCCCATCTTCGTGCGAGTCACCCGGGCCGCCGGGTTGGTGATCGTGCAGGAGCAGTACATCGAGGCCAGCAAAGCGAGCGGCGCCGGACCGCTGCAGATAATAGTGCGCCATGTGCTGCCGAACGCCATGGCGCCGCTGCTGATTCAGATCACGCTCGCCATTTCATACGCCATTCTCTCGGAAGCGAGTCTCTCGTTTCTCGGTCTGGGCGCGCAGCCGCCGGAACCGAGCTGGGGATCGATGCTTAGCTCCGGCCGCGGCTTCATGACCTTTGCCCCCTGGACCGCCTTCGGCCCCGGCACGGCCATTTTCATCGCTGTGCTCGGCTTCAACATCCTGGGCGATGGATTGCGGGACGTGCTCGATCCACGCATGAAGTCGTAGGCCGCGCCGAGGCTCTAGCGATCCGCGGGAAGCGGTCTGGAAATGGTTGCACGAGGGGTAGCTTCAGTGCCGCTTGTGCTTTTTCTTTTTCTCTTTCGACTTCTTCACGGTCACCGTTATGGGCTCCGAGAAGCCGCTGCTATTGTCCGCCCACGTCCCCC
>JBBRVX010000102.1:0-18083 GCA_038246475.1 Thermomicrobiales bacterium | reverse complement strand
CGTCTTATTCCCCGCGCGGGCAAAGGGGGTCCCGATCGCCCCAGAGCATCAGCACCGGCGACGCGATCGTGGCCAGCTCCGCCGAGTAGCCGGTCTCTATCATCGCGCGCCACGACGCCTGCCAGACCCGGGCCGGCGTCTTGACGCTATGGCCACGCTGGGTCAGGGCATACGCATGGTGGGATTCCGGCAAGCACGGCAAGACTTGCTCCCACGATCGCCACGAGCCGGTGATGCCGTGGACAAAGACGACCAGTGTGCCATCCGGATCGCCTCGTTCGACAGAGGGGACGTTCACCCCAGTTGCCAGTGACGCTGTCTCGGCCACGGCGGCCGCCAGAAGCAGCCCCGCCACGGGTGATCGCTGAATCGTTGCCATTGTGGGATATCTCCTTTCGCCGGCGTTCGATCGATCCGGCGCATTTGGACGGGAGCCTATTCAGGTGGCGAGGCCATCGACGAACGCGACGAGATCAGCCGCGAATCGTGCCGGCTCCTCCCAATGCAGCGCGTGCCCAGCATCGTGGTAGACGATGAGCCGCGCTCCGGGGATCGCCGCAACGAGGGCCTCCTGCTCGCTGCTCGGCAAGTACGCGTCGCGACCCGCCGACACGATCAGGGTTGGTGCGTCGATCGCCCCCAACGCGTCCGCCAGGTCAGCCTCCAGGCAGCCCTCGAGTGCCGCCCGCCAAACTCGTGCTGGCATCTTCAGACTCTCCGCGACGATGGCGTCGATGAACTCCGGCGCCAGTGGTCGCGCCAGCGTGCTCTCCTGAAATCCCCGCACGAATCCCGGGTCGATTGGGTCTTCCAGCGCCGCGACGATCTCCGAGAACTCCACCGTCTCCGGGGTGCGCCAGTTCGTCGCCGCGGCGACAAGCACCAGCCCGCGCGTCCGCTCCGGGTAGTCGATCGCGAAGCGCTGGGCGACGATGCTCCCCATCGATGTGCCGACGATCACAACCGGCCCCAGTCCTAGGGTGTTCACGAACGCCGCCATGTCCGCGTCGAAGTCGTGCAGGCCGTAGCCATCCTCCGGCCGCTCGGCGTCCCCATGGCCCCGTTGGGTCGGGACAAAGGCGTGCATGGTTCCCGGAAGGTGAGGCAAGACCGGTTCCCAGGAGAGCCAGGAGTCGGTGTAACCGTGCAGGAGCAGCACGGGCACGCCGTCTGGATCGCCCCGTTCGACATAAGGCAGCCTGACCCCGGTGGGTAAGGCGACCGACTTCACAGCGTCGATCGAGAGAGTCTCTCCAGCAACGCGCGATTGCTGAGTAGTGACCATGGAATCGTTCCTCCTGGTGGATGTGTCGTTGCGGATCTCGGGGAAAACATGTGTGTCAGTGCTCGATCCCGCGATCTCTCAATGGCCGTCGGGCGCGGTGCTCCTCGGGCGCCGCGCCAGCAGCGACTAGTCGGTCGCCCCAGCGATCAGGAATTGCTGGACGCGGTTGTTCCCGGTGTCGACGACCAGGAAGTTGTTGGGATTGAAGGCCAGGATGCCGGTCGGCGCGTTGAGCTCCCCGACCGCGGCCCCCCCGCGTCCCACCGCCTTGAGGAAGGCGCCGTCCGCCGTGAAGATCTGCACCCGGTTGTTGCCCTGATCGACAACGTAGATGTTGCCGTCGCGGTCCACCGTGACCGCCACCGGCCGATTGAACTGGCCGTTGCCGCTCCCCGCCTGCCCGAAGCCCCGGAGAAAGTCGCCGTCCCGGTCAACCACCTGAATCCGATTGTTCCCGGTGTCGGCCACCACCACATTCCGGTCGATGTCGACGGCGACCCCTTCCGGATCGCGGAACTCGCCGTCGTCACCGCCGGCCTTGCCGAGGTGCTTCAGGAAGAAAAGGTTCCCGTTCAGCAACTTGATCCGGCCGTTCCCCGTGTCGACGACGAAGATGTCCTCCTGGTTGGTGGAGAGAGAAATGCCCGTTGGCCTGTCGAACTGACCCTCACCGGCCCCCCCTTCACCGAAGGCCGTCACGCAGAGCCCATCGACGCAGGCCTGGCCGGCGCCGCAGCGGTTGCCGCAGGAATCGACGTTGCCGCCGCCGCCGTCGTCGTCTCCGCCGCCACCGTCACCCCGGCCCCTCTTGCCCCGCCTCTTGTTCTTGTTTTTGTTCTTGCGCTTCTTCGCCGCGGCGTCTTCCAGGTCGAGGCGCGTCAGCCCCGCCGCGACCGCCAGGCCGGCCAGTCCGGCGCCGAAGGCCCGCCGCGTGGCCAAGCCCTCGCCCAGCACGCCCATCAAACCGCTGATCCTTACCTCGTTCTCGTTCATGACTCTTCCTTTCTCCGTGTCACGTGCCGGCAGGCGCCGGGCACAGGTTTCGCTCATCCGCGGCACACAGTCGCGCCGTGGATCTAGTCAGTGGGGTGTCCGTGCGGTGAATCATCCGAGCACGCCCCACGATGGAGCGGGCTCACCGGGCGCCCAGCGGCGCCCGCCTCGGGGCTAGCCGATCAGGCGGTAGAAGGTGAAGAAGGGATGCTCGAACGGCAGCACCTCGACATCCTGGAAGCCGGCCCTCAGGGCATAGCCGCGCATCGTGCCGGCGCGCATCACCGTCCCTGTCGCCGCCGACGGCTGCTCCTCCAGCCCGACCGGCAGGCAATGCAGCACGCTGAAGCCGTACATGTACCGCTCCACGTCGCCGGCCCCCGGATCGAAGGCATCCGCGACCCGCTCATCCATCACCAGCACCGTTCCACCCTCACCGGCCAGCCGCCGCATCGTGCGCAGCGCGCCGACCGGGTCACTCATGTCGTGGATGCACTCGAAGGCGGTCACCAGGTCGTAACGGCCTGCCAGCGCCGGATCCGCCGCGTCGCGAAGTTGGACATCGACGCGATCCGCCACGCCGGCGTCACGCAAGATCTCTTGCGCCTCGGCCACCGACGCTTCGTCCAGATCGAACCCGTCGACAAGGACGTTGGGGTAGGCCCGGGCCATGCCAACGCACGACCAACCGACCCCGCAGCCGATGTCCGCCACCCGCGCCGGGGGAGCGGCCAGCAGGCGCGCATGCAGATCGGGAATCGCCGGCAGGTACGCGCTTCCCAACTCCTGGAGGAAGAGATTGCGATTGACCGCTGCTTGCCCGGCGCGGAGGTCCGTACCGAAGTCCGCGTAGGGCACCCCCTCGCCTGTGCGGAACGCGCGCAGCAACTGCTCCAGCGGATGCAGCGACCCTATCGTGATCTGCGCCAGGGGAGCGAGAAACGCCGGATCGTCGATATCGACCAGCACCGCGGCGTGTCCATCGGGCAGCGCAAAACGGCGCTCGCCAGCCGCGGCGTTCGGGTTCCCACACGCCAGAATCCCCGCCACCGCCTGCTGCTCCAGCCACTCGCGGACGTACCGCTCGTTCAAGCCGGCTGCCGCCGCCAGTTCGCTTGACGTGGCGGGCTCCACTTCGGCCAGCGCCCGGTAGATGCCGAGCCGATGACCGAGGTGGACGGTGGCGATGTCCCAGGTGCCCAACGTCGCCTGGAATAACCGTTCCGCCAGCGCATCGCGCGACGAAACCGCATCTGCCGTTCGTTCTTCGAGGACCGCGCTCATGTCGTCCTTCCTTTCGTGGTTGCCCTGAGCGGTTCAGGGCTCGTGATTCGCTCGGTGGTGCGATTCAGGCTGCCGCGGGCCCCCCGCGGTACGAGGCTGCTCCGCCGGCTCCGCCAGGGCGCATTTCGGCGTCGCTCTGGCTACGGCCGTTGAGTCGCGCCAACTCGACGCCTACCCGTCGCACCGCCTGGCCAAGTCCAGCGGCGATCACGCGGCCGGCGCCCGTGGAGCGGGCCTCCCCGTTCAGTGCCTGGCGAATCTCCTCCTCCCGCGCCAGCGCCTGCACCCGGCGCTCGTGCTCTCGGCGCAAGACCATCATCGACAACTCGGGATGCATCGCGTTTCCCTCCTGGTTCGTATTGGGGCGGCGACCGCCGCAACTGAACTCGATGAACTGGGGGCGGAATTCCGCGCCATCTGGTTGACCACCGGTCGATCCCTTCGTCCTGGTCCGTGTGCCATTGCGGACCGCGATTCGTTGGGCACATCTCGATCATGCGGGAAGGAAGCGCCCGTGAAATCGGACAGATGACAGATTCGAGGTGGCAGATTCTCAGTGGCCCAAACGGAGACCGCCCTCTGCCATCTGGCAGAGGGCGGTGGGAGTGGAGAGCCGTGGTTGGCCCGCTACACGAGGCCGCGATCCCGCGCCAGCATGGAAGCCTCGGTCCGCGTCCGCGCCCCGAGCTTGGCGAGAATGTTGGAAACGTGCGTGCGCACCGTGCCCCGCCCGATGAAGAGGGCCTCCGCGATCTGGGGGTTCGACTTCCCGACCACCAGGAGACGAAGCACTTCCTCTTCGCGCAGCGACAACCCTGCCAGTTCGCCGGGAGTTCGCGACCGCGGGGCAGATCCGTCGCTCGCGAACGCCTCGGCGACGGCAATCGCTTCCCGCACTACCTCGACCAGCGGCAGCGTCCGTCCGGCAGACTCCTCCCGCGCGAAGGCCTCCGCCCCGAGGGCGCCCCGTACCGCTGCCACCGTCGCTTCGAAGCGGTCGCGTTCCTTTGACCAGAGCGAGCCGCCGCTTCGTTCGCGCAGAATGGTTGCCGCGCCGATCAGCCGGGCCGCGCCGTGGACCCGGCCCGAATGCGCGGCGATGGCGGCAAGACCCGCGACCGGCGTGGCGAGGTACCACGTATCGCCGCCCTCCCACAGCATCCGGACGCTCTCCGCGTACTGTTCCGCCGCGGCGGCGAAATCCCCGTCATCGTGACGGAGCAACCCAAGGTCGCTCAGCTTGTTGCCAGTCCCCTGCTTGTTGCCGAGCTCGCGGTGCAGTGCCAGCCCTTCATCGAGCATCGCCTCTCCGCGCACCTTGTCGCCCATGCGGGCTAGTTGCTCCCCCACGTCATTGAGCACGTAGGCCAGCCATGTCCGGTTCCCGATCTCGCGCAATTTCCGCAGAGCCAGTTCGCCATGGGCGACCGCCTCGCTCAACGGGTGCTGCTCCATGGTGGCGAGGAAGAGCACATAGGACGCCATCGCCTCGCCGAAGTCGAGCCCATGCTCGCGGGCGAACGCCAGCGCCCGGCCCGCGATGGCTGCCGCCTGCCCGAAGTCGCCCTGCGCCCAGGTCAACATCGCCGCGCCGAACATCGCCCAGGTTCGATCCGCTGGCGCGGATTCCGGCGACCGTGCCAACGCCAGCTCCAGCCACGAAGTCCCTTCACGCAGGTGGCCGCGCAAGAACCAGAAGAGCATCAGAACATTCGCCAGGCGCATGGCGGTGTCGCCGTCGCCCTGGTCGATCAACCAGGTAAGCGCCGCGCGGTGGTCGGCGTGCTCCCGCTCGAGGCGTTCGGCCCACCGGCGCTGTTCCGGCCCAAAAAAGCTCTGCGCCGCCGCCTCGGCCAAGGCGAGGCACCAGGCGGCATGCCGCCGCGCGATCGCTTCATGCTCGCCGCTCGCCGCGAGTTGCTCCGCACCAAACTCGCGGATGGTCTCGAGCAACAGGAACCGCGCCTCCCCCTCTACGGCGCCTTCTTGACGGACCAGACTCTTGTCCACGAGCGAGGCGAGCAGATCGAGCACGGCAAGGCCTGACGAGTCGACCGTCGCGGAATGGAGCCTCTTCGCTCCTCCCGACTCCCGCCTCTCGTGTTCCGCTACGACCGCGACCGCCTCAGCCGCGTCGAGCGTGAAACCGCCGGCGAATACCGACAGCCGCCGAAAGAGGATGCGTTCGTTCGGGCTGAGCAGGTCGTAGCTCCAGGCGATCGCGTCGCGCATCGTCTGCAAGCGCTCGGGCGCATCGCGCACGCCGCTGGTGAGCAACGGCAACCGACGGGACAGCCGCGAGAGCAGCGCCGACGGCGGCAAGACTCGCACCCGCGCCGCGGCCAGCTCGATCGCCAGCGGCAGCCCGTCCAGGCGGCGGCAGATCTCGGCCACGGCGCCGGCGTTCACGTTGGACAAAACGAAGTCTGCCCGCGCGGCTTGAGCGCGTGCCACGAAGAGGCGGACCGCCTCCGACCGCGCAGTGTCGTCAACTGCATGCGGTGCCTGGGGATCGAGGAGGGGCTCGGGTACCGCCAGCGGGGCGACGTCGAACGTCCGCTCGCCGGAAATCCGGAGCGGCGCGCGGCTCGTGGCGAGGATCGTCAGGTTTGATCCGGTGAGCAAGAGTTCGGCGATCCGCGGCGCGGCGGACGTGACCTGTTCGAGGTTGTCGAGCACGAGCAGCGCGCGCGCCTGGAACAGGGAAGCAAGCCGCTCGACGAGCGGCCTCTCTCCGGCCTCACGCACGCCGAGCGTCTCGGCGATCGCCGGCAGGACGAGCGTAGGATCGTGCACCGCCGCGAGAGGCACGAACGCGACCCCGCCCGGGAAGCCCGTAACCAGCAGCTCTGCTACGCGCACAGAAAGGCGGGTCTTGCCCACGCCACCCGGCCCGACCAGCGTAACCGGCGGCACGTCTGCTCTGAGCATCAACTCGCGGAGCGCGGTGATCTCCTGCTCGCGTCCCACGAGTGGTGTCAGAAAGCGGGGCAGCGGCGCGGTCATCTCGTCCTCACCACTCGGGAAAGGAGAAGGCCTGTTCTCTGCGATGAGGTCGGGCATCGTCGCTCCGCCCTATCCCTGTCCGGGCTTTCGCCCTCCATAATGGGGCAAGATCCGGTCGCGATCAAGCGTGGCGTGACTCGACGGTCTCGCTCCCGGACTCTCCCTAGAGATACGCGAGCAGGACGGGCGCATGGAGGGCGGCCCCTGCTGCCTCGTCACTCAACCCGTGGCCTCGTGCAAGGCTTCCTCTCATGTCGAGATCGTTCCACCATCTCCCTTGGATTGCGAATCGCCCGGATACGCGTTATCCCTTTCGCGAGTTGTTCGTGGGGGATGCGCGGCACTTGGAGGTGGATGTCGATGCGCTCCAGCAAGGGGCCGCTGATCCGCTTCTGAGGGCCGCTGACTGATTCAACTCGGGTGGCGGCGTTCTTTGCGAACTGGAAGCGGGGAGGGAGCCTGTCCTCGGTCACTCCCTCCCCGAAAACGCGGATCGCCACAGCGCCGGCGGCGGGCCCGATTCGAGAAGAACCCGACCCCGGCCACGGCTCGCGGGGAGCACCGTTCGGCATGGGTTATCCGGCGATCCGCGCCCCGGCACTGTACCGCCTGGCTGCGCTGGCTGGCCCGAGCGCGGCGATCAGGAATGCAAAGCACCCTGCGCCTCGTATTGCGTACAGGCTCAAAGACCGCGCCGGAAGTGTCAAGGGGGAGGAAGTATGCCGGCGTTCACTCACCGCGGGCACGTCTCGCGACTTGAGATCCAATCCCTGCCACCAGAGCCGTCGACATCCACCAGTCAGAAAGCGCAGCATTGGATAACGGGATCAGGGGCCGACGTGGAGGCCAGGGCGTGGCGCACGGGGTAGGTGCGTTCCTTTACCAGAGATCAAATTCAGTGCCTATTCGGACAGTGGCGGCAGGGTCCGGTCATGATGACCTCGATCCGGGCCTCGTTGTTGTCAGGGTTCGTGTCGTTGCTCGCGCTCACCCACCCCAACTCATACATGTGTCGTTCCCGCTTGTTCCCGGCGACGGCCTTGAGGGTGATCGTCATGCTGACGCTCGCGCCAGGGACCAGAATCGGATAGTTGCACGTCAACGACCCCTCAGCGGGACGCCCGCTGAGGCAGTCCACGGTGCCGCCGTCGAACCAGTCGGGCACCCAGCCGCTGATTTGGACATCGGTGGCGATCTCATCCCCGATGTTGGTGGCGGTGATGGTGTAGGTGATGTCGTTTCCAATCCTGACCTGACGATTGCCGGTAATACTAGCGGCGACATCGGCACCCGATTGCGCGGCAACTGGATGCACGCCGGCGAGGGCGAGGACCACCATGACCAGCAGCAGACGGGCGCGGAGTCCGGACGGCAGGGTTATTGAAGCAGTCATGGAAATATTCCCTTCACGATGGTGCTTAGGAGCACCCGCAGCGGATGAGCGGACCCGAAGGCGCGTGGAGCCCGACGAGGTTCGTAGGCTTCAGCACTCCAACTGAACCGCGGCGCCATGACGTCGATCTGGAGTCTGATTGGGACGACCCCGTTGGTTGTCCCCGCCACCTCCTTTCCCAGAGGCGGGACCCCTGGCGCATGCCGGGCCCGCGTGGGTGGTGCACGCCCTAGAACCCACGATCCTAGCTGGGTCGCTGATGACCCCAGAGTAGGCTCTGGAGATAGCCCACGCCTCCCTCAAATGAGGGATTTCCCCCTCGGCTGGAGGTGTCGCCACGATAGATGGCCCGGGGGGCTGTCTGAGGTGCGGGTGGCAGCGGACTCGTCTTTGCAGCCGGGCAAGGGGCAATACCGCGGTCACGCCCCCGGCTCCCGGTGGGGCGTGAACCGCGCGATGGCGGCGCAGGTCCGCCACGTGCGGTACACATCGTGGCACTGCCGCCAAATAGCTCAATTGCACGATGCGTCCGCGGAATCGGGGGTGTAGCCTCGGTGCAGGCCATCCGCGGTCCGGCAGGGAGACCTACCCTAACAGAGAGGCGGTGCCCCGCGCACTGGAGCGCTGTACCCGATTCATGACAGGAGGACGAGGTGGACGGATTCCGATTCGACACGATCGCGCGAGCCCTGGGTGCCCACACCGATCGCCGCCGCGGGGTCCGCGTCGCGGTCGGCGCGCTCCTCGGCAGTGGGCTCCTCATCCGAGATGGACGGACTAGCGCTAAGGAGAAGACAGTCCTCTGCTGCGGCTACACGTTCCGAGAGGACAGTACCTCGGCCGCTGTTGGCACCAGTATCACCCGCTGTGTCAAGAACACGAACGTTTGTCCCGACGCGCCAGCTGGCGCCACCTTCATCTGCGTGGCCACGATCTTCAACGCCCGTGGGTGCGACAAGTGCAAACAGTTTTGCCCGTCCGGTCCGCCGCAAGACTGATCGGGCGGCAAATTCCTCACTGCTCGGGATGCCCTCGACTTGCACCACACCCGTAACGCCTCGGAGGGCCCAATGAACAAGTTCGTCGTGTGCCTGCTCGCCTCGGCCTTCGCCGCATCGGCACTCCTTGCCGGCCCGCCACGGGCGCACGCGGCCGACGCGACCGCCGACCTGGCACTACAGGCCCGGGCCACCAAGCGCATGCTGCGGCCCGGCCAGAAGGTCACCTACACCATCATTGTCACCAACCTCGGGCCGGACACGACTGGCGTCGCCATCTGGCCGGGGGTCACCGACAGTCTCGAGCAGCTCACCCTCCGCTGTGGTCGCGGTGGCGTCGCCCCAGAAGGGCCACGTGGCCGGTGCCTCTATCAGATGCTACCCGCTGGCGAAAGCGTCACCGCCCGCCTCGTGGCTTTCGCCCCGCCATCGCTCGAACAGGAGCTGGAGGCTGGCATGACGGTCGAGGCTCAGGCCCTCGACGCCGACGACCCGGACCCGACCAACAACACTGCTGTCCTCGAAATCCCGATCATCCCGTAGAGCGTGTCTTGGCCGCTTCGGGCTCGGATCACCAGCAGGCCTTGACACCCAAACGTCTCACTTCAGGACATCAGTGGTGCTGCTTTGTGGCAGCGGAGTTTCGCAACATGGCCCCGTTCTTGGGAAACGGCCGCTCCTGATGGGCGCTCCTTGGGCCGGCCAAGTTCCACCCATCTCCCCACGCGGACGGTAGTAGGATCGTCTCCTGACTCAGAGCGCCAGTGCGCCCGGAAGGAAGCACGGCTTCGCAAGGCGAACTCATGGAGCGCGAATCCTTATCGGCGCCCAGTTGACTGGCGCTTCTGGTAGCGGCTCACCGCACTTGCGGCGCAGGTGCAGGCCCGCTGGGGATCGCCGACATAGCCGCAGGGGCACCCGCGCAGAAAGCAATAACGGTGAGCGCTAGACGAGAGCATACCGCCTGGGCCGATCGAGGACCTCGTAGCCATTGGGCAAAGCGGCAAGCACGTGGTGCTGTTCCGTGTAATTCAGCCGGGGCCATGGCTGAAAACCATCGCGAAGCCGGGGGATGAGGCACGGCGTACCACTTGTAGTAGTGGAAATAAGAGTTCGCTCGTGCTCCGGTGGAGCGACGAGGAGCTCACGATGCCAGTCGCTTGCGGGACTGAGCTGGACGCGATGTCATGAGTGTTGGCCATCACACTCGCTGACTTCGTTCATCTCCCGTTATGATCACTGTCAAACCGGATCCGGCGAAAGCACCGTGGAACGCCGTGCATAGGAGGCGTTTGCTGCTCGTGTGACAGCGTCGCGACACGCCAGCAGTACGCAATGGATACAGGGCAGAATCCCCCACGGGCCATTTTTCAGACCTTTTGCGCGCCGGGGCGGATCTGCACGGAGGCAGGGTGCGTCACGCAGCGCGTCGAATACCGAATGCCGCCAGAAGCCTGGAGACGGCGTGCGACCCTCTGTGAGGCGTCACCCGTGCGGCTCACGCCCCGCCGAAGCTCTCGTCACGAACGATCTGAGCGAGCGGCTTGCGGACCTGCGGTCGGTGGAAGCGCGCCGCTGGCCCCGACGTCGATCCGCACCAGCCGCTCGCGCGGGATGCCAGGATGTCCTTGACTACCTGCTGGCCCGCCCCGCGGAACCAGCCGATCCCGGAGGGCGCAGAGATCAGCGATAGCCGCTCTGGCACGCCCTTGGGGACATCTCGTGTTGGCTCGCCGCAACGACCGAGGGTGTTCCACGAAGACAGCATGGGCGACGCTGGCGTTGGCTGGACGAGTTTCTGCCAGAAGCTCATCGTCTCGCGCGAGACGAGCGTCCTGAACCTCTGAGGCATGCGATAAGCGGGGCAGGGCTCCTGAAACCGCGGAGGAGCCCGTAAGGCCTTGGCTATCCATCAGGGGCAGCGCCCCTGCCCCGCCACGATCGCTCGAGGGGCGAGCCGCAGGCCCGGCCGCACCTTGATGAAAAGAGAGTTTGGTCCATGAGCAGCGAAACACCAAACATCGTCACTTTGCAACCGCCCATTCACGAAGGGCGCTGGCCGACGTTCCGGAGCCAGCGGCCGATGACGCTAGGGCTGCAGCTGCCACAGACGCATCCAACAGCGAAAGACCAACTGGGGCAGGGAGCGCACGGCTGGTCGGTCAGCGAAGGCTTCTGGGAACTCGTTGAGAAGGCGAAGCTGGCGCTCGCGGTGGGCTTCGACATGCTCTGGCTGCCTGATCACATGGTGCTCGATCTGGATGCCGATGCTGGCGCCATACGCGGCATCTGGGATTGCTGGACCACGCTGGCGGGACTCACGGCGGCGCTGCCGGGCGTCCCCATCGGCACCATGGTGGCGTGCACCGGGTTTCACAACCCCGGCTCGATCGCCAAGATGGCGGAATCGGTGAATGCCATCAGTCAGGGCAACCTCGTGCTTGGCCTCGGCTGCGGATGGCACAAACCCGAGTACGAGATGTTCGGCTTTCCCTTCGATCATCGGGTCGACCGCTTTGCCGAGGCGCTGCCGATCATTGCCTCGCTGACGCGCACCGGGCGCGCTTCCTGCGACGGCGCCTACTATCAGGTGCGTGATGCGGTCAATTTCCCGCGCGGCCCGCGCTAGCTGGATGGCGGACCGCCCATTCTGCTGGGGGCCAAGCAACCGCGCATGATGCAACTCACCGCGCTCTACGCCGATGCCTAGAACGCGGACTGGCTCCTGGACCCTGAACTCTTCACCCCCATGATGGCCGATCTGGACGACGCGTGTTGGCCCGTGGGACGGGAGCCTTCCTCGCTGGTGCGCACCAGCAGCTGCCGCTACGCGATGGCGGAGGACGGCGAACCCTGGCCGGCCTTTCATGGACCTCCAGCGGCGATGGCCGCCACCATGATCCGCTTCGCCGAGCTCGGGTCGCGACATCACGTGATCTCGACCGATCCGCGCATTCCGAGCAGCCTGGAGAAATTCGCCAGAGTGATCGAGCTCTTCGACCGGGGATAGGCTTCGCGCACACGGTGGGAGCATGCACGTCCAGGACACGCTCATCGTGGCCATCACCGGCTAGGCTTTGTCCAAAGAAAGGGCATTGTGCACGAGTGACGCACGCAACTGAAATAGCAAAAGCCGCCATCCGCGCCGCCGCAGCCGCGTCGTTGGCGATTCTGGCATCTCGGGTGTCATGGCACAGCTGATCTGCGTGAACCGAAGCAAGACGGGGTCCGCTCCATGATCTCTTCAGTCACCGAGCGCCGGATCGTAGGCGCCTCGACATTGCTCACGCACTGCCCAGCGGTGACGCGTGAGCTCCCGGTAAGCCTGGATCCGAGCAGCGAGTGGGCGCTTTCACCATGCGGAGTGTCCGCTCCATCTAGACACCCAGCAGGCGGCGCAGCGTCGCAACTGGGGAAAGATCGATCTGCTCAAAGACGAACGCGAACACCGCGACCGCATCACGTCGCGCACTTTAGGGAATAGCGATGCGGCGTTTTTCTGGATCTCCCGCTATTGCTACAGCGTTAGCGCCTAGCGGCGCAGATGACGTGACGCCACGCGTTCATTTAGCGACAATGCTTCGCGCACACCGTGAGCGATCTCGGCGTGCTGCACTTCAGTTCCTGAGCGTTTGGCGCGCGACTCCGAGATCCTTGCGAGACGGGACAAGGATCGATCACTGTTGCGAACGAGGCGAACCGCCTCGGTTTTGAACTCCAAGGAATAGCCTGGCTATCACGGGAAATTGGGACACCTCCTCGTGAGTGTCGCGCGCCCAATACTCTAGTGACCACAAAAAGGATGGCAGCTCTATCTCGAGTTCAAAGCCACGTTGTCGATTCCTACGAAAGCACGTTAAGCGTTTAGAATGCACGTCCTATGCATCAGTCGGAATCGACTGTGGCACTAATGACGTATCGACTTGATGCAGTTATGTTCGAAGAGGACATCGATGTCCGAGTATCAAGTGCGCCCTGTCGAACGCCACACGCTGGCACAAAAGGTAATGCAGCGTCTGGTGGAGTACGTGGCTGATGGAGGCTTGAAACCAGGCGATGCGCTGCCAGCGCAGCAACAGTTGGCGAAACAGCTCGGCGTCAGTCGGCCGGTGCTCCGGGAGGCGGTGCAAGGCCTCGCATCGATGGGCCTTCTTGACATTCGGCCTGGGAGTGGATGCTTCGTTGGGGCAGCGACGGCTAAAGCGAATCCCGGCGCACTTTTTGAGATCATGACTCACGAAGCGGCGCTCGAAGCACTTGAAGCCCGCATGGTTGTCGAGGTGGAATTAGTTGGTTTGGCGGCCAATCGCGCAACAGCTTCCGATCTTCGGGCGGCCGAGCGAGCACTTGAACGCCTGCGGGAGGCGGTAGCCCAAGAGAACGAAACGTCAGAGATCACTCTGGAGTTCCATCGCATCCTCGCGTTGTCGGGGCACAACGCGTTCCTGCAACGGATGTCAGAGCTGCTGGATCACGCACGGGTCGCACAGTTTTCCCGCATTGAAGGGGCGCTTCCCGAAATGAAAGTGCGGGAATTTGAGAGCCATCGAGAACTCTTCGAAGCCATTCTGTCACGGGACCCCGAACGTGCCCGGATGATGATGAGACAGCACCTCAATGAGGCTCACGGACTCGAAGAACGCGTTTCATGGCTCATGCGTCAAGCAGTTGACGACAATCCACCATTTTCCAACGAGTACTCGGCCTATTGACACTGAGACCGCATGGCGATAGGATCAGGTCAACAGGTCATACCAAGTTAATCGCCCTTATGACTTTCGCGAGTCGAATCGCTGCCCGAGTGGGAGTACTGGCGCTAGGCTAACAAAGTCAGGCCTTCGGTGCTACTAAGACTCTGTTGCCCGACTGGCGATGTCTCACCTGTTCCCGATGGGCCCATAGGTTGCGAGGTTGGCGCGCCATCAGGGAGGCGATATGTCCCATTTGGCGAACCGAGTTGACCTGACTGCCAATCGAGAGCGGTTGCTCGCCCTCGCATCCAACCTCATTCGGATTCCGAGCGAGAACCCGCCCGGGAACGAGGCAGCAGTTGCGGAATATCTGGTCTCATATTTCCAGCGACTAGGCATTGAGCCCGAAGTGCAAGATGTGGCGCTTGGCAGACCAAATGTGATTGTTCGCCTGGAAAGTCACAGACCGGGTCCTCACCTGATCTTCAACGGCCATACCGATGTCGTGCCACCTGGCACTGGCTGGACCGTCGACCCCTATGGAGCAGAGGCACGAGCGGGTCGACTGTATGGGCGCGGCTCCGCTGACATGAAGGGTGGGGTCGCGGCCATGATCGAAGCCGCGCTTACCGTCTATCACGCGGAGCAGTTTTGTGGCGCGATTACGCTTGCCATGGTGGCCGATGAAGAGGAAGGAGGCGGCGGGACGCGACTCGCGGTACAGAAAGGGCTCCAAGGCGACTGGGCCATCATTCCCGAACCGACCGATCTGCGGCCGGTCATTGCGCACAAGGGTGATTTCAACTTCTACATCACCGTGCGTGGAGAAGCCGCTCATGGCAGCGTTCCGGATCATGGAGTCAATGCCATCTACGGCGCTGGCCGCCTGCTGACCGCGATTCAGGCGTTAAACGAACGATTGTCGAGCCAGTCTCACGCGCTGGTTGGCAGCCCGACGATTTCTGTTGGAACCATCAGTGGCGGCGAGATTACCTGCATGGTCCCGGCTGAGTGTCGCATCGCCGTGGATCGGCGACTGATTCCGGGCGAGCAACCGGCAGACGTGATTGCCGAAATGAACGCTTTGCTTGACGACCTATCCCGAAGCGATTCCACGTTTCGGGCTGACATGACCGTGCCGGTTCAGGCGCTGCCCATGGAAGTCTCGCCCGGGCTGCCAATCGTGTCAGCCCTCCGCGATGCGACACGTCAGGTTTTGGGAGCGGACCCCGGATATTCCGGGTGGTCAGCGACATGCGATGCCAGCATCCTGGCGCAGGAGGCAAACACACCAACAGTCATTTTTGGCCCGGGCAGCATCGAGCAGGCAGCGCATCGGCCGGATGAATCAGTCAAGATCTCGGAATTGATTGATTGCGCACAGATTTACATTCTGACGATCCTGGACGTGCTTCGTATGGAAGCCTGATGCAGCCTAACGGAATGCAGCCGTAACGTGGAGGTAGGTATGTCCGTCGTTGACAAAAAGGATCTGTTCTTCAGCATCGAGGAGTACCACGGCAGGTTAGCCAAGTTGCGCGAAGCGATGCAGTCCCGTGGCGTCGAGGTGCTCCTCAGCTTCACACCAGAGAATATCTATTACCTCAGCGGATATCAGACACCCGGCTACTACACCTACCAATGTGCAATCGTCCCACTTGAGGGCGATCCGATCATGTTTACTCGCTACCTGGAAGAAACGAACGTCCGAGGCCTCTCCTGGATCGACACTCGGGCCTATTACAACGATAACCAGAATCCGGTTGACGAAACGATCCGAACGCTCAGGGAACACGGCCTCTCCGACAAAACTATTGGCGTTGAGGAGAGTTCCTGGTTCCTCACGATCGGGGATTACCGCCGCTTGCAGGAAGGCCTGCCCGATGCCACGTTTGTCGACGCATCAGGCTTGATTGAGCAGTTGCGCTTGATCAAATCGGACCAGGAGATCACCTACATTCGCGATGCGGCGGCGGCATGCGACGAAGGGATACGGCGTGCCATCGAGGTGGCAGCTGTCGGCAAGACCGAGAACGATCTCGCCCTGGCGCTGTATGCCGGGGCATTGGCGCACGATAGCGAGTACATGTCGCTGCCTCCCTTTGTCGCGGCGGGCTATCGCTCGGCGCTGGCTCATGCCACATGGTCCGGTCGAGAGCTCATTGAGGGGGAGGTGGTATTTCTCGAGCACGCGGGCGTCATTCATCGCTATAGCGCCTCGCTGATTCGAGTGCTCTCCGTTGGCGAGCCGTCCGACAAGATCAAGCAGATGGATGAGGCTGCCCGGGCGGGCCTGCGTGCGGCCATCTCCACCGCTGCTCCAGGCGTCCCTGCTTATGAAGTCGACAGAGCATGCCGAGGCGCCATCAGAGACCTTGGGTTTGGCGACTACTTCCGCCACCGCACTGGGTATTCGATTGGCATAAACTTCCCGCCGGACTGGGGCGAGGGGCACATCATGAGCATCAAGGAGACGGAGGCGCGTCCGCTTGAGGTCGGGATGACATTTCACTTCGTTCCGGGGCTTTTTGACTACGGACATGCTGCTGTCGGATGCAGTCAGACCGTGCTTATAACCGACAGTGGTTGTGAGCCATTGAGCACGATACCGGAGCAACTGTTTGTGGTCTGACACCGGAGGGATTCTCCAAGTGCGGCATCGATTTGCGAGGCGAGAGCAGGAAGGAAGAACCGTGAAGATCACCGCTCGAGTAGACGAACTTTTCGAGGAGTTGTCGCAACGCCGAATCTCGCGGCGTGAGCTCGGCAAACGCCTCACCGCACTGGGACTCAGCAGCAGGGCGGTCGCCGCTGCTCTGGGCTCGTCCAGTCTCACTGCCGGCTTTGTCGCCGCGCAAGACAAGCCCTTCAGTGGAAAGACAATCCACGTGCAGTTCTGGTCCGGACCTGAAGGAGACAATATTCAAAAGAATGTTGTCGACCCCTTCGTAGAGGAGACCGGTGCAGAGGTCATTGTTGAATACGGGTTTACCTCGGGTTCGATTGCCAAGGTGCGCGCGCAAGCTGCCGATCCGCAAACTGATGTGGTCCTGATGGACGATATTGGGGTGCTAACGGTTGCGCCAGAGAAACTGCTCGAGACCTTGGATCTCGCGAAAATTCCAAACGCGGCAGGGGTCGATCAGCGATTCATCGTTGCGGATGGACAGGGCATCGGATTCTTCACCTATGTCGATACCCTCTTGTTCAACACGGTGGCATATCCGTCTCCGCCAACGACATGGCGCGATTTGTGGTCCGATCAGTTGCGCGGCAAGGCCTCAGTACCGACATCGAACCAGACCCCGGCGCTTCACGTCATCATTGCCGCGGCAATTCTGGCCGGCGGCGATCAAATGAATCCGGACCCGGGATTTGCGCTTCTCGAGGAGCTCCGGCCTAATATTCGGGTGCTGGCCGAGAATACTTCTCAAATCGCCGAACTTGTAAAGAGCGGCGACATTGAACTCCTTAGCTGGACGAGCTACATCTTCCGTGACTATATCCAGCAAGGATTTCCCATCGAGAACACCTTCAAGTTGAAGGAAGGTGTTTTTGCGACTCCAGCTTGTGCCTGCATCCCGGCCGGGCATCCCGGGCCCCAGGACGTGACGGAAGCCTTCATTAACAAGTGCCTTGAGCCGAAAGCTCAGGAAGGCATGGCGGACGGTCTCTGGTTTGGCCCGACCAACCGCGATGCGGTTATCTCTCCCGAGATCGCCAACCGAGTGGTCACATTTGATGACCTGGACAACACCATTCCCGTTGATCTCGAAAACTTGCTGGCCGTCCGCCAGGACTGGATAACACGATACGACCGAGCGTTGATCGGTTGATCTTTGCCGGAGGTGGTCTGGCGACAGGCCACCTCCACCACCCCGGGAGACCGTCCTGTCCTCCGAAGAAATCGAGCACGGTCCGCAAGAACTCGTTGCACATGCACCGATGCGCCGGCGATCACGCGTGAGTCGTGTTGCGCGAGAGACGGTCACAGCGTACGCGCTGCTGCTTCCGGCGGCGTTTTTCCTGGTGTTTCTCATAATTTCCGTGGTGTTTCTCGCCCGCTTCAGTCTCAATGGATGGGATCCTGGCCTCGGCATGTATCCGAGTCTTACGCTGTCGAATTACGGCGATTTCATCGGAGACCCTTATTTCCGAGGCATCTTCTTGAAGACGCTGAGGCTCGCACTGATGGTCACGCTCATAGCACTTGTACTCGGATACCCCTTTGCCTATTTCTTGGCGTCTTCACGTGGGATGTTGCGGAACGTGCTGCTCCTGGTGGTCATCGTGCCGCTTCTCATTGACGTTCTCGTTCGCGCTTATGGTTGGCTGATCCTGCTCGGCGATCGAGGTCTGCTCAATCAAGCGTTGATGACGGTTGGTGCGCGAGACGAGCCGATGCAGATCTTGTACACCGAGTCGTCGGTCGT
>JBBRVX010000101.1:0-18173 GCA_038246475.1 Thermomicrobiales bacterium | reverse complement strand
GTTCCCGAGGCGTTTGACACGGATCGCTTTGGAACGTTCACGCGCGAGGTGGCGCGAGCGGGATCGCAGCGAGACGCCGCTCGGCTCAAGGCCCAGGCCGCGCTGCACGAGAGCGGCCTGGCGTTGGCGATTGCCAGCGAAGGGAGCTTCGGACCTCATCCGGCCGTCCCGTTCGTTTCCGCCAACATCGAACTGGTCATGCTGATCGACGCCGAGGCTGATCTGGAAATCGTTGGCACGCACGTCACGATGGAGACGGCCACGGGTCAGCGCTGGGTATCGGGCGTGGACGAAGCGCTGGCCTTCGGGCGATCGATCGGCTTTCCGGCGCACGGCCTGATCGTACGCCGGCATCCGGACGATCCCGAGCACCTGTTCAAGGCGATCGAGAACGAAAACGACCTGAGCGATGCCGTTGGCCAAGTCTTGGGCGCCTCGGACAACGGCCGTGCCTTTCTGGAAGTCGACCTGCGCGCTCACCGTAACCCCACGCGCATGAACGCCATCGCCGCGGCCACCGATGATCTGATCGCCAACGCGCGCCGCCGCTGCCCGGAGTGTGGCGCCGCGGGGTTTTCCCATATCAGCAGCCGCCCTGGTTTACCGTGCCGCTGGTGTCGCATGCCGAGCGATCACGCGTTGCTGCTGATCTACGGTTGCGCCCGCTGCCATGCATCCCGTAAAGCGCCGCGACCGGATGGCCGGGATGCCATCGAGCCGGGTGAATGCCCGAATTGCAATCCATAAGTGAACGCCTCGGAGCGGGAAATCCGCCTTTCACCAAACGATCGACGGCGGCCTCGTCCCGCGCCGGGCCGTCTGCCCCTGCTCGTGTTGCTGGTGGCGATCGTGGCGGTCGTCGCGATCTGGGACCTTCCGAGCGCCAGCTCTCCAGGTCCGGCCCCGAACTTGGCGCCAGCGGTTCCTACCGCGTCGTCTCCTTCCGAGGCAGTGCCGCCCAACGCAGCCATTGCCACGTATACCGCTCCATCCGCGGGCGAGCCGTCCCTGGACTCCGGTGTGCTGCTGAATGGTGAAGAGGGAGAGGCAGGCGCCAACGCGGCCACCGTTGTGGCCGCGCCGCAGGAGCAAGCGAGCAGCCCCGTCGAGCTGGGACCCCTGCTGCCCGCCAACCGGATCCTTACCTACTACGGTCATCCGCACGACCCGAACATGGGCATCCTCGGCGAGTATTCCAAGGAAGAGCTCTTGCCGCTGCTCCTGGCCGAAGCCGCCAACTACGAAGCCGCGGACCCGACCCGGCCAGTCATCCCGGGATTCGAGGTGATCGCGACGGTCGCGCAAGGGAGCCCAGGATCGGATGGCAGTTTCATTTTGGCCACCGACACGGAGACCCTTGTCGAGTACGCCGACTTTGCCGAGGCCAATGGGCTCTTGCTCTTCCTCGATCTTCAGTTCGGCCGCGAAAGCATCGAAGCCGAGCTGGCCAAGGTGCGGCCATTGCTCACCCGCCCGCATGTACACCTGGCGCTCGATCCGGAATTCGCCATCATGGAGGGACAAACTCCCGGTATCCACATCGGCGAGCTCTCGGCGGAGGAGATCGCCGTGGCGCAAGAGTTGCTCGCCCAGATAGTCAGAGAAGAGGACCTTCCGCCCAAGATCCTGATCGTGCATCAGTTCCGCGAAGATATGATCGTCGGCAAGGAGCGCCTCGGCGAGATGCCGGGAGTGCAACTCGTCATCGACGCCGACGGTCACGGCAACCCCAAGCTCAAGATCGACTCCTACATCTTTCTGATTCAGGAGCAACCGGTGGGCTTTGCCGGGTTCAAGCTCTTCTATCGCCAGGACGAGCCACTCATGTCCCCGCGTGAGGTGCTCGCGCTGAGTCCTTCTCCCGACCTGATCATCTATCAATGATGCGGCCCGCGGCTCGCTTTGCCCGCCGCACCTGAGCAGGGGCGAACGGCCTGCACTCGCTCAGGTGCAACGGCGCCTTTCTCCGATTTCGGGAGCGATGCAGCGAGATTGGGAGCGTGGGTACAATCCGAACAGCAGATCCTGTAGTCGTACTTCCGGGAGAGCGCGCCGAGCGATGCCAACCTACAGCTACCACTGCAATACGTGCGGACACGACTTCGAAGCCGTGCAACGATTCGTGGACGATGCCCTGACCGAGTGCCCGGAATGCGGATCGCCCATCCGACGTGTCATTCAGCCCGTGGGCGTCGTGTTCAAGGGTTCAGGCTGGTACATCAACGACAGCCGGCCGAAAGGTTCAGGCGACAGTTCCGAGCGTTCTGCAAGCGACGCAAAGTCGACAACGTCGTCCGACAAAGCCGACAAGTCCGACAAAGCGGAGAATGCGCCATCATCCGACACGGCCGGGAAGTCCGACGTGGCGGCCAAGGCCGATAAAATCCCGGCCAAGGTGGCTGATTAAGTGCCTGGCGCGCGTAGGCCGTTGTGCAGCACTGCCCAGTGTTTCTGGGTTCCCGAGCATTGCGGCCGTGGGTGCGGAGGGTTCTGCTTCTGTCCCTAGGGGCGTGCTTCGCGCGTCCCTCGTTGCCACCTCACACACCAGGCTGCCAGGCATTCTAGAGACCTGGAGGCCCGCGCCCAATCCGAAAGGCTTCACCATGTGGTTTGCCAAAGAGATCCGCGCTGTTCGCGAGCGCGATCCCGCCTCGCGCTCGACCATCGAGGTGATCCTGACCTCGCCGGGACTTCATGCCATCGCACTCCACCGCGGGGCAAACTGGCTCTGGCGGCGAGGACTATTCCTGCCCGGCCGCCTGCTTTCGCAGGTCAATCGCGCCATCACCGGGATTGAGATTCACCCCGGCGCGCGCATTGGCGAAGGGGTCTTCATCGATCATGGCATGGGGGTGGTCATCGGCGAGACCGCCACGGTTGGCGATAACGTCACCATGTACCAGGGTGTTACCCTGGGGGGCACTGGTAAGGAGCGGGGTAAGCGGCATCCGACCGTGGAAAAGGACGCGGTGATCGGCGTTGGCGCGTCGGTGCTGGGCGCGGTCACGATTGGCGCCGGGGCCCGGGTGGGCGCGGGGTCGGTGGTGCTCAAAGACGTTCCCGCTCATGCCACGGCAGTGGGCATGCCCGCGCGCGCGGTGTCGTGGCGCGATCCTGAATCGGGCGAGATGCGCCGGCTTGAACACCTTCCAGATCCGCATCGCGATTCCATGCTGTTGATGATGCAACGGATCGAAGAACTGGAAGGACGTGTACGCGAGCTCGAACATGAGCGCGCGGACTGTCAACCGGCAGCTCCATCTCGCTAGACTCCCTATGCTGAGGTTGCCGCCATGGAGGAGAGCCGCGCGATGTCTACGTCCGAAACAGCGATGCAGCGCGAGACCGCCTCTGGTTCACCGCCTGGCGCGATTCGCATCTTCAACACCCTGACCCGGCGCAAGGAGCCGTTGGAGACCATCGAGCCGGGCCGCATCCGCATGTATGTCTGCGGGGTTACTCCCTACGATAGCGCGCATATCGGGCACGGCATGTCGATGACAACGTTCGACGTCATTCGCCGCTATCTCGAACATCGCGGCTACGAAGTCCGGCACATCCAGAACTTCACCGACATCGACGACAAGATCATTGCCCGGGCGAACGCGGAGGGGATCGATCCTAACGATCTCACCGAGGGCCTCATTGCCGAGTGGCTGAAGGAGACCCGCGCGCTCAATGCCCTGCCGGCCACGCACTACCCCCGCGCGACGCAGGAGGTCGGCCCCATCATCGCCATGGTGCAGGGATTGATCGATCGCGGCCATGCCTACGCTGTCGAAGGTGATGTCTACTTCCGGGTGCGCTCGTTTCCTGGGTACGGCAAGCTCTCCCATCGAGACATCGATGACCTGATGTCGGGAGCGCGGATCGAGGTCGATGAACGGAAGGACGATCCGCTCGACTTTGCGCTCTGGAAGGGCGCCAAATCGGGCGAGCCGAGCTGGGAATCGCCCTGGGGGATGGGGCGGCCAGGCTGGCACATCGAGTGCTCGGCGATGAGCTCAACGTATCTCCATGGGCAGGTCGATATCCATGGCGGCGGAGCCGATCTCATCTTTCCGCACCATGAGAACGAAATCGCCCAGAGCGAGGCGTTCCTGGGCGTCGATCCATTCGCGCGCTACTGGGTGCACAACGGGCTGGTGCGGGTTGGCGCGGAAAAGATGTCGAAATCGCTCGGCAATTTCGTGCGCCTGCGGGAAATTCTCGATCGCGGGCTCGGTCCAGCCTTTCGCCTGATGATTCTGCAGAGCCACTATCGCTCTCCCCTGACCTATTCGGAAGAAGGATTGCTCGCGGCGGAGCGTGGCCTGGAGCGGCTGCGCGCGGCGGTGAACGATGATCCAACTGGCGTGGCCGCGCCTGATGGCGAGGAAACGGGAGACAACGGCGATTTTTCCGCGCTGGCGGACGAAACGCGGCGGCGGTTCCACGCGGCGATGGACGATGACTTCAACGCCCCTGAAGCCCTGGCGGCGCTCTTCGATCTCGGACGAGCCATCAACCGGGCGCGGGGAGCGGGAATCGGCCGCCACGAGATCGAGCCAGGGCGACAGGCGCTCCTCGACCTGGCGGGGGTGTTGGGGTTGAATCTGGATGAAGGGGCGGAGGCGCCGACCGCCGACGCCGCGCCATTCATCGATCTGCTGTTGCGTGTCCGTGATGAGCTTCGCCAGCGCCGCGAATGGGCACTCTCCGACCTGATTCGCGACGAGCTCGGCAAACTGGAGGTCACGGTTGAAGACACGGCGGCAGGAGCCACCTGGACGCGACGGCGGGGATGATTCGAAATCCAGGCGAGGGCCGGCGAAGCCCGGTCCACGCCGGGACAAGCCGCCTTCGCGCTCGGACAGAGCGCCTTCTCGGTCCGACCAGACGCCAGGTCGGGCGGACAAAGCGCCGACTCGATCTGGCAAGCCGCCAACCCGGTCGGGAAAGCCGCCGCGGCGATCTGACAAGCCGCCAACCCGGTCAGACAAATCGCCTACCCGCTCAGACAGAGCGCCGGCCAAGCCGCCAAGGTCGCCAAGGCAAGACGACGCGAAGCCGGATCACACTCGTGATGCGCCGCGGGGGACGCTGGGACCTCCTGGTGGCGCCGGCGGGCGGGGACCGCGGACGCCGGGACCTCTGCGAGAGCCGGTTACTGCCGGCCCTGTCCTCGCTCGTACGGGCCGGGAGCTGCTCCACGGGCGCAACGCGGTCATCGAGGCGCTGCGCGGCAGACGGGTTATCGAGCGCCTGTTTGTCGCGGAAGGCGTCAAGGAAGATGAGCGCTTGCGGGGCCTGATGGCGCTCGCCACCGGACGCGGGGTGGAGATCGACCGCATCCCGCGGCTCATGCTCGACGATGCCACGCGCGGCGCGAACCATCAGGGCGTCGCGCTCGAAGTCGAGCCGTATCGCTATACGCCGTTCGACGATCTGCTGGAATCGAAGGGCATGATCCTGGTGCTCGATCATTTGCAGGATCCGCAGAATGTGGGCACGCTCTTTCGCGCCGCCGAAGCCGCGGGCGTGGCCGGGATCGTTATCGCGCAGGATCGCGCGGCGGAAGTGACGCCTGCTGTCGTCAACGCCTCGGCAGGCGCGGTCGAGCACCTGAAAATTGCCATGGTGCCGAATCTGGCCCGGGCGCTGGAGCAATTGAAGGGGAGTGGCCGCTGGGTCGCGGGCCTCGATGCGAGCGCCGATGCCACCGACCTGTTCAGCACCGAGGTTCCCAGCCCGGTTGCCCTGGCGGTTGGGGCGGAGGGATCGGGGCTGGGGGCGAATCTGCGCAAACACTGCGACCTGCTCTTGTCCC
Organism: Thermomicrobiales bacterium; assembly: GCA_038246475.1. Lineage (GTDB taxonomy): Bacteria > Chloroflexota > Chloroflexia > Thermomicrobiales > UBA6265 > JACCXM01. Next base: position 12,364 of record JBBRVX010000101.1, on the reverse strand, counting down.
TGCCCATGCGCGGCCGCGTCGATTCGCTCAACGCGGCCACGGCCGGTTCGATCGCGATGTACGAACTGCTGCGGCGAGAGGGCATTGTTCCGGCAACAGTCGAATGAGGCGACGGAGAGTCGATTGTCGGCGACAATGGGCGCGCGCCATGACCGATGCCGCCTGGAACCATAGGAACGATGAGGATTCTGGATGACCGATCTGCCAACCGTGCCGCCAATCACCGAGGAGCATCTCGCCTTTCTGCGCGGAGTCGATAGCCCCACCGTCGCCAACGCCATCGAGCCGTTCGAGGTGCGCGACCGGACCGAGGGCTTCATCGGCGGAAAGGTGCGGTCGCTCTTTCCGGAAATGCCGCCGATGGTCGGTGCCGCGCTGACGGTGACCATGACGAACCGGCCCGGTCCCTTGGCGCCGAGGGAATCGTGGTGGCAGATGTACGAGGCGCTGGCCACGCTGCCGGCGCCTTCGGTGCTGGTCGTGCAGGACATCAGCGGCGCGCCTGCCCGCTGTGCGCTGGCCGGCGAAGTGATGTGCACGATGTCGAAGCGACTCGGCGCGGTCGGCATGGTGACCGATGGCGGGCTGCGCGACGTGCATGAAGTGCGGGCGCTGGGCTTTGCCTACTTCGCCCGCTATGTCGTCGTTTCCCACGGCAACTTCGACATCGTCGATATCGGTACGCCGATTACGTTGGACGGTCAGGTCGTGCGGACCGGCGACATCCTGCATGGCGATGCCAATGGCATCGTGATCGTGCCGCGCGAGGTGCTGGACGGGCTGGAGGACGAAGTCAACAAGGTTCGCACGCGCGAGCGGGCGACGATGGACTTCGTGCTAAGTGACGAGTACACGATCGCGTTGGCGCGCTCTCGGGCCGGGTATTAGCGCCGGTCGTCGTGCGCGCCTGTACGTGGGGATGCCTCCGGACAGGGGGAGGCATGGCGAAAAGGCTGCCCCCGTCCCGCAAAACCCTCACCCCAAACCGCCACCCGCAAGCGGGCGCCCGGCCCTGTGCGCTGGGAGAGGGGCTTATTGTCGTGTGCGGAACGGCATTTCCGGTACCCCTCCCACTGCCAGAGGGATGCCTCTGGAGAGGTGGCTCCTGCAAGCGCATCCTTCACGTCCCCATCCGGCGCGCCGGGGAAGGCAATCTTGTCGCCCATTGGGCACCGACATGGCGGTTCAGCCCTGGCGATGCAGGCATCGCCCCTACAACGCCGTCAGGTGGAACGCTCCGGGATGGCTTTCCGCAACGCGTTTCGACCTCCCCATGTGTTCAGTCCGCCGCGGAAGCGACCAGCCAGGGGGCGACGCCGAGGTCGCGCAGCGCTTCGATGGCGCAGTTGCGGCCGGGAGCGCCAAAGACCGCGCCGCCGGGCCAGGCTCCCGAGCCACAGAGATAGAGCCGATCGACCGGGGTGCGGTAGTCGCTGTAGCCAGGGACCGGCCGGTAGCCGAACATCTGGTCGGGCAGAATCTCGCCATGAAAAATGTTGCCGCCGGTAATGCCGATGATGCGCTCGATGTCGGGCGCGCCCAACACCTCCATATGCTCGATGGCGTCGGGCAGATTCGGCGCGAACATTGCCAGGGTGTCGATGATGTTGGCCCCGATTTCGGCGCGCCGCTCGTCCCAGGTTCCCTCGGCCAGATCGTAGGGCGCGTACTGCACGAACGCGCTCATGGTGTGCTTGCCGGGAGGGGTGAGGCCGTCCTCGGTGGCGGTCTGGATGTAGCAATCCATGAAGGGGCGGCGGCTGGGATAGCCTCGTTTGCAGTCGTCCCAGGCGGTTTCCAGGTAATCGACGGACGGATTGATGACGATGCCGCCGGTGTGCTGCGGACCGACCGTCGTCCCAGGGAGCGCGGTGAAATTGGGCAACTCGCCGAGGGCCATGAGGACCTTCACGACGGAGCCCTTGACCTTGATGCGCTTCACGCCAGCGGCGAACTCGGCGGGCAGGCGCGCTTCGCCCACCATGCCCAGAAAGGTGCGGGTGGGATCAGCATTCGAGAGGATGATGTCCGCGCTAAAGCGACGGCCATCGACCGTGCGCACCCCCTTGGCCGAGCCATCCTGGATGTCGATTTCGGCGACTTCACTGTCGGTGGCGATATCGACGCCATGCTCACGGCCAAATCGGGCGAGAGCGGTGGGAATGGCGCCCATGCCGCCGCGTACGAATCCCCAGGCGCCCTGGGTTCCGCCGATGCTCCCGATGAGATGGTGGTACTTGACATAGGCAGTGCCCGGGGTCAGCGGGCCGGCATTGACGCCGATGACGCCGCCGGTGGAAAGCGGCGCCTTGATCTCCTCTGATTCAAAATATTCATCCAGCAATTCGGCGATGCTTTTGCGGGTCAGCGTGCGCCAATCTTCCTGGCCTTGAGGACCACTGAAGCGCGCTTCGATCTGATCCCAGGTAGGGGCTGGTTGCAATAGGAGCGGCCGCATGCGTTCGAGGATGCGGTCCCACATGGCCCAGTAAGCCCCGTAGCCGTCGACGTCGCGCCGGGAGAACTTGGCGATCTGTTCGCGGGTCTTCTTGCCGTCGAGAAAGCTCATGAAGTAGCGGCCGTCGGGGAAGGGGACGAAGTATTGGGGATCGAACGGCCGCACATCGTACCCGTGCCGCACCAACTCCAGATCCTCGATCACCTCGGGGAGCAGGAGGTTGCAGACGTATGAGCAGGTCGAAAGCCGGTAACCGGGGAAAAGCTCTTCGGTGACCGTGGCCCCGCCGATGATCGAGCGCCGTTCCAGCACGAGGACGCGCTTCCCGGCTTTGGCGAGATACCCGGCGGCGATGAGCCCGTTGTGCCCCGAGCCGATGACGATCGCGTCGTACCGGGAGCCGTCGGCTGGAACGCCGGCGCCACTCGTCGAGTCCATCTCCATCAAGCGTTCCCTTCCGTCTCACCATGAGCTGGTTGCCGCGTGGATCGTGCCAAGAGTTGGCCGAATACGCAAGGGGGCGAAGGGGGTGAAGGAGGTTGATCAGTGCACCCACTCCTGCCTTCCGTAGAGTTCGCAACCTTCCATAATCCGGGTTTGCCCTCCGGACATCGCCTCGCGGATCGGCGAAACGTCAGGAACTGGCCGGGTCGGCGGGGTTGGTGCCAGCGCTAATTTCTGCGCCGTCGCCTACGCCGTCGCCGTCAGTGTCCCCAAGCGTGGCGTCCGTGCCGATGGCCGCGCCGGAGGCCAGCCCAACTTCAGCGGCGTCGGAGAGGCCGTCGCCGTCGGTGTCCGTGGCGGCCGGGTCTGTCCCCAGTTCCGCTTCCTGGCTATCGAGCAGTCCGTCGCCATCGCTATCCCTCACCGGAATTGTGGTGTCGGGTGGGCTGGCGGGATCAGGCGGTGCTGGTGCAATGGCGCTGCCATCATCGCTTGGCGCCGTGTTCTCCGGAATGAGCGGGTTGCTGCCGGCCTGAACTTCGGCGCCGTCCGCGAAACCGTCGCCATCGGAGTCGGGATTCGCCGGGTCGGCCCCGATCCGCGCTTCCCGTTCATCGGAGAGGCCGTCGCCATCGCTATCCGCATCGGCCCCGGCGCCAGCATTCTCCGCTGCTCCGCTGGTTGGGACGAAGATGACGTTGATGACCGCGTCCCGATTCGCGGCATCAATCGCGAAGCTTGCCCCCTCGCCCACGCCGCGGATTTCAGACAGCACGTAGCCTTCCGGCGCCGCGATGCCCTCTGGCAGCAGCACGTAGTCTCCATCGGCGAGGCCGCCGCCAGCGCCGGAAGCGTCGAGCGTCAGGGCTACTGGACCGTCGATGACCGCGCCGCTGGCATCGCCCGGGGCGCAGTCGGTGAAGGGATCGATCGGCGTGCCCGGGCAGTAGTGGACGGTGACGGTGACCGTGCCGCTGCCATCACCGCGCAGGTCTTCCGGAATCACATACCAGGTGCAGGTGACGTTGCTGCCGGCCTCGATCGTTACGGTCGCGCCCTGATCTGCCGCCGCGGAGTCCGCATCGCAGGCAATGACGCGCGTGGCAAACTCGCCCGGCACGCCTCCGCTGATGGTGTAGCTGTCGGGTTGGAGATCGGCGAAGCCAGTGAAGCCATCGGCTCCGGTCGTGCCTTCGGCGGTGAAGCCGGTGGCGGCGCCAAACAGACCAAAGGCCACGTCCGCCAGGGGCTCGACGCAATCGGCGCCGTACTGATCGCCCGCATAGGCGACGGGGCACGCCAGGGCTTGCAGGGTGAGTGCGCCAAGCGCCGGGGCGGGAGTCGGCGATGGCGTCGGCGTGGCTGCTGGCGGCCGGCGTGCCGTGATGTCCGGGCCAATGATGGCCAACACGAACGTGGCGCCGGCATCGGTGGCGCGCGCGATCACGTCGCCGCCAAGGGCCGCTCCTTGCCCGGCGGGAAGGGGCACCGGGGCCGCGGCAGGGTTGCTCGCCGGTGTCAGCTCCACGACGCCAGAGGTCACGAATAAGAGGACTGGAGCCTCCTGGGATGCCAGGGCGAGATCCACGGTTTCACCCGCGTCGAGCACCTGGCGGGCCAGTTCGAGATCGCGATCCCCGCGCGGCGAGGCGAACGGTTGGCCGACGAAGGCGATCTCATCGCTCCCCGGGTTGGCCGCGTCACCGGGGGCGACGAGGTCGATCCGGTACCAGGCCGCGGGATCTTCGAGCGCGGCTTCCCTGAGCTGCGTCCCTGCCGGCGCGTACGCCGCTTCGCCGGCGGCCAGACGCGCGCGGGCAGCGGCCTTCGTGTCGTTCACCAGGAGGACGCCCTCATCCACCAACAGGAAGCCCGGCACGCTCCGTGGGGAGGACCCGGCGGCCGGCGCGCTGGCGCGGGTGACGCGCCAGGCGAGTTCATTCCCTGGCAGCGCGCCGACCCCCTGGGCAATCACCGAGGCCTTCGCGGGGATGGGTGACAGACCACCGTCGACCTGACCCAGCACGGGTCCGATGCCGATGGCAAAGGTGGCGACAATCATGAGCAGCGCCACGGCGAGCGCAGAGTTTCGACGCAAGAGACGACTCCTCACCTCGTTGGATGACCGCGTTCCTTCTGGCATTACAACGAGTCAGTGGCCACGGTCGGTTTCACATCTATCTCGCTTCTCGCCTGGATAGGCAAATCCGCTCTCCGTGGAAATCCGATCCCTCCTTTCGCGAGCGTCATAGTCATGCTCCCCGATAGGGTTCCTGAGCCTCGCATGGCCTGTCCGCGTTGCAAATCTCCGTACTCGGCTCCGTATCAAATCCCGCATCGGTGCGGATGTTCATCGTTACGCCCCGGCTCATGCTGGTTCCAGACCGAAAGGCGTTGACCGCGCCGGGAGTTCTCGGGCAAGCGACATGAAAGGGGGTACAGAACAGCGCGTGCCTGGCCCGCAAGCAACCCCTCCAGCGATCACGGTTTCGGCTGAAACTCGACGATTTGATATCTGCAAGGAGTCACGATCATGATTACGCGTCGCACAGTGCTCTCGAACATCGGCCTCGGCGCCATGACCATCGCGGCTGGCGCGGGTTTTACCGCCCTGCCCACCTTGGCCGGCAACGGGAACGGCAACGGTAATGACGGTGGCAATCGCAATGGCCAGAACAGGGGCCGCAACCGCGATCGCAACCGCCACAGCAATCGCCACCGGAATGGCAAGAACCGCGGAAATGGTCACGGAAACGGTAATCGCGGTAACGACAACGACCAGAATGCCAATGGTGGCCTGATGAGTGTGAGACACAACGCGGTGGCCCCGGACGACAATCTGGAGCAGAAGCGCGAACGACGACGCAACCGCAAGGAGCGGCGGCGGGATCGCCGGCGCGACAACTAAGACGCGCCTCCATCGACGCGATCCCGACGGGGGCGGGCCGTACTGGCCCGCCCCCGTCCTCGCGCACGACGAGGATCATACCGCCAATGTGGTAGCGTATTATCGAAGAATCCTTTCACCTGATGGACGCACTTCACTGATGCGGTGGATGCCAAGTCCGCTTCCACGGTGACATGGCGCCCTTTCTTGCATCACGGCGAGTGAGAGGGAGAGCGATGCGCATTGCCGCGTTTGGCGACGCCAGGATCGGCGTCGTGGGCAACAACGAGACGGTCGTCGATGTCACCGATCTGTTGCAACAGTTCGACCCACCTGGTCCCCAGAACCTTCTGCCCGACCTGATAACCCACTTCGATGCCCTCAAGCCGGAACTGGAACGCCGCATAGCCAGAGGAGGCGGGAAGGCTCTCGGCGAGGTGCAGCTGCATTCGCCGCTGACCAGGCCGTCGAAAATCATCTGCCTGATGGGCAATTACCGCGAAGGCACTGACCGCCCCCTGCAAATTCTCGATCTCTTCTTCAAGTCGCCAGAGGGGATTTCCGGGCCGGGCGATACCGTGATTCTGCCTCCGCACCAGGCCGATATCTTTCACCATGAGGCCGAGCTGGCCGTGGTGATCGGCCGGGAAGCGAAGGACTTGACCGAGGCCGAGGCGATGAACGCGGTCTTCGGCTACGTGGTCTACAACGACATTTCCGCGAGGGGATTGGGCCGCGCCGGCATCAACAGTTTCCTTGGCAAGTCGTTCGATACCTTCGCCGCCTTCGGGCCATGGATCGTGACCAGGGACGACATCCCCGATCCCCAGGCGCTCCACGTCACGGTCGACGTCAATGGCGAGTGTCGCCAGGATTACTGGACAAGCGACATGGAGCGGCCGGTGCACGAGCTGATGACCTACGTCTCCTCCGTCACCACGCTCCACCCCGGGGATGTCATCTGCTGCGGCACGAACCATCAGGGGCTCGGCTCCGTGCAGGACGGCGATGAGATGGTCACCTCGGTCTCGGAGGTAGGATCGTTCACGCTGCACGTCAGGGACGAGCACGAGCGGGCGTGGCAGCGCGGCATCGATCGTGAGGCCGCCGAGCGGGTCAAGGCCGCGGCCCAGCATCCGGTCGTGGCCCCGGGAGCAGAAGGCGCAGCCCGATGAGGATCGTGCTGACCCATGACAACCGGATTGGGATCGAGCGAGACGGCGGAATGATCGACGTGTCCGCTGCCTTCGCTGACATCCGTTTTCGCACCGTCGCCGACCGCATGCCGCGCGTGTTGGCCGCCTGGCGCGATCGACGGCCCCAGGTGGAGGAGCTGGCGGCGGCTGTGCGGACTGAGGCGATGCCGGAGCTGCACGCGCCCGTGCCCCGCCCGCCGAAATTGATCGCCGCGTTCGGCAATTACCGCGAAGGGTCGCGGCGCGAACGCCAGAAGCAGGACATGTTCCTGGAGAGCCCCGATTCGGTCATCGGCCCTGGCGGGACCGTCATCCTGCCGGACCACCCCGCATCGGTCTTTCATCATGAAGCGGAGCTGGCCCTGGTGGTCGGGGCGCGAGCGAAGAATCTGCCAGCCGACGAGCGAGCGCTGGAGGCGCTGATTGGCTATACGTGCGCCATCGATGTGTCGGCGCGCGGGCTGGGCCGCATCGGCCCCGCCCGGATCGGGAAATCGTTCGACACATTTACCCCGCTCGGTCCGGCGATCGTCACGACCGAAGAGATCGCCGACCCGCAAAATCTCCGTGTCACGCTGGCGGTAAACGGCGAGCCGCGGCAAGACTATTCGACGAGGGACATAGAGTATTCCGTGGTCGAGCTGCTGGCCTTCATCAGCGGCTATATGACGCTGGTTCCTGGCGATGTGATCATGTGCGGCACGAATCACCAAGGGCTCGGGGCGTTGCAGGATGGCGACCGCGTCGAGATGGCCATCGAGGGCATCGGCGCCCTGACGGTCTCGGTGCGCGATCCTCAACGTCGTGAGTGGCCGCGGGGGATCGTTGAGGAGATGGCCGCTGTTGAACGGGTGGTCTGAACCACGTGGTGCGGCCAGCAAATGCTGGTCACCCCCATCACCTTCTTCAGGAACCGACCTATTCCACGCTCCTGGTGACAGACCCGTGCGGTGATGGCCCGCACGATGCCATCGATCCTTTGGCGCGCACCAGGGAGTGGCGCGAACCCTCCTCCGGAACGGTTGCCGTGGTGTTGACGATTGGCCGGAAGCAGGTCTAGAGTGACCGTTCGCATCTGACCGTTTCCGACGGTGGAAAGGGTCGGGCGCGCCAGCCATCGACAATCCCGGCACGATCGCCGCCCTGGAGCGGATGAAGCGCTGGTGGGACAACGGGCTGATTCCGGAGAACTCGGCCTCCTGGGACGATTCGGGGAACAACACGGCCTACAACTCGGGTCAGGTGGCTTTCGCCTTCAACCCGGCTTCGATCTTCGCCTATCTGGAGGCGAATGACCCCGAACTGCTGGCGGATACCACGCAGGCGCCCTTCCCGGCTGGTCCGGCCGGGAACTTCCCATCGGTCGGCACGTGGTCCTGGTCGATCTTCGAGGGGACCGCGCACGTCGACGCCGCCAAGCAGATGATCACCGCCATCATGCAGCCCGAGATGCTGCAGGCGGTCTACGAGGAAGTCGGTGGCCGCTGGTATCCCGTCTATCGCGATCTGGTCACGGCGCCATTCTGGGCCGAGCGGCCCTTCTTCAACGATTTCCCGTCGATCATCGAGAGCGCGCGGCCAAGCTGGTATCCGGCCGAGGCCTCGCCGCTGCTGCTCTCTCAGTTGAGCGCGGTCTACCAGACGCGGATCCTGCCGGAGATGTTGCAGGACGTGCTGATCAATGACGTGGCGCCGGCGGAGGCGGCGTCAAACGCCCAGACCCGCATGGAGCAGGCCTTCGCGGAAGCGGCCGGAGGGGCGGAGGCCACGCCGACGGCGTAAGCTGATCCACAATAGGGACCGGAAGGACATCATACGAAATCCGGTTGATGGCTCTTCTTATCGGTCATGGTCCGGATTCGTCCCCCCTCTCTCCAGCGCACTGGGAGAGGGGGGCAGGGGGGGTGAGGGCTCGTCGCGGCGCCGGAACTGATTACCCAAGTTCCGTATTAGCCCGGCTCTGCTACGCCCGAATGCGGCCCCTGCGCGTCTTCGGCTTGGGCAGCGGCAGGAGCTCGGCGCTGCGTGAGACGACCTCCTGGAGCCATGCATGGTCGTCGAGACGATCTGCCGGCACGGCGTAGTAGTCCTTGGCGCCCTTGTAGGGAGGCGCCAGGTCAGCTTCGGTAAAGAACTCCGCCGAGATCGCTGTCGGCTTGATGAAGAGCGTGTCGTCGCAGATCAGGGCCACGATCTTTTCGTCACAATAGAGGCCGTACTCGCCGAACATCGCCCTGGCCCGCACGGGCAGCGGAGTCAGTTGATCGAGGATGTACGCCACAGTCTTCTTGTCCGTTGCCACGGTCTCACCTCCGCCAGCTCCCCCACGGCAACCGGACGCGAAACTCCGTTGCCCTATGTCCTCAATTGTCCGGTTGCAGGCTACTGCCTCATGTGCTTTCATGACCCACCTTCAAATGAAGAATCACTGCCGGAGTGACGAGCGTCGCGGTCATGATGACGCGGCGCTTGGCGAGGGGCGCGAACACGATGGTCGAGTCCGCGACGGAGCGGTCTCCAGGCGGGGCGGCAAGTGCCGATCGCCCGGTGTTGGAGATGGAGCACATCTCCAAGAGCTTCGGGGCCACCCAGGCGCTGGAGGATGTCTCGCTGACGCTGCACGGCGGCGAAATTCACGCGCTGCTTGGCGAAAATGGGGCCGGTAAATCGACCCTGATCAAGATCATGACCGGTCTGCAGCAGCAAGACAGCGGCGAGGTCCGCATCGACGGGGACCTCGTCCGCGTGACCTCCTCCCAGGATGCCCAACGCCTCGGCGTGGCGGCGATTTATCAGGAGCCGATGATCTTCCCGGACCTGTCGGTTGCCGAAAACATCTTCATCGGGCACCGCAACCGCGGCAAGATCGTCGATCGGCGCAAGATGGAGCGCGAGGCAGCAGAGGTGCTGGCGCGTCTCGATGTGAGGCTCGACGTGGGCGAGCCAGCGCGCGGCCTCACCCTGGCGGAGCAACAGACGGTCGAGATCGCCAAGGCCATCTCGCTCGACGTGCGCGTGCTGATCATGGACGAGCCGACCGCCTCACTGTCGGCGCACGAGGTGCGGCGGCTCTTTCGCATCGTCACCACGCTGCGCCAGCAGGGGGTGGCGGTGCTCTTCATCTCCCATCGCATGGAAGAGGTCTTCGAGATCGCGGACCGGGTGACGATTCTGCGCGATGGCCGCTGGATCTCGACCACGCCGCGGGCCGAGCTGAGTCCCGCTTCGGCCATTCGGCAGATGGTTGGCCGCGAGGTGAAGGAGCTCTTCCACCGCGAGCGGCGCGAGCCGGGCGGCGTGCGGCTGGCCGTGCGTGGCCTGCGCCGCGAGGGCGCGTTTCAGGACGTCTCCTTCGAGCTGCGGGCGGGCGAAGTGCTGGGGTTTGCCGGTCTCGTCGGCGCGCGCCGCACCGATGTCGGGCTGGCGATTTTCGGCATCGCGCCGGCCGACGGCGGCGAGATTCTGCTCGATGGGGCGCCGATTACGATCAGCAATCCGCGCGACGCGATGAAGCTGGGCATCGCCTACAGCACCGAGGATCGGCGGCAGCTCGGTCTGGTCATGCCGCTCTCCATTGCCGCGAACATCTCGCTGCCATCGCTGCCACGCTTCCTCTCACCGGCGGGTCTCGTGCGACGCGCGGAGGAGCGAGCGACTGCCGAGACGTTCCGCGAGCGCCTGAGCATTCGCACGCCATCCGTCGATGCGCCCACGGGATCGCTCTCGGGAGGGAATCAGCAGAAGGTGGTCATCAGCAAATGGCTGGAAACGAATCCGAAGGTGCTCATCCTCGATGAGCCGACCCGCGGCATCGATGTCGGCGCCAAAGTCGAGGTGCATCAATTGGTCGATGACCTGGCGGCGAAAGGGATGGCCATCATCATCATCAGCTCCGATCTGCCCGAGGTGTTGGCCATGAGCGACCGCATCCTGGTGATGCGGGAAGGACGCCAGATGGCCATTTTCGATCATGGCGAGGCGTCGCAGGAAAAGGTGCTGTCGGCGGCGATGGGCCAATCCGCGGACCTCTTTCCCGATGAGGAAGGGATCGACCGCGCCGCGGCGGCGGAAGCGCTGGCGGCGATCGATCGCCTGGTGGCGGGCGAGACGCTCTCCGTGGGAGAGAGCTCGTGAGCGACGCGATCCTGCGCCGCGTCAGGCCCGAGCAGTTTCGCGAGTTCATTCTCCTGATCGTGACCGCGGGCTTGCTGGTCTTCTTCGCCTCTCAGATTCCGAATTATTTCGACCCGCGCAGCATCAACCGATTGACGACAGGCCTGGCCATTCCCTTGGTGGTCGCGGTCGGTCAGGTTCTGGTGGTGTTGACGCGCAACATCGACCTCTCCGTCTCCTCGGTGGTCGGACTTTCGGCGTACATGGTCGGCACCATGCTGACGCGCGTCGACGGCATGTCTCCGCTGGTCGCCGTGGCCGTGGCCATGCTGATCGGCATCGTGTTGGGCGTCATCAACGGCCTGATCGTGGCCTACGGAAATGTCCCCGCGATTATCGCCACCCTGGGGACGCTGGCCCTCTACCGCGTGGTGTTGGTCGAGTTCTCCGGCGCCAAAACCGTCACCACGGCTGACCTCCCCGATTGGCTGAACGATGTACCCAGCGCGACGGTGGCATCGGCGGGAGGCTACGACCTGCGGCTGATGGTTGGCATCGCGCTCGTTGTTGTTGTCCTCGGGCAACTGACGTTGCGCTATCTGCCGTTCGGGCGGCGACTCTATGCCATTGGGTCGAATCCGGACGCGGCGCGCACGGCGGGCCTGCCCGCGAAGCGGGATGTCTTCACCGCCTTCGTCATCTGCGGCGGGCTTTCCGGCCTGGCGGGGTTCATGTTTCTGGTGCGCTTTGGCAATATCACCGTCACCGCCGCGCAGGGGCTCGAATTGCAGGTGGTGGCCGCGGTGGTGGTCGGCGGCGTCAACATCTTTGGCGGATCGGGCTCGATGATCGGGGCCCTGCTGGGGGTCATGCTCATCGAGATCCTGCAGCAAAGCCTGCTGCGCTGGGCGGGGATCAGCGAGTTCGTGAAGGACGCCATCCTGGGCCTGCTCATTCTGGTGGCCGTCACCGCCGATACGATCATCCTGGGACGGCTGCGGGAGATGTGGGTCCGGGTGCGCCGTCGCGATCAGGCGCGGGCGCAGGCGGCGACTGCCGATGAGGGAGGGATGGCGCATGGCGCGTGAGCTGGTGCGGCGCCTGCGGAGTTGGGAAGGGCTCCTGCTCCTCCTGCTGCTCGTGGTGCTGTTCTTCAACGTCACCCGCGTCCCGAACTTCCTGACTATTGGCAACCAGGTCAATCTCTTTCAACTGGGGATCGAGAAGGCCATCGTCATCCTGATCATGGCTTTCGTCATCATCAGC
>JBBRVX010000100.1:0-18259 GCA_038246475.1 Thermomicrobiales bacterium | reverse complement strand
GTTCACCGTTTCATTGTCTTCGTGGTCTGCTCCTGCATCGAGGCCGCCATTGCCTCGCGCATCCCGGCGCCCGCTGCCCCGCGTCCTGCCCGCGTCCGTGTCCCACGTCCGCGCCCTTCACCGTGCCCATCATGGAGTCCGCATGCGTCCCACGACCCGTCCTCCGTCCCCCGTCCTCCGTCCTCCGTCACCCATCGCCCGGCCGGGGCAGCGCCTGCGATGATCGATTCGGTCGAGGAATCAGCGCCGCGGCGTAGTGGCCAGGGATTCCTCAGGGACCTCAGGGGGATCGCCGACGAAGGCGAAATCTTCCCCATCCGGCTCGCGTTTGAAGAGTTGGTAAAGGATGATCGCGGCAAACGTGCCGAGGGTGATCCCATTCATCGTGAACCCGCCCAGGGTCACCGTGTAGTCCGCCGCGCCGATGACCAGCACCACGGCCGCCACGAAGAGGTTGGTCGACTTCGTGAAATCGACGCGGTGATCGACCCAGATGCGCGCGCCAGTCACCGCAATCAGGCCAAAGAGCACGGTCGCGATGCCGCCCAGCACCCCATCCGGGATCGAACCGATCAGCGCGCCGAACTTTGGAGACAGCCCAAAGATGATGGCGATCACCCCGGCGATGAGAAAGATCAGCGTCGAGTAAACCCGGGTCACGGCCATGACGCCGATGTTTTCGGCATATGTCGTCACACCGGTGCCGCCCCGCGCGCCGGCGACCATCGTGGCAACCCCATCGCCAATGAAGGCGCGGCCAAGGTAGGGCATCAGGTTCTGGCCGGTAATCGTGCTGACGGCTTTCACGTGGCCCAGGTTCTCGGCCACCAGCACGATCGCCACTGGGGCGATCAGCGCCATGGCGTTGCCATTGAACTCTGGCGTTTGGAACGCCGGGGTTCCGAACCAGGAGGCGCTCTGCACGGGACTGAAGTCCACCCCATGGACCGTTGTCCCGAAGTACGGTCTGCCCGTTTCCGCGGTTCCGCCGAGCAGAAGCGCCGCCAGGTAGCCGATCACGCTGCCGAGAAGAATTGGCAGGCGGCTGAAGATGCCGGTGGTGAGCAGGCCGATGACGAAGATGGCCAGAACCGTGATCGCCGCGACGATCGGATCGACGCTTGAGTAGTTGCGCGCGACCGGGGCCAGATTGAGGCCGATGATGGCCACCACCGCGCCGGTGACCAGCGGGGGCATCAGGCGATCGATCCAGCCCGAACCGGTGACGTGGACGATGACGCCGATGATCGTATAGACGACGCCCGCGGCGACGATGCCGCCCAGCGCGAGGGAGATGCCGTTCGTCGCGCCGCTCGCCGCCGCGGACCCGGTCACCGCCGCGACGGGAGCAATGAAGGCGAAGCTGGACCCCAGATAACTCGGCACCGCCCCCCCGACGAAGGCGAAAAAGATGAGCGTGCCGATGCCGGAGAAGAGGATGGCCAGATTGGGATCGAAGCCCATGATGATCGGCGCCACTACCGTGGCCCCGAACATGGCGAGGACGTGCTGGAATCCCATGGCGAACGATTGCCCCCAGGGCAGCCGTTCATCCGGATTGACGACTCGGGACTGGGTCTCTTTCCACGACAAGTTCATCGCGCCCCTCCCACCGCTGCATCTCGCGCCTGGTGTACGTACATCACGCGCAGGATAACGCACCATGGGAGAGTGTGCTGGTGATTGGGGTGTTAAGCGTTGGCGCAGACCTCGCGCACGGCTTCGATGGCGCGGGTGCAGTCGTCGCGGCTGACGTCGAGGTGGGTGACGGCGCGGATGACCCGGGCGCCGTCGTAGCCGCCGCCCATGCGCACGCCAAGGGCATTGATGCCCCGTTCAAGCTGTTGGGGTGTCAACCCGGTTCCGGAAACGTCGAAAAAGAGGATGTTGGTCGGCACCGTGTCATAGACCAGGGTGATGCCGGGGATGCTGGCCAGCCCGTCGGCCAGATAGCGCGCGTTGGCGTGGTCTTCGGCCAAACGGTCGACGTGGTGTTCGAAGGCGAAGATCCCCCCGGCGGCGATGATGCCGGCCTGGCGCATCGCGCCGCCGAGCATGTGCTTCAGCAGACGTGCCTGTTCGATGAATGCCGACGTGCCGGCCAGGACCGCGCCCACCGGAGCGCCAAGGCCCTTGGAGAGATCGATCCAGACGCTGTCCGCGTACGAGGCAAACGTAGCCGCCGAGACGCCTGAGGCGACGACCGCGTTGAGGAGGCGCGCGCCGTCCATGTGCAAGCCCATAGCATGCTCGTCGGCGAGCTCCCGCATGGCCGCCAGGCGCTCCAGCGGCCAGATCGCTCCCCCGCCGCGATTGGTCGTGTTCTCGACGGAGATGAATGCCGTCCGCGCGGAGTGCGTGCCCCGCTTCTGGATGTGCGGGCGCACCTGCTCGACGGTGAAGATGCCGCGCTCGCCCGTCACCGGGCGCAACATCACGTTCGCCAGCCAGGCTGGGCCTCCGGCCTCGGCCTGATTGGGATGCGCATCCCAATCGAGCACGACGGCATCGCCGCGGTTGGCATTAAGGCAGAAGGCGATGGCGTTGCACATCGTGCCCGAGGGGAGGAACAGGGCGGCCTCCTTGCCGGTCAATGCCGCGGCCATCTCCTGCAGTCGGTTGACGGAGGGATCCTCGCGCAACTGCTCGTCGCCAACGGGCGCGGCGGCCATGAACTCGCGCATCGCGGGGGTGGGCCGGGTCTGGGTATCGCTCGAAAAGTCGATCACGTCTCACTCCTGAAGCGCCGGACCAACCGGCTAGGCGCCTCGCGCCCGAACGTCAAAGGACGGCAGCTACCGAATCTCAACCGCTACGCCGGTGGTGGCCGAGGTGACGATCGCCTCGCCGATGCGCAAGCCGGCAATCGCGTCTGCCACCGAAGAGATCGTTTCCGGGGCGCGGTGGCGCACCCGATCGAGGAAGTGGGCATCTTCGGCGCGGAGGGCACCGGCCACCGCGCCGCTGACCAGGGGCCAGAGCCCGGTTTCGGGAACCGCGTCGTATTCGCTGCTCCAGATCGAAAAGGGGCCATCCAGCAATCGGATGCGGCTCGTGCCAGACGTGCCGACCACCTCGATCTCAGCATCGATCGTGCCGCGCCAGGCTGGGGTCACGACATTGGCCGGAGCGCCAGCCGGCACGAACCAGCTCGTCTCGACGAGGGCGACCGCGCCACTTGCAAACTCCAGCAGCGCCCAGCAGCCATCCGGGTAGCGCATGCCGGAAAGATTTCGCTCCACCGCCTGCACGCGGACCACCGGGCTGGCGGCGAGCCAGAGCAGCAGATCGATGTCGTGGATGGCGGTTTCCTGCATCGGATGCGCGCGGTCGCCAAAGTTCGGGAACCAGGCCTTGGAGACGTTCCGTTTCGTGCGGAGGGACACGATGTCGCCCAGTGCGCCGCCATCGAGCTCGGCTTTCAGCAACGTGTGCTGCGTGTCGAAACGAAGCACGAACCCGACCTGCAGCGGCAACCCAGCCTCATTCGCGGCCGCTGCCACTCGCTCTGCTTCCGGCGATGTCATCGCCAGTGGCTTTTCGACAAAGACCGCTGTGCCGCGCTCGATCGCCGCCAGGGCCTGGCTCGCGTGGAGCGGCTCGGGCGTGACGATGAAGAGCGCATCGAGCGGTTCGGCAGCGAGCATCGCCTCGAAACCGCTGTAGCCCCTGGCGTCATCGAGGAGCGCCAGCGCGGCCGCCACTTCCTCCGCGCGGGGATCGCAAACAGCCGCGAGCTGCACTCCTGGCAGACTGCCGAGGATTGAGGCATGCAGCTTGCCGAATTGCCCCAGCCCGGCCAGACCAACGCGCGCCACGTCGGTGGAACCCATTCGTGTCCTTTCCCCCCCTCGCGGCCTGTTTCGTTACCGTTGGCCGCGAGTGTACCGCCCGCGGCGAAGGGTGGCGTCATATACTGGGCCGACTCTCTCGGCGGCCACGCGGCGATGCCGTGCCCGAGGTAAAGACGTGCTTGCAATTGCGCGCGAGAATTTGCTGCGCCAGTTCAACTTCAGCCGCGACGTGCGGCTTTTTCTGCTCTACAACCTCCTGGCGAACATCGGCTGGGGCGTATTCACGTTGATCTTCAATCTCTACTTGCGCGAGCTGAACCTGCGCGAGAACGACATGGGCGCCTTCAGCGCGGTGCAAACCCTGTCGATGGCAGGCGGAGCGGCCAGCATGGGTCTGGTGCTCGATCGACTGGGGATCTGGCGGGCCACCTTCAGCGGCGTGTCGATCTTTCTGCTGGCCTCGTTCGGGCTGGCGTTCGCGGAGCAACCGGCGCTGATTCTGGTCCTTTCCGCGATTTCGGGCATTGGGCTCGCCTATCTCTTTACGACGACAATGCCGTTCATCATCGCCTGGACCCGCCGCGACGAGCGGCAGTTCGTTTCGGCCCTCTCCTTTTCAGTCGTTTCCCTCTCCTCAACGCTGGGGGCGCTGGTCGGTGGCTTTCTTCCGCGCGCGCTGCCGGGCGACGATCTGCAAACCTATCGCTGGACCCTGGTCGTGGGCACCATGATCGGGGCGCTCGGTTTGCTGCCGATGCTGATGATGGGGCCGGCGCGCGGCGGTCGTGGCCTCCCTGATCCGACCGCGCCCAAGGAGGCAACCGACCCGAGTGAGGTCAGGCGGGTAAGGACGGATGTGGCGGTCTTTGTCCTCGTGGGAGGGTTGATGGCGGTTGGGGCGGGGATGGTCTTCCCCTTCTACAATGTCTATCTGACGACGTTGGGGGCCAGCTCGACCTCGGTTGGCTATATCTACGCGCTAGGAGGGCTCAGCGCGGCGCTGATCGGGCTTTCGGCGCCGTTGATCTCGCGGCGGCTCGGTTCGCTATACGGCGTGGCGGTGGTGCGGCTGTCAATCGTTCCCTTCTACCTGGCACTCATTCTTTCGCCATCGCTGCCCATTGCGGCCATCACCCACATCGTGAGACAGACCAGCATCTCCATGGCCTGGCCAATCGACTCCACCTTCATCGCCGAAGTCCTGCCGCCTCGGGCCCGATCGCGGGTCTACGGGCTGCGCTCCGCCGCCTGGAATCTTGGTTTCTCGGGCGCCAGCCTCGTCGCCGGATTTCTGATCGTTCATGTTGGCTATCGGGTCACGTTTGTCGATCTGATCGTGTTCACGGGGCTGGCCATGGCCCTCTTTGTCGGATACTACAGTCGTCATCCGCGCGTCCGTTCCGGCGAGCTGAGCGGGGCTCTGCCGCGCTGGCGCCGCCAACCGTACGTGGCCACGGAAGAGCCGGCGGTCGTCGTGGTGCGGGAGGCAGAAGGGAATGCCGCTGGCGGCGTCGCCAGAGGTTGAACGCCGTCCCGCCGGTGGCGCCCCATATGGACATGAGGGGACGGTTCTCTTGAGGCTTCATTGCCCATGAAACAGGAATTGCTTCGCGTTTCGCGCCGCCAATTGATCGCTGCCCCGGTGGCGGGTGCGCTTCTTCTGCCGTGGCGTGATGCCACCGCGCAACGAGGCGACATCGCGGCGCGGGTCGCGGCGATGAGCCTGAGAGAGCAGGCCGCGCGGATGTTCATGGTTCCCCTCTCAGGGACAACGCTGACAGCCGACGAAGAGACCTGGCTGCGCGATCTGAAGCCGGGAGGCGTGATTCTGGTCCAGCACAATTTCGGCAGTGAAGAAGAGGTGCGCGGCCTGGTCGCGGCGATTCATGGGACGAACCCCGATCTGCCGCCCCTGGTCGCGCTCGATCAGGAAGGCGGCATCGTCAGCAGGATCGCCGATGATCCAGCGCCAGACGCGGCGGCGTTAGGGCTGCTGCCGCCCGTCGACATCGCCGGCTACGCGCGCCTGCGGGGCGAAGCGCTGGCCCGCTATGGCTTCGACGTCAACTTTGCTCCGGTGGCCGACGTCGCGTTCGGCCCGGACAGTTTCATGAGCGGGCGGGCGTTTGGCTCGGACCCGGCCATTGTGGCCGAAGATGTGACCGCCTATCTCGCCGGCGCGGGCGAAACCCCGGTCCTGCATTGCGTCAAGCATTTTCCGGGGCACGGCCGTGTCTCCGTCGATTCGCATGAGGCGTTGCCAATCCTTAAGGTCGATCGGGAAACGTGGATCAGCGCGGAGGCGCTCCCATTCCGGGCGGCTATCGACGCGGGCGTCCCGATGGTGATGCTTGGTCACCTGGTGGCGGCGATGTGGGATGACCTGCCGGCGACCCTCTCGCCGGAAGCCGTGCGCGTGCTGCGTGAAGACCTGGGATTCGCGGGCGTCGTCGTGACCGACGACCTCTTCATGGGCGCGCTCGCGGACTGGGATGCGCTGGAAATCATCGATCTCGCCGTTGCCGCTGGCGTCGATTTGCTCCTCTATGTCGGGCTGCCGGATGCACCGGAGATCCTTGTCGGGTATCTGGCGGATCGCGTCGCGCGCGGTGACATCGCGCCCGAGCGCATAGCCGCGAGCGTCGGGCGGCTGCTGAACATGCAGCTCGACCCGATGGCCTGAACCGCCTTCACGCGCATCGATGCTGGTTTCATACGGCATACGGACGAAGACTGCCGTTATCGCTGCGGCGCCGAGATCGTTCCCCCCGCGCTCCAGCGCACGGGGCCGGGCGCCCGCTGTGTGGTTGGCAGGGGGTGAGGGCTCGCCGCGGCGCCGGACCTGATCACCCGCATTCCGTATTACTTGCTCCTCCCGCCGGACAGGGCCGTGGTGATGCCCAGGCCAATGAAGACCGCTCCGGCCACGTAGCGCTGGGCCGAGGCGAAGGCGGGCTGGCGCTTGAGCCAATCGCCGGCCGTGCCGGCCACCAGCGCGTACATCGAATCGCTGCACATGCCGATGATGATGAACATCGCGCCGAGCACGAGCGTCTGGCTGAGCACACTGCCCCGCGCGGGATCGATGAACTGCGGCAGGAAGGCGAGGAAAAAGAGCGCCACTTTGGGGTTGAGCGCCTGGACCAGAATGCCCTGCGAAAAGAGGGTGCGCATCGCGCGCGGCGCTTCGCCCCCTTCGCCCGCGAGGTCGGGCTTGGTGAAGAGGGTGCGGATGCCGAGATAGATCAGATAGGCGGCGCCAACGTATTTGATGGCGGAAAAGGCAAGCGCGGAGGACGCGATGATCGCGGAGAGCCCCAGCGCGGCGCCTGCCACATGGACCAGACCTCCCGTCGCAATACCAGCGGCGGAAGCGAGCCCGGCGGTGCGGCCCTGATTAACGCTGCGCGTGACGATGTAGAGCACCGCCGGGCCAGGCACGAGGACCAGCGCGAGCGAGGCTAGAAAGGGCATTAGCAGCGACGCGGGATCAAGCATTGGGGGAATCCCTTCTATGAGCCGCCGGCGGGCATTCCAGCGACGCCCAGCCGATCGGCTTCAATACGCAGCGCGGCGATTACTTCACCGATGAGCTCTTCCATCGGGACGCCGAGCCGTTCCGCGCCATGGGCGATTTCATCGCGGCTTACCTTGGCCGCAAAGCCCTTGTCCTTCAGCTTCTTGCGGACAGAGGATACCTCGACGTTGTGGATACTCTTGTCCGGACGGACCAGGGCGACCGCGATGACGAACCCGCTTAGCTCATCGACCGCGCAGAGCGTTTTCTCCAGCGCGGACTCGGGCTCCACGCCGCTGTAATCGGCGTGACTGAGGATGGCTCGACAAACCTCCTGGCCCCAACCCTGGTCACGGAGGTAGGCCACGGCCACAAAGGGATGCCCGTCCACGGCCAGCTTGAGGTTGGGATGCTGCTCGAAGTCCATATCGTGCAGCAGGCCGACGGCCCCCCAGAGGTCCTCGTCTGCTCCATCGCGCCGCGCAAAGTGACGGAGAGATGCGGAAACCGCCTCGCAATGTTTGCGCAGGCTTTCACTCTCGACCCACTCGTGCAGAAGTGCCCGGGCTTTCGAGGTAAGGGGCTCCTCGACAGTTCGTTCGGCGGGGGCGGTAAGCTCCTGCACTTTCGATTCCATGGTGATCGCTTCGCTCATTCGTTCTCCTGAAAAGGCATAGTCCGTTCTTGCCAACGCCCACGGCCACGCTTGCTTTGCGGAAGAGACCTCGATGTCATCGCCATGATGACATTCATCCAGGCAAAAGGCTTGCAAAGGCTGCTCCGGAGTCGTGAATTTGGATGCTCCCCAATTGACCCGACGATACCCCAGTGCTACGCTTGCCCACCAATAGTCAATGGCTGAATAGTTTGGCGGGATTCCGTCGGATCAGCCGGGGAGAACGACACCATGGTGGCGGCAAGCGCTACGGTCAGCCCGATCAGGCTCTTCCCCGTGGGCCAGGCCACAGCTCCCGGTTCCGGTACGGCGCTTGACGCATTTGGCCGAGCGATGACGTATCTCCGCATCTCGCTCACCGATCGCTGCAATTTCCGTTGCCTCTACTGCATGCCGGCAATCGGGATGAAATTTCAACCGAAAGACGAACATCTCAGCGACGACGAGCTCCTACGCCTGATCGGACTGTTTGCCAAGGCTGGTGTGACCAAGATCCGGCTTACCGGCGGCGAACCGACGATTCGACCGCGGCTGGTGGAACTGGTGCGGGGCATCAAGTCGTTCCCCGGCATCACCGAAGTGTCGATGACGACGAACGCCCTCTTGCTGGGCAGGTTGGCGGAAGGGCTCGCCGAAGCGGGCCTGGGCCGCGTGAACGTCTCGATCGATACCCTCGACCCCGACCGCTTCAAGGTGATGACCCGCGGCGGCCGGCTCGATCTCGTCTGGCAGGGCATCGAAGCAGCCGACGCTGCCGGGTTGCGCCCGATCAAGCTGAATACCGTGGTCGTGAAGGATCAGAACGACGAAGAGGTGGCCGATATGGCCGCCCTGACGCTCGATCGGGCCTGGCAAGTGCGCTTCCTCGAGATCATGCCGCTCGAGGGCGTGGGCGACGTTCATGACGAGAGCCTCGTCACCTCGGAAGAGACCCAGGCGCGCCTGGAAGCGCGTTTTGGCCCCCTGGTCCCCGTCGAGACCGATGCGGCGGATCCCGCCCGAACCTGGAAGATCCCGGGAGCCGCGGGAACCATCGGCTTTATCTCGCCCGTCTCTGAGCCGTTCTGCGCGTCGTGCAACCGGGTTCGGCTGACTGCCGATGGCAAGTTGCGCCTCTGCCTGCTGCGTCCTGATGAAGCGGATCTGCGCGACCTGATGCGCGACGGCGCCGATGACGACACGTTGGAACGGGCGATTCGCGCGGCGATCTGGCGCAAGCCGTGGGGCCATGGTCTGGCCGAAGGCGAGCGGGAAACCGTGCGCGGCATGTCGCAAATTGGCGGCTGATCGCAGGCGTCCGGCGACGTAGGGGCGGCGGGAAATCTCCTGCCGCCCCTCGTTGATTTTCGCGATTGAAACCTGCCCGATACTACTCGGCTGGCAACCCGCCAGTGATCTCAAGATCGGTCAAGCCGACAGCCGCATTGGCGGCTTCATCGGGATTCAGAACCAGATAGACATCGACGGCCACAGTTTCCGTTGGCCGCAGGGCCAGCGTGTCGGCGGGGCTGATCGAGCCCAGGCTGCCGTCGATGCTCGACTCCACGAAGAGCGCCGGTGTGTTTGACACATTCTCGGGCAAATCGCCGCCGAGCTCATAGGCGCCAGCGGGCAAGTCCGTGAACTCGACCCGGCCCGAGGCGTTCCCCGAAAGTCCGGTCACCGCCCGGAACGCGGCGTCGTTGATGCTTCCAGTGCCGCTCAAGGTCAGGGGCACGCCGCCGGCAAGCGCCTGGCATTCCGTCGCCCACCCTTCGCGGTCGACCCCGGCGTTCGTGCCAGCGGGACAGCCGAACACACTGACTCTGACGCGGCCCGTGGTTCCGGCAAAGTCAGGAGCAAGCGCGACATTAACATCGATGCCGAATGCATCGAGCTGATCGTCGTCGGGGATTGACGTGGCAACGAGCTGGCCCTGATATCGCTCTTCGGCGAGATCGGAGCCAGGCCCCGGAAGCATCACGCTGTAATCGCCCTTGAGCAGACCCTCGAAGGAGACCGCGTCATTGCCCGGATCAAGGCAGCGGGAGAGAAGTGGCGGCTGGGTCAGATCTGGAGTCGTGGACGAGAACAGAGCAACGCAAAGTTGCTCCCCGTCAACGATCCCGTCGTCCGGGAACTCAAGCGTGACAGCCAGCGAATGGGTCTTTTGTGGAGGAGTTGATTCCTGCGCCTCGACACCAGATTGCAGGCTGAACAGCGCGATCAGGACGGCAATCACGGTCGCAATGAACGACCGGCCGCCGACGTACAGACCCGTGCGGGGTTGCATTGTTGCGCGGGCCTGAACCTGGACGTTCATCACGTCTCCCCAACCCACCGAGTTTCCCACTGGTGAGTATAGACGCATACTCACCCATCACCCCACCTCAGAGGAGGAATCTGGGGTCCCAATATTCGTAACGCGCGACATTCGTGGGATGTTTCTCGGAGTCACAGAACGCGAAAGAGGTGACCGTTGCCATGATGACGGCGGGAAATGGCGAGAGGCCATTGCGGAGCGTGCTCTTGACATTGAGCGTACCAGAACCCGCGCTCAAGACGCTGCGCACAGAGTTTCCGGATGTTCTGTTTGTAGTTCCCGGAGGGGATACCGACAACGAGGGGCGCTATCGCGAGGCGCCGAAACCACCCACCGCCGATGAGCTGCAAGTTGCCGATGCGGTGATTGGATGGAACATCGATACGGAAAGCCTCGCGCACGCCACACAACTGCGATGGGTCCACGCGGCGAGCGCCGGCGTGGAGCAGTTCGATGCCGAGGCGTTTCGGGGCCGGAACATCATGCTCACCAACTCGCGAGGGGTATCCGCGCCGAACATGGCGGAACATGTGATTGGCATGATGATCGCGCTGGCCCGTCGATTCCCCAGCCTCGTTCAGGCGCAGGCGAAGCGGGAGTGGCGGGACGATCAAACGCATCGAGAAGTGCGCGAACTGCAAGGGCAGACCGCGCTCATCGTGGGGACAGGCGAGATCGGGCGTGCGATCGCGCAACGCCTGGCGGCCTTTGCCATGAGGGTTCATGGCGTGCGTCGGCGGCCGGAGGCCGAGCTCCCCGCGGGCTTCGATGCCATGTTTGGAACCGACGCCTTGCCCGAAGCGCTTGCCGGGGCGGACCACGTCATTGTGACGCTGCCAGACACACCTGATACGCGCGGTTTTGTCGGCGCTTCGGCATTCGCGGCCATGCGCGACGGGACGATGATCTACAACGTCGGCCGGGGCCCGGTGATCGACAGTGCGGCGATGATCGCGGCGTTGGAGTCGGGACGCCTCGGAGGAGCGGGACTGGATGTCACTGATCCCGAGCCGCTGCCAGTCGAATCTCCGCTTTGGACCATGGACAACGTGCTGATCACCGCGCATACCTCCGGAGCGACACCGCGACATTGGGAGCGACTGGGGGCGCTGATTGCTGACAACATCAGGCTGATTCAGCGTGGCGAGCGACCGCGAAACCTGGTCGATCTCGAGGCCGGGTACTGATACAGATTACGGTTGATCACTGCCGGAATCACGGTCTGCTGGAGCGTGATTCCCCCTCTCCCGGCCCGACGGGGCTAGGGGAGGGGAGGGGGTTAGGGGGTGAGAGCGGCGGTTGGGCGCGGAACTGACCACCCGCATTCCGTATGAATCATGGGTGAGATCAGATCAAAGGTGCGCAAGACCATCCGGGTTTGGCGAAGACCGTGAGGTCGAAGGGCCCGACGACCCTTGACGGAGCGCCGCGAATGCGCCACTATCCGTCCACCCGGCATCGCCCCCGCTGCAGCCGTCGGCGCCATGGCCGGAGCGGCTTGCTGATTTCCATTCCGTTTCGAGAACAAGGGGGTGGCCAGTGGTGCGCAACTCCTCCGTGGCAACCGTTTCCGTTCATGCCAGCCGTCGTCTTGCGCAGCGAAACCTCACCGCAAATGACGTGCACTACGTCTATGTTCATGGCCGCCTGCACCATACCGGCAACGCTACATTCATTCATCTTGGATTGCGTGACATTCCGGAGCAAGACCGGCGCGACGATCGTCTCCGTCGGTTGGAAGGGACTGTACTGGTGCTCGATCCCACAACGGGCTGTCATCTGACGACGGCGTACCGGAATCGCCAACGTGGCAGCCGGGACATCCGGCGGAAGCTGAAGCGATCGCTCCCCGCACCCGCGACCGCGACGTCAGAGCAATTTCGGGATAGCTGATCCCGAGATCAGCGTTGCTCCCGGCGCAAACGCGCAGACATGGAGCACATCCTCACGATCCGCCAGGCCCTGCCGGCGATAGAAGCCCGAGCGCAGGGTTGATTCGAGCACAGGCATCGCGGGGCGAGGCAGAAGAATGAGCGCCGTCCCCCCTTCGCCGCCCCCCATCATGCGGGCCCCCAACACGCCCTCGACGTGCAGGGCCTCGGCGACGAGCTCTTCGACGACGGGATGGCTGATCTCGTAAAGCGTGGCGGATGACTGGCCGGATGCCGTCATCAATGCTCCGAAGCGCGGCCAGTCGCCCTCGCTCATCGCTTTCTGTCCCGCGCGCACCCTCGCGGTCTCCTCGACAACATGACGGGTCCTTAGGTCAAGCGGATGCGGCAACGTTCCGAGCTCGTCGAGCCGCGCGAGCTGGACGTCTGTCAGCGAAGCCAGGTTGGGAACATCTTCCTGCAGCGCCTCCCGTGCCAGCGCCAACGCCTCCCGCGATTCGCTGACCCGCGTGGGATAGGAAGAGGTGCTGAGCGATCGTTCCACGCCCGAGTCGGCGACGACGAAGACGAGATCGCCCAGTGCCGGCGCCAGCGGTTCGATGCCGAGGGTGGCCGCATCGAAGGCGATGACGCCTCCCGCGACCGACGCGGACTGATCCATGGTTCCGCACGGCGTTCCGGCGCGATGCTCGGCTTCCTGGGCCAGCAGAACGACCTCTTGCCGGGCTCCCGGCGTTTCCCGGAGCGCGAGGGTCAGGGCGACGCAGAGGGCCGCGGAAGAACTGACGCCAAAACCGATCGGGATGTCTCCAGCGAGTGCGAACGCTGCTGGGAGATCAATCAGTCCGCCGGTCGCCGCGCGGTGCGGTTCCTGGAGTGCGGCGACTAAGCCCCGCACATAATCGATGGAGGTTGGGGGCGGAGATGCATTGCGCCAACCGGAGAGCGTCGCGGGGCGCAGCAGGGCGACCGCCTGATCCGGTGCGTCGGCGGCGAAAATGCGCAACGTCTGTTCGGGACCTGAATCTGCCGCGAGCGCCACGGCGATGAAGCGGTCGATGGCGGCGGCGAGCACGGGACCGCCGTTGTAATCGACATGATTGCCAAGCAGCTCGATCCGGCCTGGGGCAATCGCGAGACGACTGGGAGTCCAGTCCGCCCCGAACGCGTTCTTCCCCGCCACAACGGCGCGGCGAGCGCTGTCGATTGCCGAGGTGCCCGCGAATCGTTCCATCAGTGCTCCGGTTGGCGTTCAGCCGTCAGAAGGGGATCCGCCTTAACGGCGCATCTGGATCACTTTGAACGCTTCGCCCATTTCGAAGGCATGGCCCTCGGCGAGCTCCCGGGCGCGATCCCGCATCCGTTCGATCAGATCCTCTGCGCCGCCGACCTGGGTTTGGTGCGCGCTCAAGGCGTGCATCTTGCGGTCGAACGTCTCGGTGATATCGATGACCTTATCGGGATGCTCTGGTCCGAAGAACCAGATCTCCGCGGTCTTGTGCGGCTCGAGCCCCTCCCGATAATGTTCGGGGAAGTAGAGGGGATCGCGCGCGGTGGGGTAGACGGCATCGGTCGATGCCAGGCCGACCGCGCGATGATCGGGATGGAGGGCATAGGGCCGATAAGGGTCGTGTGTGATCAAGACATCGGGTTTGTGGGTGCGGATCATGCGCACGATCTTTTCGCGGAGATCGAGATCGGGCATCAGGGCGCCGTCTTCGCAGCGGAGGAAAACGACTTCGTCCATGCCTAACCGGCGCGCTGCTTCGAGTTGCTCGCTCTCGCGGATTCGCGCCAGCTCGGCCGTATCAGCCGCCGGATCAGGCGTGCCCTTGTCGCCAGAAGTGACCTGAATCAGGACAACGCGCTTGCCCGCGTCCTTCAGCCGCGCCACGGTTCCCGCGCTGGAGAACTCGCTGTCGTCAGGATGGGCCACCACGAGCATGTAGGTCTCAAACTCATCGGCGATGTCGTTCCCGGTCATGCTGCTCCCGTTTCTCCGCTTCGGACTTAGGTTAGTGAGGACACGCCTTCCCGATCGAGGCGTTGGGTCTCTCCCAGGAGCTTCTGCACGGACCCGGCCACCTCGTCCAGAGCCACGACGTGTTGCTCGCCCCCGCGCAAATCCTTGACCGTGGCCTCGCCCGCCGCAAACTCGCTCGTGCCGAGGATCACGGCGACGGGGATTCCCTTCCGGCCGGCCAGCTTGAGTTGATCGCCGACGCCGCGATGGGGCTGCAAGGAGAAATCAACGCGGAGCCCGCGCGACCGGAGCGAGGTGGCCAGCCGGGCGCCAGGTCCGACGGTCTCGGGGAGCATCACCAGGGCGACATCGGCGACCGTGGCCGGCAAAGGCAGCAAATTATGCTCGCGCACGACTTCGATGATCCGCTCCAGGCCAAGTGACATGCCGGTCGCTGGAATCGGCCGCCCCAGAAATGTGCCAATGAGCCCATCGTAACGGCCCGCGCCGCCGACGGAGCCAACCTTCGGGTCGGTGACCGCCGCTTCGAACACGGGGCCGGTGTAGTAATCGAGGCCACGAGCGAGAGCCAGATCAAGCGTGTAGCGCGTCGATGCGACGCCAAAGTCGGGAAGCACCCGGAAGATCTGCTCCAATTCGTCGATCGCCGTGACCGCGCCAGGAAGATCGATCATCTCTCCGCGCAGCGCTGTCAAGAGTTCCAGAGGCTCCCCCTTTTGGGCGACAAGCGCCAGGACGCGGTCCGCCTGCTCCGTCGTTACCCCGGATTCAGCCAGCTCTCGCGTGACGCCATCGACGCCGATCTTGTCCAGTTTATCGATGGCCCGGTAGAGGGCGGTAGCGACTTCGGCCGGGACTCCCGCGGCGAGGCCCAGGCTCTCCAGGAGACGGCGGTGGCTGATGCGGATGACAAACTCCGGGACGCCAATCGCCTCCAGCGCTTCGACCATGATGGTGATGACTTCGGCATCGGCCAGCGGCGACGCCGACCCGGCGATATCGGCATCGCACTGCCAGAACTCGCGGAAGCGGCCGCGCTGGGGATTCTCCGCGCGCCAGACGGGCGCAATGTGATACCGCTTGAACGGGAGAACCAGCGCGTTCTGGTGCATGGCCACGACGCGGGCCAGGGGAACGGTCAGGTCGTAGCGGAGCCCGACCTCGCGGCCGCCCGCATCTTCAAAGCGATACATCAGCTTTTCGTTTTCGCCAGCTTGGCCGGTGAGCACGTCGAGGTACTCAAGGGCGGGCGTATCGAGCGGCTCGAATCCGTGGCGCTCGAAAACCTCGCGGAAGATGCCGATGATCCGCAGGCGCAAAATCATCTGCTCCGGCAGATAGTCGCGAAATCCCTTGAGGACGCGCGCCTGCCGCTTCCCTCCGCCGCTTTCGCCGCTCACCGGCACATGATCCTTTCCCGTTGCGGCGTCATGTATGGATGGACGCCCAAAGGTCGATGCTAGCCCACGCTAATGATGGCGGCAACGTGCGATATCGTGAACGCGTTGGGGTTACTTGCCGATCTCGTAAACGAGGTGCCCGAGCTCGGGAACGATCAGCTTGCTCAAGGCGAGGCGGACAGCATTGGTCGAACCGGGTATGGAGACGATGAGCGTGCCGCCGGCGACGCCGGCGACGGCGCGAGAGAGCATCGCCGCCGCGCCGATTTCTTGCCAGGAAAGCATACGGAACAGTTCGCCAAAGCCGTCGATGCGCTTTTCCAGCATCCCCGAGATCGCGTCGTAGGTGGTATCCCGGGCGGCTATGCCGGTGCCGCCATTGCTGATCACCTCCTGGATGTCGTCCCGTTCAATCCACTCACCGAGTATTCGCCGGATCTGCTCTGGTTCGTCGCGGACAATCTCGTAAGCGACGATCATGTGCCCGGCAAGGCGAAGCGTCTCTTTGAGCAACGTCCCCGAGGAGTCGGTCTCAGCGGTTCTGGTGTCGCTCACGGTCAGAATGGCGCACGATACCGAGGTTGGAGCTGCGGCGCGATGGGACTCAGCGCCTTCCGCGGCGAAGCCCTGGCGATGGAACGGATCACCCATACCGGCACTCCTCGCCAAATAGCCCGGCGGCGCGGCAGCATGCTGCCGCGCCGCCGGGCGCTCCTACGCGACGTCGATTACGTTACGGGCGTGGCGTCCGCTCCAGCCGCTTCCGGAGTCGCGGCTGCCGCCACCGGCGTGGCCGCGGCTTCCTGTTCGGCCATCGCCGCGGCGGTCAACGCCGCCAGCCCAGCCTCGACATCCGGCTGCGCGGCCGGATGAGCGAGAAAGACGACGACGGTCGTGCTCGTCCCGTTTTCGTGCAACCAGGCTACGCCGGTGTAACCAGAGTCATTTTGCTCGCCAAGCCCAATGAACATGTCGCCACGCTCGTCAGGAATCCCGCCGACATTGCCGCAGGCGATGTAAATCGAGGGATCGGCAGCATCATGGACGTTGAGGGCGTGTCCGCCAGCAACGATGTCGGCCAACGACACGGCGACTTCCGTGGTGGCGATGGCGACCGGAATAGGAGCGCCGCCGAAGTCGGCAGGCTCGGGCACTACGACGTCGACCGATGCATCGGCATCACCCGACAGGGCGGAAACCCATTCCGGAAATTGCAGATCGGCGAGGGCCACGGCGGGAGTGGGATCAAGATCGTCGCACGTTCCGAGATGAAGGTGGTTCTGGTTCGCGGCGACCGCTTGCTCGCCAGCTTCCGGCGTGGCGTCCTGAGCAAGGCCACCGGCCACGAGACCCAGAGTCATGGCGGTGGCTACCGCCGCGGTGGATAGCAACCTGCCGGTGATACGCATGGCGTTCTCTCCTCCCGCGTGTCGGGACCGCCCGGCGAGGGCGGCATGTGTTCCTTCTCGGCTGTTCCTGGCGCCAGAGCGGCACAATGGCAGCATACCGGATTCGCTCCGGACGGGAACAGAGGAAAGCAGAATTCGGGCCACGCGTTCAGGCGTGAACCGCGTTGATCAGGTGCGTAAAGCGGCCAACCGCGCCGGTTGGCGCCAACGTGACGGCGATCACGTCGAACCGCCAGAAGAGGTCCGCCATGTCTGGCCGAGAGGCGAGGTAGATTTCCGCCGCACGGAGAAGGCGTTCAACTTTGCTGACGGTGACCGCTTCTTCCGCCGTGCCCAGGCGCTCGCCCCGTCGCGTTTTGACTTCGACGAAGACGATGACGTCACCATCTCTCATGACCAGATCGAGCTCACCCGAGGGGCAGGACCAGTTGGCGGCGATAAAGAGGTAGCCCTCGTCTTCAAGATGGCGGCGGGCGAGCAGCTCTCCCGCGTCGCCAAGCTTCTGGCGAGTCGTGCGTGTCACCGGAAGGCGGCCCATGCCGCCACTGGAGCAAACGAACGGCGGTGATGGGGCCCGGGGCCATGTTCGGCGAGGCGAGCCCGGTGCAATGGGGAACAGTACCCCTTGTGCCGCTCAAATCCGTACCGGGGATCATCTTCGCCCAGCGCGATCATGACGCGATCGCGCGCCACCTTGGCAATGATCGAAGCAGCAGATACCGAGAGGGAAAGCGCGTCGCCATCGATGGGGCCGCTCTGGGGGCAGCCGAGATCGAGCACGCACGCGTCGATGACGAGCGCATCGACATCGACGCCGAGCTGAATCACCGCGCGCTCCATCGCCATGCGGTTGGCGGGACCGAGGCCGACAGCGTCTAGCTCGTCGACGGGCACCGTGCCGATGCCGATGGCAACGGCGGTCTGCTCGATCGTCGCGACCAGCTCGACGCGCCGTTCGTGCCCAAGCAGCTTCGAATCCATGACGCCGCGGAGGCGAGCGCGCAGGCGTTGCAACGCTCGCCCTTCGCAGGCGGGAAAGATCACCGCGGCCGCGACAAGAGGACCGGCCATCGCGCCGCGTCCAACCTCGTCGACTCCGGCCACGGCCGGCATCCCGGCCCGCCAGAACGCGCATTCCCATCGGAGATCCGGGGACGAGGCAGGGCGGGCAGCCGGGGACTTCATGCGCAGTCCATCGAATTCACGTTTCATCCAAAGAGTGGAGCTCAATGGGGCGCTTGGCGCCCCGAGCGATTGAGGGCAATGATACAGAACGGCGCGCTCG
>JBBRVX010000099.1:0-18304 GCA_038246475.1 Thermomicrobiales bacterium | reverse complement strand
CTGCTCATGCATCGAGGCCGCCATTGCCTCGCGCTTCGAGGCCGCCATTGCCTCGCGCATCCCGGCGCCCGCTGCCCCGCGTCCTGCTGTCGCGTCCGTGTCCCACGTCCGCGCCCTTCACCGTGCCTATCACCCGATCACCCGATCACCCTATCACCCGTCACCCCTCATCGCACGATCAGGCGGCAACTCGCCCAAATGGGTGATCCCTCCCAAATCGACGCGATATACCCTCAATCAACGCGACGTGCAGGAAAGCTCTGAAACGTCCGAGGAGAAGAGAGCGGCGGCATTACTCGGGCGACGCCGCCCTGGCGCGAATTGAGTGGGAGTTCTGGAGGAGACATGGCGTTTCAACCGGAAGAAAGCAGGGCAAGTGATGGCGGAGAGCACGCCTCTGACTCCGCGCCGACACTCTTCACCTGGGCGGGCGGGCGAGAGGCGTTGACGCGCATGACCAGAATCTTCTACGAGCGGTACGTTCCCCAGGACCCCCTGCTCGGCCCCCTCTTCGCCGGCATGGCGCCCGATCATCCCGAGCGCGTCGCCGCGTGGCTGGGCGAAACCTTCGGCGGGCCGAAGGTGTACACGGACGAGCATGGCGGCTATCCGCACATGGTCTCGCGGCATATCGGCAAGGGACTGACCGAGGCGCAACGCGCGCGGTGGGCCCGGCTGATCTGCCAGGCCGCCGATGATGCCGGGTTGCCAACCGATCCCGAGTTCCGCTCGGCGTTTGTCGCCTACATTGAGTGGGGTTCGCGCATCGCCCTGGAAAATTCCCAACCGGGAGCCCGCCCCCCACACGGGATGCCCGTTCCCCGCTGGGACTGGGGCGTCGCCGGACCACCGGGCAGCCGTGTTTCTGCCCTACGGCCAGACGTGGCAGAAGAGCCGCTGGCGCTCCCGGACAACTCCGAACCCGTCCTGTTCGACCAACACATCCGGCCGCTCTTCCGGCCCACGGATCGCCAGTCAATGCGCTGGGCCTTCGATCTCTGGTCGTACGACGATGTGACAGCGCACGCCGAGGGAATTCTGCGGCGGTTGCAAGCAGGGTCGATGCCGTGCGATGGGGCGTGGCCAGCCGCCCGAGTCGCCCTGTTCCAGCGGTGGGTCGAGTCTGGTTCGCCGGCGTAGCCCAAGGGCAATGCTGGGGACGCGCAACGACATGCGCATGATCCTCCGGGCCGCGGCCCGACGGCTCTCCCTTCCTCGCGCTCCCCGCGCGGGCGAATGCAAATGATCGCCAGGGATGTGCGTGCTATCCTGCACCCTTGGCCCGTCCGATCATTCATGCCATCGACGGAGGTCTGGGTGTCGAGGATCGATCCGCGGATCGTCGCCGAACTGAAGCAGAAGAACCTGCTCAAGGAAGGGCATTGGGCCTTTCGGCATGGCGGGCATAGCCAGGGGCTGATCGACCGCGACCATCTGCTGAGCGATCCGGTGGTGGCCGCGCACATGGCCTACGTGATCGCCAAGGAATTCTTCACGGCCCATGTGGAAACCGTGGCCACCCCGTCGATCTGGGGCGCTGGCCTCGCGCTGTTGATCGGCGGCTTCCTCGATCCCAAGGCCAACGTTGCCTTTGCCACGCCGAGTGAGGACGGCCCGGCCATTGCCCCGCAGATCGAGGATCTCGTCCGCGACAAGCGGGTGCTGTTGGTCGACAACATGGTTCGCTCAGGCGAGACGATGACGCGTTTCCATGATCTCCTCCTCGATCTCAACGCGGAAATCGTCGGCATTGCGACGCTCTGGAACCTGGCCGAGCCCGACATTGCCGGCCACCCCATCTTTGGCCTGCTCAATAGCGACTATGCGGTGTATGCGGATGGCGCCTGTCCGGTCTGCCAGGCAGGCTCCACCCCGACGACCGCCCCGTACTGATCCGAGCACACCACGAAACGGTCGATGCCGCATGACGCATTCAGCATCCTCGGACGATCCCGCTACACCGCCTGACCCGGATCGCCCGGATGTTCGCCCGGGCACGATCACCAGGATCGCTCCCCTGCGGCGGGAACCGGGGCGCTTTGCCATCGAGGTTGATGGTCAAACCGGTTTGACGCTGTCAGAAGATGTCCTGTCGCGCGCCGGGCTCCACCCGGGAGATGCCCTCGACGAGGCATCGCTCGCCGATCTCATCGCGGGGGATGAAGTGGCGCGGGCCACGGAGTCGGCGCTTACCTTTCTCTCCTATCGCCCGCGGTCGGAACGCGAAGTGCGCGATCGCCTGCGGCGGGCGGCGTATGGCCAGCAGGCCATCGACCAGGTCGTGATCAAGCTCTACGAGTGGCGGTACCTCGACGATGCCGACTTTGCCCGGCGCTGGGTCGAAGGGCGCACAACCCAACGTCCTCGCGGAAACCGGCTGCTCCAGCAGGAGTTGCGCCAGAAGGGCATCGACGCCGAAACCGCGCGAGACGTCATCGCCGAAGCCGATCTCGACGAGGCAGCGGCGGCGGAAACGCTCGCTCGCCGTCGCCTCGCCACGTACGTGGGTCAGGATCCAGCAACCATCCGGCGACGTTTGGGAGCCTATCTGGCTCGTCGCGGCTACGGGTACGATATCGTCCGGCTGGCGCTGGACGCGGCGCTGGGCCAGCCGGACGACGACCCGGAGCTCTCGGCCGAATCCCCTGATTAGCGCGAACGTACAACCCTTCTCAACCCGACTGGCCAGGGTGGAAGGGACGGGCCGCGTGGTATACTGACCTTCCGTGGGAAACGGCGCGCGGTCGCCAGATCGCGCGAGAGCGAAGAGCCTTCCCCTTTAGCCCACACTGATAGCCGCGCCGTCGTGACGCGAGTCACGGCGTTACGTGTTTGTTTTTTTTGATATCACGAGGCACATCTTCGTGCGGGCCTGCCCGTGGCCTCTGGAAAGACGCGTGAACATGGCTGAGATTCGCTGGTATGGGCATAACTGTTTCCGCATTCGCGGGAAAGACGCCGTGGTGATCACCGATCCGGTCGGCAAGAGCACCGGGTTTTCGCTGGCCAGGACGACGGCCGACCTCGTGACCGTATCGTCCCAGAAGCCAGAGCATGCCAATCTCAACGCTATCAAGCCGGAGTTCGACACGATCGACGGACCGGGCGAATACGAGATTCATGATGTCTTCGTGACCGGCATCCGCACCTTTCAGGACGACGCCAAAGGGAAGGAACTGGGCTTCAACACCGCCTTTCTGATCGAGCTCGACGGCATGACCATCTGCCATCTCGGCGATCTGGGCCACGCGCTGAGCGCGGAGGACGCGGAAGCGATGACCGATGTCGACATCTTGCTGGTTCCGGCCGGGAGCAAGGGCCTCGATCCCGCGCGGGCAGCCGAAATCACCAGCCAATTGGCGCCAAAAGTCGTCATCCCGATGCAGTACGCGACGCCAGCCGGCGATCGCGATTTGACCGGGCTCGACCTCTTCTGCCGCAATCTCGGCGTGAGCCTCCCGGAGCCCGAAGAGAAACTGACGGTCAAGCCCAGTGACCTGGGTGACACGATGCGCCTGGTCGTTCTCGGAGTGAGCTAGCAGCCATCACTCGAGTGGAATGTCGCGCGGGACGCGAGGGAGAGAGCGGGTGCCCAAGTACATTTTCGTGACCGGTGGCGTCGTTTCATCCGTGGGGAAAGGCATCACGACTGCCTCGATCGGCCGGGTGGTCAAGAGCCGTGGCGCCCGTGTCTCCATTATCAAGCTCGATCCCTATCTGAATGTCGATCCGGGCACGATGTCGCCCTATCAACATGGCGAGGTCTTCGTCACCGACGACGGCGCCGAGACAGATCTGGACCTCGGGCACTACGAGCGCTTCACCGACGAAAATCTTTCCCGGGCCTCGAATGTCACCACCGGTCAGGTCTATTCGGCGGTCATCGCCAAGGAACGCCGTGGCGATTACCTCGGCGGCACGATCCAGGTCATTCCGCACATCACCAATGAGATCAAGGATCGCTTGCGGCTCGCCGCGCGGCAGCACAACGCCGATGTCGTGATCGTCGAGGTCGGCGGCACGATCGGCGATATCGAAGGCCAGGCGTTCATCGAAGCCATCCGCCAGTTGCGCCGCGAAGTCGGCCGCCAGAACGCTCTCTATATCCACGTCACCCTCGTTCCCGAGATCGGCGGGGGCGAGCTGAAAACCAAGCCGACGCAGCAGAGCGTGCGCGAGCTGCGGTCGCTCGGCATTCAGCCAGAGATCATCGTGGCGCGCGCCAATCGCCCCATCCCGGACGACGTCAAAGAGAAGATCGCGCTCTTCTGCGATGTCGACCGCGAGGCGGTCATCTCCATGCCGACCGCCGATTCGATCTATGAAGTGCCGCTGATCCTCGAAGAATCCGGACTCGGGCAATACATCGCGCGCGAGCTGGGGCTGCCGCTCGAGCCCGATTTGCAAGAGTGGGAAGCGCTGGTCGATCAGGTCCGCCGCCCCCGGAGACCATTGCGCATTGCCGTGGTCGGGAAGTATGTCGAGCTCCCCGACGCCTACATGAGCGTGATCGAATCGCTGACCCACGCCGGGTTGTGGCATGGCATCGAACCGGAAATCGTCTGGGTCAACGCGGAAACGGTGACGCCACATGAGTTGGCGCGCATGCTGCGCGGCGTCTCCGGCATCGTCGTGCCGGGCGGCTTCGGCGCGCGCGGCACCGAGGGCAAGATCGCCGCTTCGCGTTGGGCGCGCGAACACCGCATTCCCTACCTGGGGCTCTGCTATGGCCTGCACATGGCGGTGATCGACGTGGCGCGCAACGTGCTCGGCTTGTCCGGGGCGAATTCGACGGAGATCGACCCCCACACCCCGTATCCGGTGATCGATCTCATGCCCGATCAGAAGGGCGTGGAGATGGGGGGCACGATGCGGCTCGGCCTCTGGCCCTGCCGCCTGGAGCCGGGCACCCATGCGGCGGCGGCCTATGGCATGCCGGAGGTGGCCGAGCGGCACCGGCACCGGTTTGAGGTCAACAACTCGTTTCGTGGTCGCCTCGCTGAAGCCGGACTGATCGTGAGCGGCGCCTCTCCGGACGGCCAGCTCGCCGAGATCATGGAACTCCGGGATCATCCCTTCTTCGTGGGGGTGCAGTTTCATCCGGAGTTCCGCTCCCGGCCAACGAATCCCCATCCCCTCTTCCGCGATTTTGTCGCCGCGGCCAAAGCGACCTTGCCGGAAGGCTCCCAGCGGGCGCTGCCGCTGAATGGCGAAACGGAGCTGGAGCGCGAGGAAGCGGTCCTCGAAGATCGGGTGCTGGCCGTCACCCACGAGTAGCTCGCCGAGCGACGCTTTCGGGCCATCCCCAGCAAGCAACCCGATGCCGCCGCGATCGTGAAGGGTATGCATGTATGCGCGTGCTGTTCACGGCTCATACGGATAACAGCTGATCACTGCCGGAATCACGGTCTGCTGGAGCGTGATTCCCCCTCTCTCGGCCCGACGGCTGACCGGCGGAGGTAAGCAAGAAACGTCCTTGTCACACGACAAGAAGCCCCTCTCCCGGCCCGACGGGCCGGGCGCCCGCTCGCGGGTGGCGGTTGGGGTGAGGGCTGGTCGCGACGGGAGCAGTGTTTCGCCTCTACCTCCCCCTGTCGAGGCCCGATGGGGCTAGGGGAAGAGAGGGGGTGATGGCGGCGGCTGTGCGCGTACTCTTCACTGCTCAGCCAGGCTCAGGCCATTGGCATCCTCTCGTGCCATTGGCGCGGGCCCTGCGCGCGGTGGGCCACGAGGTGGCGTTCGCGGCCACTCCCCTCGCCTGCGCCGCGATTGGGGGCATCGGGCTGCGCTGCTTTCGGGTAGGGACTGACGAATCGCCTGACGAACAGGCCAGCCAGCGGGCGATCCTCGATCTGATGACCCCGGCCGAGCGGGCACGATTTCACTGGTCGCACCTTTTTGCCGGGAGCAGAGCAGCGCGTGCCCTGCCAGACATGCTGGCCATCGTGCACGATTGGCGGCCCGCGGTCATCGTGCGTGATCTGGCGGAATTCGCGGGCTGTATCGCGGCCGAGCGGGAAAGGTTGCCGGACGTTGCGGTGCAGGCCGTCGCCTGGCGCCCTTGGCTCCGTGACGCCGTGGCGAAACCGCTCGACACGCTACGGGCGTCTGCCGGCCTCCCCGCCGACCCGGCAGGACGCCGGGCGTTTGGTCAGCGCTTCCTGGCCACGGCCCCACCGAGCTATCGTGATCCAGCCGTCCCGTACCCATCGTTGACATGGAACATGCGGCCAACGCCGTTCGACCAATCCGGTGATGAGCGTCTCCCGGCCTGGGTCGGTGATTTGCCGGCTCGACCGACCGTCTACGCGACGATGGGCACCGTCGTCAATCGAACGCCTGGCATCCTTGAAGCCATGCTCGAAGGGCTGCGCGACGAACCGATCACGCTCATTATGACGACCGGGCGGAATCGCGACCCGGCGACATTTGGCCCTGTGTCGGCGCATGTGCATATCGAGCGGTACATTCCGCAGAGCCTGATCCTGCCCCATTGCGACCTGGTGATCACGCATGGCGGGAGCGGCACGGTGATGGCTGCCCTGAGCTTCGGCGTGCCGATGGTGATCGTTCCCATCGAAGCCGATCAGCCGGACAACGCCCGCCGCTGCCTGTCGCTTGGCGTGGCGGTCACCGTCCCGAGCGCCAACTGCACGCCGGACCGGATCCGGGAGGCCGTACGCGAGGTGCTGACCTCTCCGCAATACGTCGAAGACGCGAGGCGCATGCGCGACGAGATCGCGGGAATGCCCGCTCCCCAGGAGGTCGTGCATCAGCTTGAGCGGCTGGTTACGGGACGATCAGTACGGGAGTGCCAACGGGAGCCCATCGATAGAGCCAGTCGGCGACATCGAGCGGCAGATTGACGCAGCCGTGACTCATCGGGGCGCCGAAGTTGTTATGCCAGTAGGTGCCATGCAGGGCGTGTCCGGAGTTCGTGAAGTACATCACCGAGGGCACGTCGGGCACGTTGTAGTACTCGCCGCCGATGACCCCTTCCATGCTCTGCGAGGGCAGCTTGCTGAGGATGGCGTAATGCCCAAGCGGGGTGTCGAATCCCGCCTTGCCGGTGCTGACGTAGGTAGTCAAGACAACCTCATCGCCCTTGTAGGCCCAGAGCGTTTGCGCGCCGATCGAGACGACGATAGCTTTCGGTGCTTTCGCCGCGACGGGCTCCGGTTGCGCGGCCACTCCAACCATCGCGGCGATGAACACGAGAATGGCCAACGCACGGACGAAGATCGGCCTCCGGGTCAGCCATAGAGGCACGGGTGAATGGGGCGTCACGTTGCTCCTCCCAAGGGCGGGGTCCAAGGGGTCAGGTCATTCGATGCGACCGCGTCGCGGCGACGGCTACCACGCGGTGAACGTGGCCCATTCTCGCACGAGCGCCAACCGCGGTGTTCAGTGCGCGCCGAACTCAAGCGCATGCTCGCGGCGTTTCGCACGGTAATAGCCTCTGGCGTCGAGCGTCCCTCGAATCCAAGTAGCTAGTCAGAGATTCCAGGAGCATCGTTCCTTGCCCGGCGCGACGGTAGGGGGGACGCCTGCAAGTGCGTCGCCCGCGGCACGGGAAACAGCGCCAAGGCTCCAAAACCGAATGACCACCTGCTTGGCGCCGGCTTTGAGCGATCCTGCCTACTTCCCGGTAGAATGACCTTTGGGAAGGACGCCGCACCGAGAGAGGAGTGCGATCTCCATGACGACGCTTGGAAAGCTCGTTCCCAATCAAGCGTTCGGGTGGCTTGTCGTGCCGCTGATCGCGCTGGCTCCCCTCTCCTGGATGGAATCGCCCGCGGCGCGACGGTCATTCATCCGCAACGCCGCGGTCGGGGCCGTGGCCTCCGTGCTGGCGCTGGTTGGCGCCGGCTTCGGCCTCCTCCTCTGGCCGAAACGGTCGGACGCCCGCCGGCGCACCTTTACGATTGCGCCGGAAGATGTGCCAGCGGTCAACGCGCCGCCATTTCTCAATCTTGAAGGCCGCTTCTATCTGGCTCACAACGAAGACGGGTTGCTGGCGCTCTCCTGGCGATGCACCCACATGGGCTGCCGGACATTCTGGGTCGGGCCTGTCGAGAGCGCGGAGGCCTTTCGCTGCCCGTGTCATGCCAGCACGTTCGACGCCAACGGGGTGCGCACTGGAGGGCCAGCGCGGAGGCCGTTCGATCTGATGCCGCTTTCGGTGGGGGGCGATGGCAGTGTGAAGGTCAACCCCGCGTTCATCTCAACTCGCGCCAGCTATTCGCCAGAGCAGGCGGTGGCATATCCACCAAAGGGGTGAGCCGAGCATGCGCAAAGGGATTAGACAGTCTCGTCTGAACGCTCCGCGCGCATCGTCCTCCATTGGTCCCACGCCCATGGGATTACTCGGCGGTCGCCTGGGAGCATGACGGCGTCTCGCCCTCGCCAACGTAAACCACGAGCGTTTCCGTCTCCCCGCGCCGGAGCTGACAGGGGGAGGTAGGCAAGAAACGCCGCCTTCAACACTACAATAAGCCCCTCTCCCTGCGCACAGGGCCGGGTACCCGCTTGCGGGTGGCGGTTTGGGGTGAGGGTTGGTCGCGACGGGCGTGGTGGTCCGCCTCTACCCCCCCCTCTCCCGGCCCGACGGCTGACATGGGGAAGAATGCAACGAATGCCACGTTGTACACGACAATACGCCCCTCTCCCGGCCCGACGGAGCTAGGGGAAGAGAGGGGTTGGGGTGAGGGTTGGTCGCGACGGGAGCAGCCTGTTCGCCTTACCCCCCCTGTCAGAGCGCCGAAGCGTATCCTGGCGAAGGGGGCCCAGGGCGGCTGCGCGGGCAACTCCGCCTTCGCGCGTTTGTCGATCCAGCGCTCCGAGATACCCCATACAGGTATTGGAAAGGAAAGAGATCGCTTGGCGGTATCGGCCTTCATACATGAGCGACGGCAATTGACTTGAATCGAATCCAGAGGCCAGACATGCCCCGTGCTTCCGTGCCATGCTATCTTCCCTCCCCACTTCTTGACTGAGATACCGGTGCGGGGTATGATCGTCCTATGGAAATGCAAGACGTGCTAAACATGAGTGAACCGCTGCATGGCGGAGATCAATCCGTGGCGGACGACGAGCCGGCAGTGCGACGCTCCACCTCGTACGCCCACGACAAGGCCAAGATCCAGGCGCGCCTGCGCCGCATGGAGGGACAGGTGCGCGGGGTGCAGCGGATGGTCGAAGGGGACGAGTACTGCCTCGACATCCTGACCCAGCTCTCCGCCATCATCGCCGCCGCGCGACAAACTGGCCTCCTCGTCCTGGAGGACCATGTACGGGGCTGCGTCGCCACCGCCATGCAAGAAGGGGGCGACGAGACTGCCCGGGAGGAGATGATGACCGAGCTGATCGGCGCCATCGACCGCTTCGGGCGCAGCGTCGGCTAACGCGTTCCGGGCGTTCCATTTCGCGCCCGGTTTGTTGGTTTCGTACTTTGAGATGGAGAAATGCGCGCTGATGGCCACGCCCAAGCACCCCGCCTCCCCCATCGACACGGCTCATTCCGCTGACCACGCGAGCCATGTCCAGGCCGATGGGCTCGCGCATCGCGGCGATCTCGCCGATCCTGGCGACATCGACCACCAGGCGATGGCGGACGCCGAGCACGGGGCCGCGGGCCATGGGGAGCACGGCGGGCACGACAAGCATGCCGGCCACAACGTCGAGATGTTCCGCTCCCGCTTCTGGATCAGCCTCCTCCTGTCCATACCTATCGTCCTCTACAGCCCCATGGTGCAGGAGTGGCTCCGCTTCACGATGCCCGCCTTTCCGGGCAGCGATCTCGTCTCGCCCGTTCTGGGCACGATCGTCTTCATCTATGGAGGGGCGGTTTTCCTCAAGGGTGGTGCAGATGAGCTGAAAGCCCGCCAGCCGGGCATGATGCTGCTCATTTCACTCGCTATCAGCGTCGCGTTCCTCGCCAGCGCCGCGACCACGCTGGGCTTCTTCGACCTCGATTTCTGGTGGGAGCTAGCCCTGCTGGTGACCATCATGCTCTTCGGCCACTGGCAGGAGATGCGGGCGATCGGGCAGGCGCGGGGGGCGCTCGGCGCGCTGGCGGCGCTCCTTCCCGATGAGGCGGAACGGATCATCGCGGATGGAACCGAGACGGTGGCCTTGGCGGCCCTGCGCGCGGGCGACCTCGTGCTGGTGCGGCCGGGCGCCCGCGTGCCTGCCGATGGCGTGATTATCGAGGGCCTGGCCGAGCTCGATGAGTCGATGATCAGCGGCGAGTCCCGCCCCGTGGAGAAGAGCGCCGGCGATCGGGTGGTGGCCGGTTCGGTGGTCATGGGCTCATCGGTCCGGGTCCGGGTCGAGGCGGTCGGCAGCGAAACGGCGCTGGCCGGAATCCAACGGCTGGTCGAAGAGGCCCAGACATCGCGCTCGCGGGCCCAGGTGTTGGCCGATCGCTTCGCTGGGCTTCTCTTCTACGTGGCCGTGGCATCGGGGCTGCTGACCTTCGTGATCTGGAATCTGCTCGGCCGCCCTGATGATGCCGTGACGCGGGCGGTGACCGTGCTGGTGATCTCCTGCCCCCATGCGCTGGGGCTGGCGATTCCCTTGGTGATCGCCCTCTCGACCGCCATCTCGGCTCAGCAAGGAATTCTGGTGAAGGATCGGCTGGCGCTGGAGCGGATGCGCGAGGTCACCACGATCCTCTTCGACAAAACCGGGACGCTCACCCGCGGCGAGCACGTCCTCACGGGCTTCGCGGCCACCGATGGCGACACCGATCGCCTGCTCGCGCTGGCTGCCGCCGTCGAAGCGGATAGCGAGCATCCGCTGGCGCGGGCGGTGGTGCGGCGAGCGGTAGAGGCGGCCCTGCCGCGCCTGCCGGCCTCGGGGTTCCGCGCGTTGGCTGGACGAGGCGTTGAAGCCGAGGTGGACGGCAGCGAGGTGGCGATCGGCGGTCCGGCGTTTCTCCGCGAGCGCGGGCTCACCGTGCCGCCGTCGCTCGACGAGGAAACCGCGGCCTGGAGCGCGCGCGGCGCCGCGGTGCTCCACGTCGTGCGGGATGGCCGCGTCATCGGCGCGCTGGGTCTGGAAGATCAGATCCGGCCCGAGGCCAGAGAGGCGGTCGTGGCGCTCCATGCCCGCGGCCTGCGCGTGGTGATGATCACCGGCGATGCCCGCCCGGTGGCCGAGGCCGTGGCGCGGGATCTGGGCATCGACGAAGTCTTCGCCGAAGTGCTGCCGGAGGATAAGGACCGGGCAGTGGCCGAGCTACAGGGACGCGGCGAACGCGTGGCCATGGTGGGCGATGGCGTGAACGATGCCCCGGCTCTCGCCCGAGCGGACGTGGGCATCGCCATCGGCGCGGGA
This sequence comes from Thermomicrobiales bacterium, assembly GCA_038246475.1. Taxonomy (GTDB): domain Bacteria; phylum Chloroflexota; class Chloroflexia; order Thermomicrobiales; family UBA6265; genus JACCXM01. Next base: position 6,964 of record JBBRVX010000099.1, on the reverse strand, counting down.
ACCGACGTGGCCATCGAGTCGGCCGGCGTCATCCTGGCCACCAGCGATCCGCGTTCCGTGGTCGGCGTGATCGAGCTCTCGCGGGCCAGCTATCGCAAGATGGTGCAGAACCTGGCCTGGGCGGCTGGCTACAACGCCCTGGCGATTCCCCTGGCGGCAGGGGTGCTTGCGCCCATTGGTCTGCTGATGCCTCCCGCTGTCGGCGCCATCCTGATGAGCGTCTCGACCATCGTGGTCGCATTGAACGCCCAACTGCTCCGCCGTCTCGACTTGCGGCCCGAGGCCGTTATCGGCCCAGCGGGCGCCGCGGCATGACTCATGCAGCACCTTCTATTGGAGGCGTGATGCACCAGCTTTCCCGAGGCAGGCGAGGGAGGTTCAGCGGCTGGCCGCTGGCAGGACTCTTGCTCGTGCTCGCCTTCCTGGGCCATGATCTGCTCATGGCCGGGCCCGCGTGGGCCGCGACGGCGCCAACTCCGGCATCTCCGCATCAGGCTCATTCGCAGCCCGCCTCGCATTTCGACGCGTCGGACATCGATCCGCTCGCCCCTGCGCCCCACCATCTGCAAGATTGCGGCGTCGGGCAGTGGGCCGTACCCCGCGCCAGCGACGAACCCGAAATCATCCAGACTGAGCTCACTCCGCGCGGAGTCAGCCAGATGGTTTCTGCCCTGCATCGCAGCGCGACGCCTCTCTGGCACGAGCCTGGGCGCTCGGCGCCGCACCGGCGCGCCCTCCTCCAGGTCTATCGCATATAGGCCGATGACACGAGGCATAAGCGTTTCAGTTCAGCACACTCGGTGCGACGCGGTGATCAAACACCTCGCACCTTCTGGAGGACGAAATTCATGAATGCCAACCAGTCGATGCTGGCGGTAGTGCTGGCCGGTTCCACACTGTTCACCGCCCAATTCCCCCCGGCCGTTTCCGCGCAGGACGCGACGCCTGCCGCCGCGTATCGCTGCGAAGACATGATGGCGGGGCAACGCGCGGGCACGCCGGCGGCCATGATGGGCGGGATGGCCATGATGGGCACGCCGATGGCCGGCATGGATCACATGATGATGGACCAGGATCAGATGTTCATCGACATGATGATCCCCCATCATCAGAGCATCATTGCCCTGGCCGAGGCGGCCATGCCGCGGCTCACGGACGAGCGCCTGCGGGAGATCGCGGCGGCGGTCATCGACACACAGGGAGCGGAGATCGAGGAGCTCCGTGGCTATCGCGCGTCGTTCTATGGCGATGCCAATCCGATGCCGATGGACAACGCCATGATGACCGCCATGCATGAGATGATGATGCCCGGAATGCCTGATGCGATGGACGCCATGCGCTTCCAGATGGACGCCATGGCGCAGGTTTCCACATTCTGCGCGGCCGAGAACGCGGATCTGGCCTTCATCGACCAGGTCATTCCCCATCATCGCATGGCCATCGAGGCCTCCCAGGCCACGATGGGGCGCGCGGTGCATCCGGAAATCCGAGATGTCGCACAGCGGGTCATCGATGCCCAGGAGCGCGAGATCAAGGAGTTGACCGCCATTCGGAACGAGCTGGCGCCTGAGGCCACGCCCGCGAGCTGAGTCGAGTATGGGCGAGGCAGCCCGGCGCCATCTGTCTGTCACGGCTGATGCGCCCAGGTCCTTCCTTCGTCAGTGCTGCGACACAGCCACAGTGTCATTCCGACGCAGGTGGAATCTCGTCGTGTTCCTCGTCCGTACGCGGATGAAAACGAGAGTCCTTGCGGGTTCGGGATGACACTATCACCGTGTCGCGGTAGCCAGGATGACATGGCTGGCAGGAAGACACGGTTGGTCTGACGAGGTCCTCGATCGGAGCAGGAGGTCCCGGAAAGCCGGGACCTCCTGCCGTCGCGGGGGCGCACAACGTAGAATGCACGCGTGACGAGCACCGAGAAGACCACCAGACCAAAACTCAAAGAACCCGCGAACGCGTTGAGCGCTCCGACCGAGGCTGCCCCTGATCCGGCGCCGCCAGGATTGGTGCTGACCGCGCTGGAGCAGGAAGGGCTCGATTACCGGCGCCGCTACCAGGGTCTGATCGGGGTTGGCTCCAAGATCCCCATCCGCGACCGGGCCATTCTCTCCCTCGTCTACACGCCCGGCGTCGCCGAGGCCTGTCTGGCCATCAAGGATGATCCCCTGGCCTCGTTCGACCTCACCTGTCGCGGCAATACCGTCGCCATCCTCACCGACGGTTCCGACATCTTCGGACGCGAAGTTGGGCCGCCCGAAGCGGCAATTCCGCTGGAAGAGGCCAAGAGCGTCATTTTCAAGACGTTCGCCGGGGTCGATGCTTTTCCAATCTCCGTCGCCACCACAGATCCCGACCAGATCGTGGAAATCGGGCTGGCCCTGTCGCCGACGTTCGGCGCGATCTGCCTCGACGACATTTCCGCCCCCCGCGCCTTTACCATCGCCGATAACCTGGAGAACGGGACCGACATCCCCGTCTTCTCGAACCAGCATCATGGCACGGCGATCCTGGTTCTGGGCGGGCTTCTCAATGCCTTGAAGGTCGTCGGCAAGGAGATCGAGGACGTCAAGGTCGTGATCTCGGGCGCGGGCGTCGCGGGTATCGGTGTGGGGCGGCTGCTGACGCGGGACGGGGTGCGCGATCTCATCGTCTGCGATCGGGCTGGCGCGCTCTACAAATATCGTCCCGACCGCATGAACTGGGCGAAAGCCTATCTGGCCAAGGAGACGAATCTTTCCGGCCGGCGCGGCAGCTTGGCCGACATGCTGGTCGACGCGGATGTCTTCATCGGGCTCTCCAACGGCGGCATCGTGACCGAGGCGATGATCGGCTCTATGGCCAAGGAGCCTATCGTCTTCGCCCTCGCCGTCCCGGAGCCGGAAATCTCCCCTTCCGCGGCGCGTGCCGCCGGGGCCAGGGTCGTCGCCACCGGCCGCTCGGATTTCCCGAACACCATGGACATTTCCCTGGTGTTCCCTGGTGTCTTCCGCGGGCTGCTCGATTCCCGGGCCCGGAACATCCGCCTGCGCACGCTGCTCTATGCCGCGCGGGCGCTGGCCGCCGTGATCCCGGCGGACGCGCTGCACGCCGATCAGATCGTGCCGCGCATTTTCGATTTTCAGGTGGCCCCGGCGATTGCTGCGGCCGTGGTTCGCGCCGCCCAGGAAGCTGGCGAGGCTGGCCGTGAGATCGCGCCGGAGCTCGTCAGCGAGCGGACCCGCCGCTATGTCTACGAAGGGCGTCTCCTGCCGCTGAAACCGCCCACCCGCGGCGAGCAGAAGACGTTTCGGGAAGAGGCGATCGATCTGCGCCTGCGCCATGGCGGGGTGCTGGAGATTCGCTCGAAAATCCCGATTCGCGATCACCACATCCTGAACATGCTCTACGTGCCCCCGGCCGCGCTCTCGCCAGCGCATGTCATCCGCGAGAATCCCGCCCTCGTCGATGAAATCACGGCCAAGGGAAACCTCGTGGCGATCGTCACCGACGGCTCGGCCGTGCTCGGCCTGGGCGACATCGGGCCGCAGGCCGCCTTGCCGGTCATGGAAGGAAAGGCAGTTCTGCTGCAAACGCTGGCCGGGGTGGAGGCCTTCCCGATCTGCCTGGCCGCCCGCGATGTCGATGAAATCGTTGGCATCGTGCAGAACATCGCGCCAAATTTTGGCGGCATCAACCTGGAGGACATCAGCGCCCCGCGCTGCTTCGAAATCGAACGCAAGCTGCGCGAAACGCTCGACATGCCGGTCTTCCACGACGATCAGCATGGCACCGCGATCGTGGTGGCCGCCGCGTTGATTAATGGCTGCAAGATTCGCGGCTGTCGCATGGAAGATCTGCGGGTGACGGTGAATGGCGCGGGCGCGGCGGGCATCGCGGTGACGAAGCTCCTGCTCGGCCTGGGTATCGGAGACGCTATCCTCTGCGACCGCAACGGCGCGATCTACGATGGACGGATCGAGCACATGGATTTCTCCAAGGAAGAGATCGCCCGCTTGACGAATCGCGAGCGTCGCACCGGAACGCTGAGCGACGTTATTGTCGGGTCCGACGTCTTCATCGGGCTTTCCGCGGGCGGCGCGCTGACGCCGCAAATGGTGGCTGCCATGGCTCCCAATCCGCTCGTGTTCGCCCTGGCCAATCCGACGCCCGAGATCACTCCAGACCTGGCGCTGGAAGCGGGGGCGCTGGCGGTGGCCACTGGCCGCTCCGACTACCCGAACCAGGTCAACAACTCGCTTGCCTTCCCGGGTGTGTTTCGAGGGGCGCTCGATGTGAAGGCGCGCACCATCGACGACAGCATGAAAATCGCCGCCGCGCGGGCGATTGCCGATCTGGTCGATCCGTCCGAGCTCTCCGCGAACTTCCTGATCCCCGACAGCCTCGATCTTCGCGTGGCGCCCCGCATCGCTGGCGCCGTGGCTCAGGCGGCGATAGCCGGGGGCCTGGCCCGCAACCCGATTGACCCGCGCGAGGTCGAAATGCGCTGTCGAGATCTCGTCTATGAAGGCACCAGCGCGCTCTAGGCGTGGGACGAAGCGATGATGGATCGCATCGAGGTCGTCGAGGCCGATATTACGACCCTGGCGGTCGATGCCATCGTCAACGCGGCGAATACGTCGCTGCTGGGGGGCGGCGGAGTCGACGGCGCGATCCACCGCGCGGCCGGGCCGCGGCTCCTCGCGGCGTGCCGGCTGATCGGCGGCTGCCCCACGGGCGAGGCGCGCCTGACCCCCGGATTCGATCTTCCAGCAACATGGGTCATTCATACCGTGGGCCCCGTCTGGCATGGGGGCAATCGCGGCGAAGATGCGCTGCTGGCCTCCTGCTATCGGGAAAGCCTGACGCTCGCCTCACGGACCAGTGCGAAGTCGGTCGCCTTTCCGGCGATTTCGACCGGGGTCTACGGCTTTCCGAAAGAGCGCGCGGCCGGCATTGCGGTGCGAGAAGTCACCTCCGTTCTGCGCCAGCACGCTGACATCGAGCGGGTGGTGTTCACGGTCCGCGATGAGGTGGCGAAGCGGGCATATACCCGAGCGCTGGCAGACGCCTAGCCCTGACGAGGTGGCCGCAAATTGTCGGAAAGCGCGAGAAGACACACTGCCTGTAGGGGCGACGCCTGCGTCGCCCGGATTCATTCGCCGCGAACGTTCGCGGGCGGAACGATTGTTTGGGCCTTTGCGTCGTCTGGTCGGAAGCGCGGGCGATGCCAGCGTGGCCCCTCCACCCATGGCGCGCATGCTGCCCTCGCAAACCAATTGCCCCTTGCGCGCCGCGCGGATGCGTTACTCTAGGCGTCATCGAATCCGGCGTACCCGCGTACCCGCCGCCAGGAGTCGTTGCCATGGCCATTGCCCTGCTCAAGCACTCCCCTCCACCCAGCCAGGAAGAGAGCCTCGCCGAGCTCGCCCCGCTGACCGAGTCGGACATCGCGGCGCAAACTGACGCGGGCAGCTTCAAGCGAGGCCGGGGCTACGCCCGCACCCGGCACATCTTTAACGCCATCCGGCGCGAAAACACCTTGCGGGCCCGCTGTCACGGCTCCAGCGGCGGCCCGTATCTCGTGGAGGCCACGCTGGCCAGGCCGGGCAACACCAGTGCGAAGAACCCTACCGCCTTCGCGTGCGACTGTCCGCGCGGTGGATTCTGCAAACATGTCGTCGCTCTCTTGCTGACCTGGATCGACGCGCTGGAGTCGTTCGAGGTGCGCCCGCCCGTCGCCGACCTCCTGGCCGGGCGCAGTCACGAGGCCCTGGTGGCCCTCATCGAGCAGATGCTCGGCGTTCAGCCCGAGCTGGAATCGCTGCTCGACGTCCCCATGCCCGTTGCGGTTGCCGCGAGTGACGCGCTAATCGATGAAGCGGCGATCCGCCGCCAGATCGCCGCCGCGCTCCCGGACGAGGGTGAAGAGTACGACGATTTCTCGTCCTGGCGAAATGGCGGCAGGTATGGGTACGGATACGACTACGGGTACGAGATACCCGCCTACGACCTAGCCCCGCTGGAGCGCATTGTCGACCTCGCGGGGGCGTACCTGGAGGTCGGTCACTGGCGCAACGTCCTGCGTCTGACGGCGGTATTCATCGAAATGGTGGCGCCGGAGCTCGCCTCGCTGCAGGACGAAGGCGGTGAGATCGACGCGCTCATTCAGCGTTGCGATACATTGCTGGCCGCGACCCTCGACGCCCAGGATGGCCTGACCGAGGCAGAACGATTGCCGGCGGGCGAGCGCCGCCGGCTCTTCGACGCGATCATGCGCATCTGGGAGGCCGACGTCGATGCGGGTGGCCTTAGCCTGAGTCAAGTTGGCCCCGCGTCTGTTGTGCGCGCCGCATCGGGCGAGGAGCAGAAACGCGCCATCGCGGCGATCCGGGATGCTTTGGCGTCCCTGAATGCCGACCAGGCGGATCGGTCGTGGGAGAAGCAGGCGGCCATTGCGTTCCTCGCCCTCTTTCGCGGCGAGGCGGGGTTCTCCGGCGACGAGCTGCTGACGGAGTATCGCAACGCGGGACTCTGGGCCGATGCCGCCCAGTGCTTGCTCCAGCTTGGCCGCTACGATGAGGCCATCGCGCTTGCTGCCCGCCAGATCGCCGCCGCGCATGAGCTGACGGCATTCGCCGACCAGCTCCTGGAGCAGGGCGGCCAGGAGGCCGCGCCGAGAGTGATGGCGTTGATCGACGATCGGCTCTGGGAGAAGGAAGGCCAGAACGCGCACTACGATCAACTGCTGCGCGGATGGCTGGAGCGCCGCTACGCCGAACTTGGCCAACCCGCCAAGGCGCTCGAGCTTGTCCTGGATGGGTTCAAAGCCTCTCCCACGAGGACCAGCTACGATGCCGTGCGGCGCATGGCGCTTCTGCCCGGCCAGCCCGGCGATCCGTGGCCGGCGTTGCGGAAGAGCAGTATCGCGACGCTGCGCAAGCGGGGCGACTGGCATGTCCTCATCGACATTTTCCTCGAAGAG
>JBBRVX010000098.1:0-18373 GCA_038246475.1 Thermomicrobiales bacterium | reverse complement strand
GCCCAGCAAGCCCAGGATGTCGACGTGGTATCCCCAAGTCATGATCAAATCCGGCTCCACTCGCCTGAGCAGATCCAAGAACCGTCCGCTGGCGCCGGGCAGTTTCATCATGCGCACCAGCTTCCTGAGATTGCCAGGCGGCAAGTCGCCGTGGCGCATTCTCAAATCGTGCACCGGGATCCCCATGGCACGAATCTGCTCGGCAAGCGGACCCTCTTCGAATGCGCACACGACAACATTCCGAAAGCGCTGGCGATCCATGCGCGACAGCAGCTTCCAGAGCATCATTTGGGCGCCGCCGAGCTCTAGCGTGCCAATCACATGCACCACGGTAATCATGGAAAATGGGTTTCTCCACCGGTAAACGCTTGAGGCGAAGGTTTCGACACCGATTCATGCGCGTGCTGGAACCGACCCCAGCATGGTGGCAATGGAACCCGGCCGAATTACTCCCCGGGTGCTCCGGCAATCACCACTGTTGCCCACCGCGCGCGCGCCCCGGGAAGGAGAAGCACGTTGAAACCACGACCGGTTGCCTTAACCGCGTCTCAACACGGGAAAACGTTGCACCGTGCCAGAACCTCCCCAGAGGCTCCAAGTACAGCACGGCTCGGAGTTGGCGCGGTACGCAACGATAACCATGACGCAATGTGGAGGCTGCTCCGCCTTTCCGCCGCACCAAAGAGCGTGCGTGTTCAACCGAGATCATCCGCGCGCATGATAGAGGGTGAAACGGCCTGATCCAACGCTCGTTTTGGGTATGTGTACCATTTGGTGAGGGCAATGCGCGTGGGGGAGGGAATCCAGGCGCTTTCCGCCCAGATGTGAGGGGTTTGTGAGCAACGAAAACGTCCGTGGTTGAAGGCGTGCATCCAACGAAAAAGCTGAGTGCGCGCGCCAATGCTGATGCGTTTCGGGGTCTCGTGAAATTGCGCCAGACGGCGTCAATTGGGCTCGTCGTTGCCTTGGTGATCTGGGTGGCAGTTGTCGTCGCGCTTGGCGTGCTGCTGGCGGCAAGGACCGTCGGTCCTTCCAGACCCACTTACGTATCATCAGACATTGCTACCCCGGCGATTTTGGTCAGTGCTTCGCTTGTTTATCTCATCTGTCTTTGTACCGCGCTGATCACGCGTCGGGTCCGACCCGTGGCAACGCTCCCCGTTGTCATCGGTACTGGCGGGATGATCGTGGTCGTGGGCGCGATCACCACGGGCTCGATCGGAGAACTGCTCTTCTCCAGCGCATTCTTCGTCTTTGCGTGGCTCGTGGGCACGGCGCTCCTCCACAGGCTGGGGTTCCCTCCGCCGGCGGCAATTGTGCAGGTTCCGGTGGCCTTCGCGTTGGGACTCGGAACGTTCGGCCTGCTCCTCTTTCTGCTGGCCGCGGGGGGGTGGTTAAACGCTCCCACCGTTCTCGGTAGCAGTGGCCTGGTGCTGCTGGCCGTGCTGGTTCTGGACTGGCGGCGCCTCCGCCTCGACATGGCCCAATTGCGCGGCTGGCGAGCTCCGCTCCTGACCATGTTCGAGACCATCGTGCTCGGGCTCGCCGTTGGCATGGTCGCGTTTGCGATCCTCACGGCCTTCGTTCCCGAGACAGTATCCGACGCCATTTGGCAGCACCTCCCAATTGCGCGCGAATTGTGGCAGGCCGGCAACGTTGCGGAGATCCCGCATCTCGTCGTATCCAAGGAGCCAATCCAGGCGCATCTTGTGAACGCTGTCGCCTACGGCCTCGGGGGGATAACGTCGATCAAATTGATCAATACGCTTGTTGGACTTGCTGGCATTCTGGGCATCGGCGCCCTGGGCTGGCTGGCCTCCGGACGCGTTGCCGCTATGGTTGGAGCTGTCCTGTTCGGCACGATGCCGCTTGTGCTCTGGCTCATCGGCCACGCCCTCATCGATCTTTTCTCCGTCCTGTTCACCATCACCGCGGTCCTGTCTCTCATGCTGTGGCAGCGCCACGGTCTTTGGAGTTGGTTGGCGCTCGCCGGGGCGCTGGCCGGTTTCGGACTGGCGACAAAACTCAACATGGCGATCCTCATCGTCGCCATGGGCTTGGGCATCGTGCTCGTGGGACGGCGTCCCGGGCAGTGGCTGGAGCGGGCGAAGGCGGGTATCGTGTTTGCGCTCGGCGCGGCCGTCTTCCTGCCCTGGCTCCTCCGCGGCTACATCCTCACGGGAACGCTTTCTCCCAAAGTGGCGATTGTGCTTCACTCCCTGGCGGCGATCTGGAACCCTGGCAGCGCGCCCATCGAACGCGACTCAGTGAGCGTCGTCGAAGCAGCGCGGCAGGTCTACGATCCTCAGCAATTCAATCTCGGGCATTCACCCCTCGACCTGTTGAAAATCCCGTGGTTCTTTACCTTTCACGCCGATGAGCATCGGTTCCTCACCATTGGTCATGGCGAAATCGGCATCCTGCTGTTGGCGCTCCTGCCGCTCGTGTTGCTCGCTCCTCGCAATCGCACCCTTGCCCTCCTGGGCGTGACAGCGCTCGTCTCATACATTGGCTGGGCATTTTCACCCTTTCAGATCATTCGCCACCTCTTGCCGACGTTGGCGCTCGCCGCTGCTTTGGTCGGAATTGCTTTCGCCAGCGTCGTGGCAATGCAAAACACGCGGCCACGCCAGATTCTGGATATGGCGGCCAAGGGCGGCATGGTCGTCGGGCTCCTGGTGACTCCCGTCTTCTTTCTCTTCGGCGTGCTGACCTCATTTCCGGTCGATCTCTTTCTTGGCCGCGAGACAGCAACCCACTATCTGGAACGCGCTATCCCCTCGGCCGCGGCTGTGCAGGCCACAACAACTGAACTTCCTCCGGACACGCTCGTCGGCTACTTTGGCCATCATGACGGGGGTCCGCAGATCTATACCGAAGCGCGCCTGATCTACGTGGAACCTAACGACCCGCTTTCCTCTCTCGGCTCGACACCAGAAGACGTTCTTGCCAGCCTCGATCGGCTGGGATTGAAGTACTTCATCTGGAATCGCGCTGGCACGAGTCCGGCTGACTGGCGCTCGACACTTCTTTCCACGGAGTTCCTGAGGTTGTACACGCGCATTCTGGCTGGTGATCGCGGTGGCTACCTCTTCGAGGTGGTTCCCTCTGGTGGTGCGCCTTGGGGAGCACCAACGCTGCGCAATCTGCTGGACGATCCCGGTCTGAAGAAGGTCAGGAAGAAGCGAGGAGCTTGGGAAACCGGAAAGCGTCCTCCGAAAAACAAGTCAACCCCGGCCGGATGGATCAAAGGTTCTATTGCGCAGCAGGTTTCGATCTCCGGCGGAAGACCTTATGTGGTCATTGCGACCGCAAAATGCGCTGATCCTCAGCAGTCGGGTCAACTCACTCTACGTTGGCTCGATGAACATGGCGCCGAACTTGGATCGACGACAGATGCCGTGTGGCCCGGAACAGCATGGAGCAAGCAGTTCCTCTGGCATCGGGCGCCAGAGGAGGCGGCCTCGGCCGTGGTGGAGTTGTCCTCCTGGTCGAGGTGCGATGTCGATACCGTCGAACTCTTTGAATTGCCCTGATCGCGTCTCGGGCGTTTCAGGGGTTCTTGTGCCCGTATGGGGTCGGAACTATCCGGCGGAACCGTCGCAGCAACGGCGCGAGCAACGATTGCCGTCTGCGGGCGGAAAGACCCAGCCGTTCGATGATTTCCAAGGCGGCGATGAGCCTACGACCGGCGGGGAGTGCGCCGAAGGCGCGCAAACGCTCCTCCGCTTCACGATTGTCCCCGAGCGCGATCCAGTCCCACAACAGGACGGACACGAACGATTTGGCCAGGCCAACTTCCAGCGAGCGCCTGAACGCACGATCATCCGGCCAGCGCTGGGCATATTCCACGATGTAATCGTGCAGGAGGCGGGCGCGCAAATCAACACTTGCGGTCAGCGAGAGTGTTGATGTCTCGGTCTGAGGATGCACGCGAATCTGCACCAGGGGTTCGGCGATCAAACCGACATCCGCAACTTCGGCCATGCGGAGTCGCGCCACGAGATCGCCACCATGGACAGGCAATGATTCATCAAATGGGAAGGTGGAGAGCAGATCGCGGCGAACCATGATGCCTGGCGTCCCAATGATCATGCTCGCGCACCGGACCTGATCGCGAATGTATTGGCGTCCGCGCACTACCCGCGTCGTGTTCACGAGCCGGGGGGACGCTGAAACGCCGCCGGATGCGTCGATCAGGTAGTAATTGCTCCCGACGAAACCCGCCGCGGGATAGGCCTCCAACATCGTCACTTCGCGCTGCACCAAGCCGGGGAGGTAGACATCGTCGTCGAAAAGAAAGGCGATGTACTCGCCGCGGGCCGCGCGGATTCCCCGGTTGAAGTTCGCGAACATGGGTAGCCGCTCTTCGCTGTGCAGGATACGGGCGCGCGGATCACGATCGGCAAAGTCTTGCAGAATCTGGCGTCCCTCCGCCTCCGCCGCATTGTCGAGCAGCAGAATCTCCAGATGGGGGTATGTCTGACCGCGCAGGCTCTCGAGTGCTTCACGGAGCATGTCCGTGCGGCCAATGGTTGGAAGGCAGACGGTAACCAGCGGTTGCCTCAAAACGGCATCTCCAATAGTGTTCCGGGAACGCCAGGGTGGTGGTTAGTCCGTTGCGTACATTGCTTCAAAGAACGTCGTCTGAACTTTTGCCGGCCGAGAATAGAGCTCGACCCAGTGGGACGGAATCGGGTAATCGGCTTTCCTGACCACCATGTTGTCATAGGGATTTCTGCTGATCTCCCATTGTTTGGTGTAGAACACCCCGGATGTGAGCCGGTCAATCATGGTCATGTACGCCTGGATTTGCAGCGGGTTCATCTCGTGCAAGGAAGAGATATTGAGGAACAGATCGACGCTCTGGTCGGCAAGCATCACTGCCTGATGCGGCAGGAGAAAGACGATGTCAGCCGCATGCATTTCCGTCGCGAAATGGTCCGCGTCGTCGAAACACCGCGGCGAAAGAACATGGCGATCCGCAAAGACTGATGACAGATAACGCTGCGCAATGTGCAGCGCGGGCGGTATATCAATGATGATGTAGCGACACTTCGGGAAGAGCTTCAGAAAGAGGTACGCATTTCTACCGTAGCCGGCGCCGAGCTCGCAAATCGTGACCCTTTCGTCTCGCGACTTCGAAAAATGCTCTCGTATCGCGTAGTACTCAAGCACGGAGTTCGCGAGATCCTGGGAGATCACCTTTCCGTCGAGCACTATGCGGAATGGGCCGCCTTCGCCTGGTTCTTCGAGTTGTCTGAGGATCTGCTCGGTATCGAATCGTTCGACAAAGCGCCAAAGCATCCTGGTGTATACCTGCAGAAACAATTGTTGTCGTCGAGAGAGCCGAGAGCCAGCGTCGACCGTGAGCGGGTCGCCCAGGATGGAGCGCCAATCGGACAGCCGCGTGTGACGCAGCAAGTAGCGGAACTGGTTGTTTTTCGGCGAAATCAACCACGTAAAGTAATTGCTGGCTATCGTCTGCTTGAAGTAATCGTACCCAACTGATTCCAATTCCTCCATGTGCCGTTCGTTGAGTGTCTCCCAGAATCGAGAGGGCAGAAAGACTTCGTCGCCCTGTTCGAGACACTCAAACAGCTCGCGCACGGTCGTCACAAGAGACTCCTCTTTCCGCGCGTCAATTGATCGCGCGAGGTTTCAGGTACCGCGGTCCGCGTCGCGACGACCTGAGGCTGAAAGGGCATTGACCGATGTCTCACCCGTCGACATTGCGAAAGATAGCGGTGTAGGTGCTGCCAGGAAAACCGTGCGTTTCCGCGATGCTGGCGAGCCGTCCCAGCGGCAACCCCAATCGCCAGGCCGCGGCGCGGGCTAACCGGCGTGGAGACAGATTGACGAGGCTGGCTCGCCAACCATACACGTTCAAGGCACGCCCGCCTGGATCGTTTGAGTTCACGAGAACAGGGCGCAAGCCATAGCTGGTGAGCGCACGCGCGAGGAGGGGTGCAGGGATCAACGAGACGTGCCGCGGCGCATCGAGATGGACCCAACGCGATCGAAAGACGCGGAATTGCAGCGCTTGAGGATTCGGAGTGGCCACGAGAAGGATTCCGCCTGGGGCGAGGCGTTCGGCCGCCCGTTGCAGGCAGAGCCAGGGGTCGCGCAGGTGCTCGACAACGTGCCAAAGGGTGATGACTTGCTGGAGCGGCAACTGAGGCAGTACGAACGCTGGATCGTCCGTCTGGATGGCGCCAACGCCGATCACATCGCGCAGATAGCGACAGCAGTCACCGTCCATCTCAAGGGTCTGCACCTCAAAGCCGGATTGCCGCGCCAGGTACGCGAAGGCGCCATTCCCAGGACCGATGTCCAACAATCGGCCACCGCGCGCGAACTTCTGGATCGTTTCGATCTGATAACGCTGACGCTCAGCACTTTGACGCAGCCGCGCAACGGAAGACGGGATCGCGTAATAGGAGTTCGGATAATACTTGCCCAGATCATCAGGGATAGGATGCAGAAACCAGTAATCACAGACGGCACACCGAAAGTAGTCAAAACTGTCGGTCGTGATCTGCTGATTGTAGTCACGAGTCCGTAACCCGGGGATAGCTAACGCCTGGCAGTATGGGCACTTTACGTTCATGGGCATGAATGGCAAAATCGGTGGGCCGATGCCGGCGGAACTTCCTCGATGGCCCATCGGTTCTTCATACGAGGGCGACGCGGGCTCGTTGCGGAGAGGCTGGAGCCCATCTGTGAACGCCTTCCAGAGCTACATGACCGTGCAGAAGCCATTGCCGCGCCATTCCGAGGAGCATCCCTACCGCGGCTCCCATTTTCGAATCGTTGGGCGCGTCAGCCTTTTGAAGAGTGCCCATAGCTTCCGCCGCAATGCTGGATCGAGCAACCATAGGCCGCACACTCCGTAGCCAACCGTCGCCACGGCACAGGCGATCCAGAGCCAGACGCTTCCTTGCCAGGCAACCATCGTGACGACAAAACGTGCCGTGCCGAACGCAATGGCTCCAACGGCGAGAAACGGTAACAGATTCCGCGCGAACCAGCGCATTGTTGCCTGGCCGACGATGCGCCGCCGCACAAGCGCGATCAGTGCGATGAGATAGACAAGATTGAATACCAGCCAAACCGTCGCCGCGCCCGGCGCCTGCCAACGCACAATAGCGACGTACTGGATGGGGAGGTAGACGAGGAGCCCCGCCACGCTCATGCGGATGATCATACCGGTGTGACCCGTCGCAATGGCTAGCGTGGAAGAGATGGCGGCGACGGCATTAAAGAGAAAGGCTGGGGCAAGTATGGCCAGGATCCGTGCGGTGGGCGCCGCCGTCTCGGCCGATGTCCAGATCGAGAGAAGGTCATATCCAAAGAAGACGAGTGCGGCAATCGGCAGCGTAAAGACATAGACCAGTCCTTGCGTCGCCCAGGTGTACTCGGCCACCAACTGGGCCCATGCGTTTCGATGGTGATGCGCCGCGAACGACGGGAAAAGGGCCGTGGTGACGAAGACCTGAAGAAGGGTCAGGCCCAACAGAACGTTGTAGGCGAGTGCGTAGTACCCCAACGCTTCGACCGGGACGAGCCTACTGAGGAGGAGACGGTCGCCTTGCATCAGCGCGATGGAGAGGAGATAGATGAGACTCATGTCTCGTGCGAAGGTCCAGACATCCGCTATCGCCTGCCGCGAAACCCGAGGGCGAAGCGAGAGGCCGGGTATCACGCGAAAGCAGGCTGCCAGATAGAGGGTGACTTCGATGAGCGCTGACAGCGCCGTCCACGCGGCGAACGCCACCAGATTCCCAAAGACGAGAATCACGATCACACCGCCGAGGACCCCAACCGTGGCGGATACCGCCTTCAGCAGATTCAGGACATCGAACCGCCCACGACCGACGATCACTCCAGCGAAGAGCGTGACCGGCCAACGGAAGAGAATAGCGAGGGCGGCGAGCTGAAGGACCGATCGGGCAGAGGCGACGGAAAGTGCGCCGAGGTCGAGCCAACTCGTGGCGAGCCAGTCGGCGCTGAAGAACAATGACGCGCCCAACAGAATGCCGATGACCCCATAACCAGCGGTGAACGTCTGCAGCAATGTGCGGCTCTGCTGAAAACCAGGAGAGGTATCGATCGCCACTTCGCGCGTAATCGTCGTGGAGAGCCCCAGGTCGAAGATGCTGAAGATGACCTGCAACGAGGCAATGAACGCCAGGAGGCCATAGGCATCGATACCGAGAACCCTGATCTGGATGGGAATGATGAGCAGGTAGAGCGCAATCGTCCACGATCCGCCCAGGGCATTGAAGAGGATGTTTCGACCAATCACCCGACCAGCCGCGTCTTCCACCACGCAACTGTCTGCTGTAGACCTGCCTCCAGTGTGGGGTAACGAGGTTTCCAGCCTGTCCCATCGCGCAAGCGCTGGGAGTCACCGCAGATAAAAGGGGGATCCCAAGCACGAATCGGCAGTGCGCCAAACTGAATGAGCTGGCCGCTGCCAACGATCTCTTCGACCGTTTCCATGACCTGGCGCATCGTCACCGGAACGCCAGAGCAGACGTTGAAGGCGCCACGCGCGCCCCCCGCGGCAAGAGCCCACAGCGCAGTAGCCACATCCTCCACATGCAGATAGTCGCGCACTTGCGTACCCGCCGTTGCTGGAAACGCCTCTCCGCGCTCCAACGCGTGAATGAGCGCCGGCACGACCCGCCGTTCGTCTTCGTCCGGTCCAAAGAGGTAGAAGAGGCGCGCCCAAGTCAGGCCAATCCCGGCCAAATCGGCGACCTGCGCCGCCATCAATCCCAATGAAAGCTTACTCGCCGCATAAAGAGTTCGCGGCCGGATCGGGCCATCTTCGCGCAAGAAGCCCGCGTCGGTGTCGTACTCGGCACAGGTGCCGGCCATGACCACGTGCCCACAACCAGCGCGGATGAGTTCATCGAGCAGTCCAAGGCTGGTGAAGAGCGCGGCAACATTCTCGGGAGCCGTCAAGTACTTGCCCGGCTCGACGGGCCACGCGAGATGGATGCAGCAATCGGGCCGCCACAGGGCCAGAGCCGGACGTAGCGCCAGCGGATCGGCAAGATCACAGGGAATGACGTGCAAGTGGTCGATCACATCATGCAGACGCAGCAGCGGATTCCCTGGTCTGGTCACGATTCCCACTTCGCAGCCCGCATTGAGCAAGACGCGGGTGACATGCGACCCGATAAACCCGGCCGCGCCCGTAACCACCACCCTTTGCGGCGGGCTCAAGGCACGAAATCGGGCCACTGCTGGTCCCGCCCAGAGATTGTGCGCTCGGCTTCAGGCCATTGAATGGCGAATGTGGGATCGTTCCAACGCGCGCCGCGCGCCGCATCTGGCACGTACGACTGCGACATTTGGTAGAACACCTCGGTGTCATCGGCCAGCGTCTGGAAGCCGTGGGCGAAGCCCTCGGGGATGAACAATGCCCGCCGATTGTGGGAACTTAGCTCCACCGCAACGGAACGCAGGTAGGTCGGCGAATCCGGCCGCAGGTCGATGATGACATCGTGGACAGCGCCCATCGTACAGCGAACGAGCTTTGCTTCTCCGTATGGCGCGAGCTGGTAGTGCATTCCTCTCAGCGTGCCCTTGGCCCGGTTGAAGGAGATACTGCACTGCGAGAGCTCAGCGCTCAGTCCCCTCGCGCGAAACTCCTCGCGACACCAGGAGCGGGCAAAGAAGCCGCGGTCGTCGGAGATTGGTTCGAGATCGACGACAAACGCGCCGGGGAGCTCGGTCGGCGTAAACTTCACCCATCTCCCCCTTATTGCCGGGATGTTCCAAAACGACGAGCCCGTGCGCCAACCCTCGCCATCAAACGATGCTGAGCTCCGGAATCGGGATGATGAACCGCCCGCCCTGGCGCCGGTACTCGCTCTGTTGTTCGAGGATCTCGTCCGCAAAGTTCCAGGACAGGAGCAGCACATACTCTGGCCGATCGACCAGCAAGCGCTCAGGCGGGTGGATTGGCAAGTGGGCGCCCGGCGTAAAGCGCCCCTGCTTGACCGTGCTGCGGTCGACGACGTAGTCGACCATGTCCTTGCCTATGCCAAAGTAATTCAGGAGGGTGCTGCCTTTGGCTGAGGCGCCATAGACGGCGATGCGATTGCCCTCGGCACGGAGCGTGTGCAGCGTCTCCAGTAGTCGCTCCCGCAGCTGGGCCACGTTGGCGCCGAAGGCGGCGTAGTACTCCTCGCCACCCATGCCCCAGCGTGCTTCATCAGCGAGCAAGCGGCGCACGGCATCAGTGGGCGTCATCTTCGCGCCGACGGTGACCCGCAGCGATCCTCCGTGGATCGGAACCTGCTCGACATCGGCCACGATCAGCCCGTGGCGTCGAAAGAGATGGTCGAGGGCAGTGAGCGAGAAGTAGCAGAGATGCTCATGGTAGATCGTATCGAACTCGACGTGCTCGATCATTTCTCTCAGGTACGGAACCTCGATGATCGCCACACCGGATTCATTCAGCAGTGTCCTGATCCCCGCCACCACTCCGTTCAGATCGGCAACGTGCGCGAGCACGTTGTGGGCGTGGATCACATCAGCGCGCTGGCCATTGGCAGCCAGCTCTGCCGCGAGATCGCGACCGAAGAAGGCGACGAGCGTGGGAACGTTGCGTTCCTCCGCGGCCTGTGCGGTGGCCCGCGCGGGATCGATGCCGAGCACCGGCACACCTGCCTGGGCGTAGTACTGCAGCAGGTAGCCATCGTTGCTGGCGATTTCCACCACGAGGCTCGCCGCGCCCAGCTCGCGTTTGGCGATTTCCCGTTCAGCCAGGGTTTGCGCGTGACGGAGCATGGTATCCGAGAATGACGAAAAATAGAGATAGTCGCTGAAAAGCAACCCCGGAGGAACCGTTTCCATGATTTGGACCAGGGTGCACGCGGGGCAAAAGACGACATCGAGCGGATAGGTGGGCTCCGGCAGGCGAAGGTCGTCCGCTGTCAGGAGCGAGTTGGCGAGTGGCGTTCGACCCAGGGAAAGCACCGGACGGAGATCCGAGGAGCCGCACGAGCGGCAGGCCGTCTCTTTCATGCGACCTGTCCTGAACCCGCCGTCTCGGCCATGAGCAACTCGCCACCGGTGTCACGCATCGCGTAGTCACGATACCAGGCGATGGTTTCGGCCAGCCCCTCGTCGAGCCCATAGTGGGGCGCCCATCCGAGCTCGCGCCGCGCCTTCGTCGCATCCAGATACTGGGAGTTAATTTCCCCCTCGGCCGCATTCAGAATCTGGGGCACGAGCTGCTCCTGGCCCATGAGGCGCTGAATGCGGGTCACCATGTCAAGGACGCTGACGGCGTGTTCCGGGCTGAAATTGAACGCCTCACCCTTGATTCGATCGTCATCAAGACCTTCGGCAAGGCGCAAGTACGCCCGGCTCACATCCTTCACATAGATGTAGTCCCGCAGAAATGAGCCGTCGCTCCGGATGATGGGGCGAACTCCGCGCAGGCAGGAGCGAACGGTGTCAGGAACGATCCGGCTCCAGTTCAGGTCGCCACCGCCAAAAATGTTGCCGCAGCGCGCGATGGCCACGGGAAGGCCATAAGTGTGGTGGTAACTCATGGCCAGCAAGTCGGTGCAACTCTTCGACACCTCATAGGGATGTCTGCCCTGCAACGGCATATCCTCGGTGTACGGGAGGTGGCTCTGTGTGCCATAAGCCTTGTCGCTCGAAGCCACAACGACCCTCTTGACAAGGGTGCCTTGATGCACGCGACACGCTTCCAGCAGGTTATACGTGCCGCGGATATTCGCCTCAAACGTTTGCAGTGGCGATCGGTGCGCCACGCTGACAATCGGCTGCGCGCCCAGGTGGAAGACGGTGTCAATCCCGTGTTCGTTGATCGCCCGCTCGAGCGTCCAATAGTCCTGGAGGCTCCCTTGCACAATCGACGTGCGGCGCCAGTCTCCCGAACGGTAGAGTTCAGTTTGCGGGTCAGGATCACGAACCAGGGCAACAACCCGCGCGTTTCGCGCCAACACGTCCTTGATCAACCAGGATCCGACCAGCCCAGTGGCCCCAGTCACAAGAACCCGTCGACCGGACCAATCACCGCTTGTCATTCCCATACTTTCCAGGGGGCTTTGTTGCTCTGCCAGAGGCTTTCCAGCAAGCGAACATCGCGCAAGGTGTCCATGCTCTGCCAGAACGACTCGTGGCGATAGGCGACCAGTTCCCCTTCGTCGGCTAACCGCTCGAGCGGCTCGTGTTCCCACATGGTCGCATCGTCTCCGATGTACCCGAGCACTTCAGGTTCGAGCACGAAGAAGCCGCCGTTGATCCAGCCCTCACCGATCTGGGGCTTTTCGGTGAAGCGGGTCACTCGATCGCCGTCAAACTCCAGACCGCCGAAGCGGGCCGGAGGCCGCACCGCCGTAACGGTCGCCAAGCGCCCATGGAGACGATGAAAATCGAGCAGGTGCTGGATGTTGACATTCCCGACACCGTCGCCGTACGTCATCATGAAGGTTTCGTTTCCCAGCCAAGGCTGCAGCCGCTTGAGACGGCCGCCTGTCATCGTTTGCAAGCCGGTGTCGACGAGATGCACCGTCCAATCGGGATGCTCTCCGCCATGGGCGGTCGCGTCTCCCGTAGCGAGAGAGATGGTCAGTGAGCTGTTCAAGAGCCGATAGTCGAGGAAGTAGCGCTTGATCAATTCGCCCTTATAGCCCAGGGCGATCACGAATTCGGTGAAACCATAGTGCGCATATCCTCGCATGATATGCCAGAGGATTTCGCGCCCGCCAATCTGGACCATGGGTTTTGGTTTATTGTCGGTCTCCTCGGAGAGGCGGGTGCCGAAGCCTCCTGCCAAGATTACCACCTTCATTGTGCCATTCCTCGTCCCCGCGGCACGGTCGTGACGTCAAGATGTGAGTGTAAACGTTGCAATCATGGAGCATTTCGACCTTGAAGCGATTCAAGAGGATGTGGTCCCCCGCCATCCATGCGCTATTTGGCTTCGCGCTATATTCCCGGTGGCAGCGAAGCGATGTCGAGTGATCGACATCGCGATGCTTTCTCTGTCAGGGGTCTTCCGGTTGTAGCGACAAAAGGATTCACAGCGATTCCTTTAACGAGGCATGGTCACGACGACGTATTACGCCAAGGGCATGACATCGTGACCCCGGGCATGTCCGGCATGGGTCGCCGGCCCGTGACCTCAGTCCGTTTCGCCCTGCCCGCCGTCCTTGTCGTAGCACTCTTGTTCTGGATCGTCTTCATCGCCGCGCGGGGGACGATTCTCGCCCTTGAGCTCTTTGGCATCCCGCTCGCGCATGATCCGCCGCGGGATTTCTCCACCCCGCAATTGGTGCAAGCCGCCCTCGTGGTCTACATCATGGTGCTGGCCATCTCGCTTCTGGCACGAGCGGTGTGGCCCGCCGCGACGCTGCCGGCCACATTTGCCAGCGGCGGAATCGTCCTTGCGGCCGCCGCAGTCAGCACGGGATCGGTCGCGTCGCTGGTGATTGTTCCGGCGCTCTTTGCCCTCGCCTGGCTCGGCGGCGACTCCCTGTTGCGGCGCATGCCGCCATCCGCCAACTCTTATGTCGTCCGGATCCCCCTCGCCATCGGGCTGGGCATCGGCGCGATTGGCCTCATCCTCTTTCTCCTGGCCACGCTTTCCCTCCTCAACGCCGCCACGGCGCTCGTCGCCGCTCTCGTGCTGACAATGCTCGTCATCGTCGATCGCGCTTGGCTGACCACTCGACCAACGTGGCCGCGAGCCTGGCGGCCTTCCGCTCCAACCTGGTTTGAAACGGTCGTGATCGGGTTGGCCACGGGGCTCGTCGTCTTCGCCTTGCTTTCCGCCTTCATCCCGGAGAACCAGAGTGACGCCATGCGGCAACACCTGCCGATCGCGCGGGAGATGTGGCAGAGTCAATCGGCGGCGGAAATTCCTCCCATGAACACGTCGACCGGCCCCGTGCAGGGCCATCTCTTCTACGCGGTCGCGTACGGCTTCGGTGGCGTGCCCTCGGCGAAGCTCGTGCAGGTGGCCATCGGGCTCACCGCGATCGCCGGAGTCGGAGCCATCGCGTGGCTCTGCGCCGGCAGGCTCGCCGGCCTGATCGGCGCTACCCTTTTTGCCACGATGCCGATTGTGCTGTGGGAGCTCGGCCACGCGTTTATCGATCTCTTTCCCGTCTTCTTCACGGTGACGGCCGTGCTCGCCATCATGCTCTGGCAGCGAGACGGGTTTCCGGTCTGGCTCGTCTATGCCGGCGCTCTCGCGGGACTCGGCTTCGCGACGAAGCTGAACATGGCGGTCGTCATCGCCGCCCTCGCTGGCGCAATTTTTCTGGTCGGGCGAGCGCCCTGGCGAATGCGAGGTCGTGTGCTGGCGGTCGTGGCCTTCGGTCTTGGCGGCATCGTCGTTGTGCCGTGGCTGATTCGGGGCTATGGCATCACCGGCTCGCTGCCCGGCTTTGGCATCATGAAGGAGCAGCTTTCAAGCGTCATCCCATCCCTGGGAGAGCATGTGCCCAGCGTGAGCCCCGCGCTCGATGAGAGCGCGCTGGAGACCGCGGCCGCGGCATTGCAGGGTCCGGGCGCGCCGGGCGCCGGCTTTGGCCGGTCTCCTTTCGATCTCCTGGGCATTCCCTGGTATCTGACCTTTCATGGACGGGACTTCGGATTCCCGATCATCGGACGGGGCGAGATTGGCATCGCGCTCCTGATGCTCCTGCCCCTTGCTCTGCTTGGGACTCGCAACCGGGCGACCGCGTTCCTGACCGTCGCCACGGTGGCATCGTATGTCGGTTGGTGGCTGACCCCCTATCAAATCGCTCGCCATCTGCTGCCCACGCTGGCGCTCGCGGCTGCCATGGCCGGCATCGGGGTGGGCGCGGTGGTCGCCGGCGCCCACGGCCGCCCGCGGCGGGTGTTGGCGATTGCGGCCCAGATTGGGGTGATCGTCTCCCTTGTTGCCGTGCCCTTCTTTTTCCTCCCGGCATCGCGCGCCCAGTTTCCCTTCGATGTCATTCTTGGCCGCCAATCCGCCGCGGAGTATGTGGATGAGGTCGTCCGCTCGGCGACCGTGCTGGCGGCCGCGAGTGCCGACCTTCCTCCCGACACGCTGGTGGGGTACATCGGCGGCGATTGGCAGGGCCCCCAACTTTATACCGAAGCGCGCCTGACCTATTTCGCAAGTAATGCGGTGGGAGGAACTCCAGAAGCGGTGCTCGCAACGCTGGATCGTCTCGGTGTGCGCTACTTCATCTGGAATCGTGCGGATTCCGGCCGAGGCGATTGGCGTTCCGTCCTGCTCTCTGGAGCGTTCCTGCGAGACCACACCCGCATTCTCGCCGGAGATCAGGATGCCTACCTCTTTGAAGTGCTGCCCGGCTCCAACCAGCTTTGGGGGGCGTCCGATCCTCCCAATCTTCTGCGGGATTCGGAACTTCGGCACGTGAGAACGGAGGGTAGCGCCTGGTTTACGACCGGGAAGACCATTGTCGTCGAGGGCGTCGTTGCCCTGCCACGCAAAGGCACGCTCACCCAGCAGGTTCCGGTCTCCGCCGGAAGGTCATACGAGCTGGATGTCTCAGGCAGATGCATCGATTCGTCTGGTCGGGCAACTCTGTCCATCGCCTGGCTCGATGCGCAAGGGGAAACACTCGATACGATTTCGGAGGAAGTGATCCCGGGCCAGGATGCCAGCGACCAGTTTCTCTGGCGTAGAGCTCCAGAGCGCGCCGAGTCGGCGTCCGTGCAGATGATCATGTCTTCCGGGGCCGGGAGGTGCGAGTTCTACAACGTCAAGTTTTATGATCTGTCATGATCCACCAGCGTTCTTCTGCTCCCTCCGCGTTCGTAAGTAGAGGTCGATGAAAACACGACCGGATGTTCCGCTCAGCGTATCGAGCGACGGCGGCTATCTAGCTGTCCTGGTGGCGATCGCGGGGCTCGTCAGCATGCGCCTGCTGGGCGACGTGACCCGCTTCATCCGGGGCGACTGGCCGACATTCTTCCTGCCCATGTACGCGTTTCTCGGCGAGCGATTGCGCGCGTTCGATATCCCCGGCTGGAACCCTTCCCAGTTTTCGGGGATGCCTTTCATCGGCGATCCCTCCTCCGGGTGGATGTATCTCCCCGCCATGCTCGCCTACGCCCTCCTGCCGGCGGAGCCCGCCACCGCCGTCTTCATTGCCTTTCACATCGTCGTCTCAGCGGTTGCCGCGTATGTCCTGGCTCGCTTGCTCAGCCTTCGCCCTGCTGGCGCGTTCGTGGCCGGGGCCGCCTTCGCCTTTCCCTGGCTGGCGCCGGCCGCGGCCGGCGCCGTACTCATGCAGGAGGTCACCACCTGGCTCCCGATCGTGCTGATCGGCGTGGAACTGGCGTTGCGGCCAGCCAGCCCGTTGCGGCACTTTGGCGGCCTCGTGCTGGCTGGAATAGCCATATGCCAGATTCTGGCCGCCTGGCCCGGTCAAGCGGCGTACTACGCGCTGCTGGTCATCGGTGGATGGGTGCTGTGGCGAACGGTGATCACGCCGTCGGCCGGCTGGTCGCCCCGCGACCGGGCCACGGGACTGGTCGGCATCGGCGGGGGCATCCTGCTCATCGGGTTTGCGCTCAACGCCGCCTCCCTGCTCGTCCGGCTCGACGCCAATGCCCGGTCCAATGCGCCGGGCGGAACCTACACCGGCATTTCCGGATGGTCCGACACCAAAATTGGCGTCCCGTTGCACGAGGTCGTCCAATCGCTCGCCGGTGGGTTCAGCGTGGCGTCCTGGCAATACGCCGGAGCCGCGGCGATCGCGCTGGCCCTGCTGGCTCCCTTTGTCGCGACCAGGTGGCCTCACCTTCTCTTCTGGCTGATCGTCCCATCGGTCGCCATCATCCTCGTCCTGCCCGAGCAAAGCCCAATCGAGCGCGTCGCCTATGCAGTGCTGCCCCGGTTTGAGCTGCTCCATTCGCATCTGCCGGACCGCATTCTTCTGGTCGTCCCCCTGTCGGCAGCGCTCCTCGCCGGGGCGGCGGCCGATGCGCTCTGCCGGGGCCTTGGTGATGCCCGCTGGCAGAGGGCCCTCTCGGCCCTGGCCATCATCGCGCTCGCGGCCGGCGGGATCGCCGTGCAACGCCAGGGAACGATCTCGTATGGCTCGCTCCTTGCCGCCCTGGCCGCGCTCTCCGTGGCTCTGGTCGCCATCATCGCTCCCTCCGTGACGCGGCCAGTGCTGGTGACCGTGGCGCTCGCCGCGATTGTTCTGTGGGATCCGGTGGGGCGCATGCTGATCGTCGGTTGGGGACCAGGGATCGGCCCGCAACGTTCACTGCATGCCGCGGTGGCGGGCGACGTCGACGCGTTTTTGCACCAGAATGGCGCCGCGGCATTCCTCGCCGAGGCCACTCGCACGACTCCAGGCCGTTACGCGGGGTATGATCCGGCGCTGCTCCCCGATCTCGAGGCGTCCGGCGATCTCCCACCTCAAGCCTACCGCAATCATTGGCTTGGTCCCGCGAACTGGCTCCTGGTGCTGAACTGGGGCACGTGGTTCGGCCTCGAGGACATGCAGGGCTACAACCCGATTCATATCCGACGCTATGGTGAGTACATCGATGCCCTGGTCGGCCGTCGGCAGGAGTATCACGAGACCAACCTGTTTCCGGAGGGTTTGGAGTCGCCCCTACTCGATCCGCTCAATCTCCGTTTTCTCGTGGTTCCCGCCGACGCCCCGAATCGCGCTGACCTCGCCCCGCTCGTGGCCAGCATGCCCACGGTCTACCGTGATGACCGGGTGATGATTCTGGAGAACGTGAACGCCTTCCCTCGGGCCTGGCTCGTGCATGAGGCCGAGCAGGTGGATGCCAACGATGCATTGCGGCTATTGGCAACGGGTGCTTCCGATCCAGTCCGTACCGCATTGTTGGAGACTGCACCGCCATCACTAACTCCGGTTGCCGACTCGGCAGCGGAAACGGTTTCGTATACCAGGCGGGATGAGGACCAGATCGCAGTCGAGGTGACAGCGAACGCGTCCGGACTCCTGATGTTGAGCGAGATCTGGGATCCCGGGTGGGCAGCAACGGTCGATGGCGAGGCCGTCGCGACCTACCGGGCGAATTTTATATTCCTCTCGCTGCCGGTGTCCGAGGGAAAGCACAGCATCGTTTTACGCTACACGCCGCCGCGTCTCGCGCTCGGCCTCGGGATCAGCATCGGCGCCGCGTTGCTCCTCTCCATCATCGCGGCCATTCTGTATCGGCGTGAGCGTTGGCCACGATCGGCGCCGGGAGACGGGAACCCCCTATGAGAACGCCTCATCAGATACCGCCCCGAATCACCGAGATCGCAGCGGCGGCGGTCGTCATTGCCATTCCGGTTGCCCTCGTTGCCGCCACCTGGACGCCG
>JBBRVX010000097.1:0-18508 GCA_038246475.1 Thermomicrobiales bacterium | reverse complement strand
GTTGACTTCCAAGTCTTCGGCGATCGCTTTGACGCCTTCGACTCGCTGCGTTGCTCGCTCGGCAGCGTGCTTTTCTGCGTAGTGAGGGACGGAACCACTCAGTGTGACAACCCCATCCTTCGCGCAGACTTCAATGTCGTTCGCGTGCAGGTGGATGATGCGCCCGAACTTTCGCTGATCGGAAAAGCGGAGGTCAAGCCCACTCTCGAAGGCGATGGCTGCCCGTTCGAAGCGCAGCGGCGGTGCATCGCGAGGAACGGTCGAAAGCCGCCCCGTCATCCGCAGATGCACGACAATCGCCGTGTCGTCCTCGAGATCGATGATCAGGTATTTGGCGCGTCTTCTGATGTCCGTGATGACGTGACCCGCGATGCGCGCCTCGACGCTTTCTGGCAGATCGCTGCCCACAACGCCGGAGAAGTCGCCGACATGTAGCGCGCGGATGCGCTGGCCGACGATGGCGCCCAGGAGCGAGCGCCGCACGGTTTCGACTTCGGGAAGTTCTGGCATACTCGAAGTCTAGCGTGGAGCGTCAGATGTGTGATGTCGCGCTTCATCGCTTTCTAGCTCGCACCCAATGAGGAACGTCGTGAGTGAAGCATCGCCTGACCCAGTGACACTCGATTGCATTTTCTGCCGCATCGTGCGGGGCGAGCTTGGGACCGAGTTCGTCGCGGAGAGCGAACATAATGTCGTCTTTCGCGATCTCCATCCTCAGGCTCCCGTTCACGTGCTGATCGTCCCGCGAAAGCACGTTGCGGCCCTCCGCGCTGTCGGTCCGGGGGACGGAGCCATCACCGCGGATGCACTCTCCTTGGCGGTTCGTGTCGCCGAAGAACAGGGATTGATGCAAGGCGGATATCGGGTCATTACCAACGATGGGGAGGACGCCGGGCAAACCGTGCCTCATCTTCATTTTCATCTTCTGGGCGGAGGAAAACTCCAGGCTGGTCTTGGCTAGCATGGACTTCGCAATGCGACAGGATTGGGCACGATGAGCGAGCAGGGAATCCGGCAGCGGCTCGAAGAGGACCTGAAAGATGCAATGCGCGCAGGAGATGCCGCCACGCGCGACACCCTCCGCTACATCCTTTCCGCGGTCAAGAACGACGAGATCGACGCGCGAGGCAGTTCGAGGACGGCCGACCCCGTCGCGGCGTTGCGCCGCATGGGCAAGCAGCTCGCGGATTCCATCGAGCAGTTCCAGGCCGCAGGCAGAACCGATCTCGCCGATCATGAAATTTCTCAACTGGAAGTGCTGAAGCAGTACCTCCCGGTCGAAATGTCGGACGAAGAGTTAATGGCCATCATCTCCGCCGCCGTCGCCGAAGTCGGGGCCATGGGCCCGAAGGATATGGGCCGGGTCATGCCGATCGCCTTGAAACG
Source organism: Thermomicrobiales bacterium (assembly GCA_038246475.1). Taxonomy (GTDB): domain Bacteria; phylum Chloroflexota; class Chloroflexia; order Thermomicrobiales; family UBA6265; genus JACCXM01. Next base: position 17,122 of record JBBRVX010000097.1, on the reverse strand, counting down.
GGTGGCGGGCCGCGCCGACGGCCGGCGGGTCAATAACGCCGTGAAAGCAGCGTTAGCATTCTGATGCCGGACAGCCTGGACGCCAATCTGTTCACGCTGGTTTTCACGCTGATTGATGAGGCCGATCGTGCCGGCCTCGCGGACGATGAAGACCTAAATAGGCGGCCAGAGATTCCTGAAGGTAGCTTCACATACCCTGGCGCTGTAGGGGCGACGCAGGCGTCGCCCGCGGCCCAGAACACGTCGCCGCAGCTCCAGAACCAGGTGAAAAACGACGTGCACGGAATGCGGACGAAGACCGAGGTTATCGCAGAGACGCTTGGGTCGTTCCCCCCTCTCTCCAGCGCACTGGGCCGGGCGCCCTCTGGATGGCGGGGCAGGGAGGTGAGGGCTCGTCGCGGTGCCGAAACTGATCACCCGAATTCCGTGTTAGAGAGCCTGGCCGCGTTCATCCTTCGCGCGGAAGGCGCTACCGGCGCCTGGGACATAACAGTCGCCCTCGTCGGTGAAGCTCAGCTCAAGCAACTCCATGCCGAATTCATGGGCATCGACACGGCAACCGATATCATGACCTTTCCCACCGAAGCGATCCCCGGGATCGCGCGCGGCGGAGATCTGGTCATCTCGGTCGATCACGTCCGGGAATGGGCATCGGAGACAGGATCGGCGCCCGAGGACGAACTCCGGTTCCTCATCGCCCACGGCCTCCTCCACCTGCTCGGCTGGCGGGATGAGACCGATCGGGAACGACAGGCCATGCTGCTGCGGCAGCAGGAACTCATCGATGCCTGGAATAAGGAATGTTTCGACACTACTGGCCATTTGATTGAGGCGGGCCAGTGCATCGACGGTGACCTGGAACCGGATTGATCGTGTTTCCGGCGACTAGGCAAGGGCTCGTCGCAGCACATCGGCCGCGTTCAGCGCCGAGCGGCGCTGGATCTCCGCGAACGCGGCGCTGATGGGGAACGACTCCTGGCCGGCGACGACGCCTACCACCGCGACGGCGATCTCACCCTGGTAGAGCCCCCGCTCCATGGGCTCGACGTTCGCTGTCACCCCGACTCCAACCTCGCTGCTGAACTGATCGAGCGCCGACCATGCCAGATCCCCGGCGGTCGTGTCGCCCCCGGCACGTGAATGCATCATGGCTCCGCGCACGATGTTTACTGACGCGGGCTCCGACAGGAGCATCGATCCGAAACGCCCCCCTGATCCAGACTCCGCGATACCGATCGTGAAGCCCCTGTCGGCAAGGCTATCGAGGAGGACGAGAGGAAGAGAGCGTTCGTCATCCGTGTAAACATAGGCAGCCAGACGCCGCCGTATTTCGGTCACGGCGTCTGCCAATTCGGCTTCCACTTCGTCATCATTGCTTCCGGACGCGGTCACCCGCACGTGGACGCCGTCATCCTTGGCGTAGGTGCCGACATAGGGATGCGGACGCCTGGTCAGTTCGTCGAGCAACTCCGACACCGCAGACTCGCCGATGCCGAGGGTGCGCAAGTTCGCGGAGCGGTAGATCGAGCCGCCGAGCTGGGAGGCGAGGCGGGGCAGAGCCTGCTCCTTCCACATGCGGAACATTTCGCGCGGGACCCCTGGCATGGCGACGACAGACGTGTTGCCAACCCGGGCGAGCCAACCGGGGGCCGTGCCGACCGGATTGGGGAGGATTTCGGCCGAAGGGATGACCCAGGCTTGCTTCGCGTTGCGTTCGGGCATGTCCAGGCCGCGCCGCGCGAAGAATGCCCGGATTCCTGCCACGGTTTCTTCGTCGACAATCGGGGTTTCGCCAGTCAGCGCGGCGATCGCCTCGCGTGTCAGATCGTCGTCGGTGGGGCCGATGCCGCCAGTACAGATCACTAGATCCGCTTCCCCCGCTGCGTTCGCGAGGGTTCGCGTCAGGCGGGTCAGATCGTCGCCGACCTGCACGACGTGGAGAAGCTCGACGCCTTGCGCGGCGAGCTCCTGCGCGAGATAGGTCGCATTCGTATCGGTAAGGTGCCCGCCAATCAACTCGCTGCCAATCGAGAGAATGTAGGCGCGCATGGTTTTCCTGTTCCCTGGACACGCGTTGAGCTGGCTCGTGCCGGCCCAGGGACGTTGCGTGCAGTTGAGACTGGTACCCTCGGAGGGACTCGAACCCCCAGCCTTCTGGTCCGAAGCCAGACGCTCTATCCGTTGAGCTACGAGGGCGGGTGTGGCCCAGGCGTGTAACAGTATACCAGCCGTTCTGAGCGTCCTTTGACGAAAGGAGCGGCGAGCGCGTAGCGTTTACGTGGAGGTTCAGCGATGACGTCGAGATCACTTCAAATCACCCGCGCCAACCCAAAGACGTGGATCATGGCCGCGGCCGGGCTCGCATTGGCGGGCATCATTGTCGGCGTGGCCATCATCGCCGGCGGGTCGGCGGCACGGGCCCTCAATGGCGTTGGCGCTATCGTATGGATCGCTTCCGGCGTAGTCCTCGCGCTTAGTCTGCCGGCGGCGCAGAGGCGCGCGTTGGGCTGGGTTGCGGCCATCGGCAGTGGGCTCATCCTCGGGGGCATCGTCCGCCCCGGAACCCTGCCAGAGGCGATTGTCAGCTTCTCCATCGCCGGGGCGGCCGTCGTGCTCCTCGCGGGCGATCGCACGGGCGGATGGGCGCTTCTGGCGCCGGCGATCTACCTTCCGGTTCATCTCATCATCGGCATTGGCCGGGCCATGATGCGGGGCAGCATTCGCACCGGTCCGCCGCCAACCGCGGCAATCCTGCCCTTGGTCATGATCCTGGCGGCAGCCGCCGCTGGATTGCTGGCGGCTTGGGTCGTACGGCGCAACCAGTGACCTTAGTTCTCGATATCGAACACCAGGATTTCGCTCGCCACATCCCGAATCAGGAAGCTGACCGCCATGTGCGCGGGATTGACGTGATAGGCGTCAAGCGCGCCATGATCGGCAAAGTTGAGGATGAAGCCAAAAGAGTAACCCTGGTCGAGAGGCTCCTCCGTCACGTTCCGTCCGACGGCAAACGATCCCACGCCTGAGAATGTGCTGGCCAGGAGACGAATTCGCAACGTCAGATCGCGAAGTTCGGCCGGTCTGGCATTGGGCTTCGTCTTCATGAGCACGGTATGGACGAGCATCATTCGGCCCTCGACCGTTCAGCTAACCGCGATCCCGCATCGCCCGATCGACATCGCGACGTGACTGCCGGTCCGCCTCGGCGTCCCGCTTGTCATAGAGCTTCTTGCCGCGCGCGACGCCAACATCGAGCTTGGCGAGGCCCTGTTTGAGGTGAAGGCGAAGCGGAACCAGCGTCAGGCCCTTCTGCTCGATGGCAACGCGCAGCCGCTCCAGCTCGCGACGGTGGACGAGGAGCTTGCGCGGCCGATCGGGCTCATGATTTGCCCGGTTGCCATGCTTGTAGGGAGCGATGTTTGAACCGATGAGCCAGAGTTCCCCATGGTCGATGCGAGCGTACGCTTCCGCGATCGTTGCCTTCCCTTCGCGGATCGACTTGATTTCGGTGCCGGTCAGGACAATGCCCGCCTCGATGGACTCCAGAATCGAATACTCGTGGAATGCGCGACGATTGCTGGTGACCACGCGGTCGCCGCGGCCATTCGATGTCGTTGAGCTCGGTGGAGAAGTCTTGGTTGCCATCGCCGCACTATAGAAAGTCGCCAGTTTGGCGTCAAACAAGAGCAGCGCGAAGCGCGACGGCGGCAATGGCCCGGTACTGGAGGATGCGGCATGAACGACCTGATTGACCCCTATTCCGAGCTTCCCGAGCTCTATGACCTCGAGCATGCTGACTTCGCCGATGACATCGACTTTTATCTCCAGTTCGCAACTGTTATCGGCGATCCGATCCTGGAACTCGGGTGTGGCACCGGCCGGATTCTGGCGCCGCTCGCCGGGGCCGGCCACCGCCTAACCGGCGTCGATCGCTCCGCGGCCATGCTGGAACGGGCACGCAAAGCCCTGTCCGATGCAACCGTTCAGGATCGGGTGATCCTCCACGAAGCCTCGATGACGGAGGCGGAGCAGGCGCCTGGTGGTCCGTTTGGACTGGTCATTTTTTCACTCAGTGGGCTTATGCACCTGCCGTCCCCGGCCGAACAGCGCGCTGCCCTCATCGCGGCGCGGCGGGCGCTCGATCCCCGCGGCATGGTGGTGATCGATGTGCTCAATCCCGGCGCGGAGCTGCTCGCGACATTCGACGGCCGGGTGCTCCACGAAGGACGCTGGGAACGTGACGATGGCAGCCTGGTCAGCCGATTCTCGGCCCGGACTCATATTCCTGCTGAGCAGCGGATCGAGACCGAACTCTGGTATGACATTGTCGACGCATCGGGTGCGGTGAAGCGAGTACGAACCCAATTTCCCATGCGATACCTCGTGCGGTCAGAGATCGAACTGTTGCTGGAGATTACTGGCTTCGTCGAATGGCAGCTGTATGGATCGTACGAGCTCGACCCGTACGACGACGACAGCGAGCGGCTGATCGTCACCGCCGAAGTAACGCCAAGTCGTTGACCGATCGCTTAGTAGCTGGAGAGGGACTCCTGAAGGATCCTTCACCACCGCTGCGGAGGTAGGGGCGACGCCTGCGTCCTTGCAGCCCGCGGAACCGGAAACGGCGGCGACTCTCCAGGACGCCGTGACCACGAATTAAATCCGGGCGGCCCGGTTCAAGAGCAGCAGGTCAGCCAGAACGATCGCCAGCATGGCTTCGGTCACCGGTACGGCGCGCGGGACGACCGATGGATCGTGCCGCCCTTCGACAAGAATCGTCCGTGGCTCCAGATTGATGTCGACGGTTTCCTGATTGCGGGCCACAGATGATGTCGGTTTGATCGCCACCCGGACGATGATCTCTTCACCGGAGGAAATGCCCCCCAGCGTGCCGCCGGCCTTGTTGCTGCGCGTGCGCACGCGTCCATCTTCGGCGTAGAACCAATCGTTGTTTTCAGAGCCGCGCGATCGTGCCGCCGCAAAACCATCGCCGATCTCGACCCCTTTTGTCGCCGGGATGGATAGCATCGCCTGGGCAATGAGAGCGTCGAGGCGATCGAATGTCGGCTCTCCCAGACCCGGAGGCACGTTGATGGCCCGCACTTCCACAATGCCGCCAAGGCTGTCAAAGCCCTCCTTCACGGCCAGAATTGCCTCGGTCATGGCTTCCGCGGCGACTGGATCGGGACACCGCACGAGGTTGCGCTCGATCTCATCGCGGTCGAACGTCTCCATCTCGATGCCGCCGATTTCGCGAGTAAAGCCATAAACTTCAATGCCCGCTGATTCCAGGATCTTGCGGGCGATGGCGCCGGCCGCGACACGGCCCCACGTCTCTCGTGCCGAAGAGCGGCCGCCGCCGCGGTGATCGCGCCGGCCATACTTCGCCCAATAGGTGTAGTCGGCGTGGCCAGGACGAAAGACATCCCGGAGGTTGTCGTATTTCGAGGAGTCAGCATCCTTGTTATACGTGATCATCGAGATCGGCGCGCCGGTGGTGAAGCCTTCAAAAACGCCCGAAAGGATCTCGGCGCGGTCCATTTCGCCCCGGGGGGACGTGACCTTGCTCTGCCCGACCCGGCGGCGATCGAGTTGTGTCTGGATATCAGAAACATCGAGCGCAATGCCAGCGGGCGCGCCCTCAACCACGACGCCTAACGCGGGACCGTGGGATTCGCCCCACGTCGTGAGACGAAAGATCTTGCCGAAGGTGCTGCCCATGCCCGCCTGAGTGTCCTTCCTGAGCTACCTGGACGGATTCGAGGCAGCTTGGTTGGCCGTGCCCCAGATTCCATAGAGTTGATAGTCCATTCCCGAGGTTCTCTCGAAGCCCAATCGCTCGTAGAGTCGCTGAGATCGATAGTTGGAACGTTGCGTACTCAAACCCACCCGCCGCGCGCCCCGCGTTCGCAAGCCATCGATGGCCAGGATCAGGGCGGCTCGCCCCAGACCACGCCCCTGGAGATCAGGCGCCACGGCGATGCGGTCCAGATGTCCCCAACCCGAGTAGAAGGTCGTGCCGACGTAGGCAACCGGGGCGCCATCAGACATAAGAAAGGAAACCTCGACGCCGGGTGTGTCCAGATAAACATCGAACTCGGCGCGACTGTTCCGCCAGAGCCAGGGGAATGCCGCCTGATCCAATGCGGTTACGCGATCGATGGCGTCGGCGTCATCAGCGGAGATCGAGGAAAGCCAGAGATGCCTGCGCGGCATCCGAGGTACGCGATGGACGTCGATTTCATACGTGATGACTTCCTCAAGCAGCTCGAGACCGGCTCGCTCATAGCGCGATGCCCCGCGATGCGTTTCCAGCTCAAGGGCGAGCATCAGCTCGTCGCCGCGCTCCACGCAGCGCTCGAACGCGGCGCACAGCAGCGGCTCAATGTTTCGAATTGCGACCATGTCGTCGATGCTCGCAATTTCGGGGCGATTCCGCCAGGAACCGACCAAGGCATATTCAAGGGTTTCGGGGATCCAGACCGATCGGCCAGGTTGCGTGCGCAGCGCTGCAATCATGGATTCACTGCCGCGCCGTCCCGGCAGGCGGAGCGTAGCGACATCGGCCGGCGCCAAGGGACGCACCGCGGGCGCCGCGATCTCCATAGTTCGTTGCCGTGCGAGGAGTCCGGTCACCTACCGCTCCAACCAGACCGATTCAAGGTAAAGCTGTCCAAGTGGGGTCGTGACCAGGCCCTTTACCCACGGTTTCATGAGAGTAAAGCGCACGTCGTGCGCCAGCGGTATGACCGCGTTGTCCGCGATCAGGACCGCCTCGGCATCCGCGTAGAGCGCGGCACGCTCATCAGCGTCGAATGTCGCGGCGGCTTGGTCGAGGAGGGTATCAAACTCAGGGTTGCTGTAATCGGAGTAGTTGTCAGGAGAACCCGTGGCGAAGAGGTTCCACAGGAATGTTTCGGGGTCAGGAAAGTCCGCGACCCAGGTCAGTTCGAAGGCCGGGAACGCTTTCCTGGCCAGCCCGGCATTGTATTGCGGCCATTTGACATCCATGACCTCGATCCGCAAACCAAGGTCATCCTCCAGGACGTCGCGCAACGTTTCGGCGCCAAACGGTGAGGCTCCGTAGATGCGAATGGGAGGCACGTTTTCGGCGCTCCCGTACGATGAGCGAGCGATCGCCGCCCGGGCAGCGTCAAGGTCGGTCGCCGGAGCCACATCCGGCCAGTCACGGCCGAGGGTGCCGGGGGGAATGATGCCATTGGCGACTTCCTGGCGACCGCTCAGCAGAATGTCGGCGACCTTCCAGCGCGGAAATGCCAACTGGATTGCGCGGCGAATCTCGGGATCGTCCGTGGGCGCCACGTCTGTGCGAAACGCAATGTATTGGGTGGAGAGCATCGGGGCGATATCCAGCTCCGGGAGCAGGGGGCTGCCCGGATCGGTGACCCGATCGATCGCCGTAATTGGCACCGCGGACACATCGATTTCGTCTGCCTGATAAAGATTGAAGGTGTTCGCGGCGCTGGGCCCCAGGCGAAACGAAACGCTCTCCAGATCGGGTTTGCCGCCAACGTAGTTCTCGTTCCCCGCCAGCCGCAGTTCTTCCTCCGGCTGCCAGGAATCGACCACGAATGGGCCAGAGCCATTGGGATCGCGCCACCATTCTCCGCCCCGGGCCACATCGTCGCGATCCACGACGGCGCCGGGAGCCGAGGCCAGCTTCATCAGAAACGTGGCGCGAGGACGCGCCAGGGTGATTTCCATAGTGCGGTCATCGAGCGCGCGCAGCCCGGACACCGCCTCCGCGTCGCCTCGGATCATGGCGTCGGCCCCGGCGATATCGTTCAGGTAGGATGGGCCCGCGAGTGCGGCGCCGGCCTCCGCGGCCGTCCGCGGATCGATCGCGCGGGTGAGTGAATAGATCACATCTTGGGCAGTAATTGGCTTACCGTCGGCAAAGCGAGCGCCTTCAGCGAGGGTAAACCGGTAGGTGAGTCCGTCCGCGCTAATTTCGATCCGTTCGGCCAGCTCAGGGACGGGCTCCAGGTTTTCGTCGAATCGGGTCAGGCCCCTGAACACTTGCCGGGTCATGAATGCGGAGTTCACATCTCGCGCGAATGCCGGATCCAGCGGCGTGGGATCGATGATGGTTCCGGCCAGACGCAAGTCCTGCGCGCCGGCAGGGCTGGACGTTTTCGCCCGCTCGGTGGCCTCAATGACCAGCCCACCGCTGGCGACGGGTGTCGCTTGCGCGGCGAACGCCGCGTGCTCGATGCGAAGTGGACCCGGCAGAAGGATGCCAGACATAAGGACGATTGACAAAAGCAAAGCGAACGGGCGGAATCGCCGGCCAGCGAATCGTGTCGTGTTCATGCAGGCGATGATAGTGTCGAGGTGACGCCAAGACCAAATACCGGAATGAAACAGGCGCCACGAGCCGCCAGCGTAGCGGTTCGATTTGACACCTTCAGCGCCACACACCACCCTTCTCCAGAGCGAAGGGACCCTGTTGTGAAGAAGGTGATGACCGTAGAGTTACCGTTGTTTCCATTGGGAACCGTGCTGTTCCCCGGCATGGTCTTGCCTCTCCATATTTTCGAGCAACGCTATCGAAATCTGGTTGGCGTACGCCTGAACGAAGATCCGATGTTCGGTGTCGTCCTCACGCGCCTCGGCCGTGAAGTCGGGGACGAGCCTGAAATTCACACGGTCGGCACCGCCGCCTCTCTGATTGATGTCGCCCGTTACAGCGACGGACGATACGATCTCGCGGTGCGCGGTGGCCGTCGATTCAAAGTGATGAGCGGACACTGGGACCATGGCTTTATGACTGGCACGATTGAATGGATGGCCGCAAACAGCGTCTATGGCAACGATCGGAACGATCTTGATACCCTTTACGCTCAGGTGAGTCGAGCGTTCATTTCGTACCTTGAGGTTCTCCAGCGGATCGCCGGCGTGCGAGCCGAGCAGGTGGACCTGCCAGACGATGCCGTGGCGGCGGCGTACACCATTGCCGCGATCATGCCGTTTGATTCGATACAGCGACAGCGGCTGCTGGAGATCGAATCGCCAATGGATCTCCTGCAGCGATTGCATGAGGTCCTTCGGCGCGAGCGAAGGCTGTTGGAGGTGACCGGCATCGGCGGCGCGGCATCTCCGCACACCGGGTCTCCATTTTCTACCAACTGACGCTCAGCAGGGTTGCGAATCAATCAAATATCTCAGCACCACGTCGATCATCGAGGTAGGGTCAAGATGCGTCGTGTCAACGAGCAGATCGGCTGACGCGACCGCCGCCGTCAACCGGTTCGTCTGCACCTCATGGAGCCATGATGGCCAGTTCTCCCCGCGCCGATGGCGGATTCCGCTCATATCGACTTCAAGAGCGATGAGAATGTCGGGCTCCATCCGACTCCAGAGGTGTGGTATGTCGCTATGCTCCTGGCCCGATACCCGCGCGTCGAACCCGCGTTCGCGCAGCGCCGCCACGAGGGTGCTCTTGCCGGAAGCGCACGGACCGACCACGACGATCCGGCGAGGGTCAGACCACGGTCGGTCTCGATCCGCTTCCGATCGTGACGCGGTCATCGAACACCGGGCGTCATGGCAAGGGCGCCTCGGCGCGCATGCGGCGAATCAGAATTGATTCAGTATGTTCCCGAAGTGTCAGGGCCACTACGCTCATATCGTCGCGCGCCTTCTGGTCGTCGCGTTCAATCGCTTTGCCAAGAACAAGGTCCGCGAGTGTAGAGGCGGAGGTCTCCGGTCCCGCCGCATCGAGCAACTGAGCGAGGTCAAACGCGGGGAGCCCACCACGCATCCCAGCATTAATGACGCCATCGCTCGCCACAACTACTCGCACGCAGGAGCAAATCGGCATTTCCATGGTCCAGGGGCGGGTCCTGGCATGGAGACCGAGCGGTCGCTCTGCGCCACGAGTCATTTCAGAGACTCCATTATTCTGGACGATGCTCGCGGTGTCACCGTTTCGGGTGATGACGACGGTTTGCGTCTTGAGGTCGACGGAGAGAATGTCGAGGGTTGCTGACACCTGACCATTCCGCATCGCGAAGAGAAAGTCGTTGGCGGCGCGCGCGCACGCGCCATCACGCACCCCCTCTTTGATAAGGGCTGAAACTTTCGCCGTGACCAGCATGCTCAGCGTCTTCGCGGCCCGGCCAGAACCCTGTCCGTCGGCCATGATCACGGATAACCCACCACCGGGTCGCTCCACGATCTCGACGGTGTCGCCGCTTTCCCGGGAGGCGTACTTGTTTGTCTTGGCGACGGCGATATCAATGACAAGCGGCATGCCGGCGGCTCCTGGGACGTGCCGTGATCTGTTGGCCGTTCAAGACTTCATCGTCAATGGAGTATTGTCGATCAGACGGATGCCGCCAATCTCCACGGCTAGGATCAGCCGGGCCTCGCCTGTGAGGCTCTGCAACGGTTCCAGCGTTCGACTGTCGACGATCGCGAAATAGTCGATCGTCACGCCGCGTCCCGCGAGCAGTTCGCGTCCCGTCGCCTCGAGCCGAGCGACATTCCGCTCTCCTCCCCGTACCGCCATGCCAACAGCCTCCATCGCCCGCGGAATGGCCAGGGACCGCCGGCGATCCTCTGGTGAGAGACGGGCGTTGCGAGATGACAGGGCCAGGCCGTCCCCATCGCGAACGGTAGGACATCCAACAATCATTCCTGGCAGTGCTAAATCCTGGTGCAGCCGGCGAATCACCTGCAGCTGTTGATAGTCCTTTTCTCCAAAATACGCGCGGGCTGGCCGCACCAAATTCAGCAGAATCGTCACCACCGTGGCCACGCCGCGCAAGTGCCCGGGCCGAGAGGTCGCTTCCCACCGCTGAGCAAGCCTGCCGGCGTCGACCGATGTGTCAAAGTCAGGCGGGTACATCGCATCCGCGGATGGCGTGAAAAACAGCGTGGCTCCCGCGTCCCTGGCCATCGCCAGGTCACGCTCCAGGTTGCGTGGATACTGGTCGAGGTCTGCCGTGTCGCCAAACTGCAGGGGATTGACGAAGATGCTGACGACCGTCTGCTCGTTGTCACTGGCGGATCGCGCGATCAGGGAGAGGTGACCATGATGCAGCGCACCCATGGTTGGCACGAATCCGGGTTGAACGTCTACCAGAGCTTCGCGCAATGCCTCTCGCGTTGTCAGCATGCCATGCGTCATCCAGCGCTGCCGGGTTCGCGAAGTTGCTTGAGCGCGGCTTCTGACATGGCGTAGGAATGTTCGTCGTCGGGGAACGCGCCATCCTGGACTTCGCGGATGTAGGCGGTAAACGCTTCGCGGATCTCGGCGCCGGCATCCACGTACATCTTGGCGAAGCGGCCAATAATCCTTTCCTGCAGGCCGAGCATGTCGTGGCCGACTAGCACTTGACCGTCGCAGAAAGGCCCGGCTCCGATGCCGATGGTGGGAATGTCAACGTTCCTGGTAATCATTTCGCCAAGCTCCGACGGAATCACCTCAAGCACTATGGCGAAAGCGCCAGCGTCGGCGATGGCCCTTGCGTCATCGAGGATCTTTCGCGCCGAAGTGGCATCACGACCCTGCACCTTGAATCCCCCCAGGGCGCCAGCCGACTGAGGGGTCAGCCCAATATGTCCCATCACCGAAATGCCGGCTCGCACAAGAGCCGCAACCTGCTCCGCGACTTCCCGGCCCCCTTCGAGCTTGACCGAATCTGCGCCGCCATCTTGCAGGAGCCGCCCAGCATTCTCGACCGTTCTTGCGATGTCAATGTGGTACGTGAGAAAAGGCATGTCGGCGACGATGTGCGTTTTCGGCGCCCCGCGCTTGACGGCCCGGGCATGATAGATGATGTCGTCCAGGGTCACCGGCACCGTTGAGTCGTATCCATGCACGACCATTCCCAACGAATCACCGACCAGAATAATGTCGAGCCCCGATTCTTCCGCGAGACGGGCGAAGGGAAAGTCATAAAGCGAAAGCATCGTAAGTTTCGGTCCGGCTTTTCTCTCCCGGATGTCAACCGCGGTGAGTTTCACGCGCTCGCTTTTCGCCTTCGGCATGGTATTCCTCCTCATCACGAATGTTTCGCTCCCTGGCGCGCAGGAGAGCCGCTACCACGGAAATTGCGGGGGTATCGAGGCCCACCTGGCTGGCGGCCTCGATGATCGCCCCGTGGATGGATTCCACTTCCGTTGGCCGACCAGACTCCAGGTCTTGCAGCATGGAGGAACGATTCTCTGCCGTGGCGATGGCGGTTTCAAGGACCTGGCGGCGCATGCCGCCAAGCTCGATGCCGTTCGCCCGGGCGATTGCGGCTGCTTCCTCAGCAATGGTCTCGGCGGCATCGAGAAGATCAGGATCCTGGGCAATGGCCCCGTTTGGGCGCCCTCCCAACGCCGTGAGACCGTTGATCGCGGCATTAACGGCCACTTTCCGCCATATCCAGCGATCGATGTCCGGAACCGCCGCGGCCGCGAGGCCGGCGGCTGAAAACGTCGCGGCGAGGTCGCTTGCCCTGGCGGCATCGATCTCGACGTCATACCCGATGAGCGTCGGGCCCTCGCCAGTATGAGCGACCACGCCAGGCTCGCGACGCATAGCAGCTTGGGATGTAACGCCAGGGAGAACACGCGCGTGCTCGTAAAGGAGCTCGCGGATAAGGGCGGCGTTTCCGAGGCCATTCTGGAGGGTGAGCACCGTGGTTCCGTGGCGAACGAAAGGGGACACACTCGTTATCGCCCCGGCAGTATCGACCGTCTTCACCAGAACGACCAATGCCTCCGCGCTGGCCACGACTGAAGGTTCGGAAGACGCCGCCATGCGGATGAGGTCGCGGGAGCCATCGCGCGCGATGAGATACAGTCCACTGGCAACGATCGCCTCAAGATGTGGAGAATGGCGCCCCAGGAGCGTGACGTGGTGTCCACTTCGGGCCAGCGCGGCGGCGAACAGGGAGCCGATTGCCCCAGGGCCGATGATGACGAACTTCATTTCCGCGCCGCACGTCCCCCGCACCGTTTCGTTCTCAGCGACAAGATCGGCATGATTTTCCCATGCCACGGCAAATCGGCGTTCGGACCAGGTAGGGACCATGTTCACGATGGATCGGGAAACCGGTTGGAACGGCGCGCTTACTGGGTGGGGAATCTCCGCTCAGTGAGTGCGGCGCGATCGAAAAGGACGATGGCCTCGGCCACAAGCGCCTGGTCATGCGTCAGTTCAAAGACCGCATCCGCCAGTCGCCGGCGCACGCCACGGAGATCAAGATAGATTTGATTCCCAACGAGTTCGCGACCGCGGCCCATATCGTGATAGCGACCCCAGAGCGTTAACCATCCGCTGCTAACGGGCGCCACCTCGACGAATCTGCTGTGATCCTTCCAGGAGAAGGCGAGATTCCGTTTGGTCGCCAGGGTGCTCTGGTTCACAGGGTTTTGCGGGGATCGAGCGCGTCTCGCAGCCCATCTCCGATGTAGTTGATTGAGAGCACGGTGAGGAAGATCATCACGCCGGGGAAAATTGCCTCGTGGGGGGCGATTTCAAAACGGTCCTTGGCGTCGTAAAGCATGCTTCCCCATGTTGGCACGTCGGATGGAAACCCGAGCCCGAGGAAAGAGAGCGCGGATTCGGTGATGATCGCCGCGCCTACGCCGAGCGTCGCGGCAACGATGATCGGGCTCAGGACGTTCGGGAGAATATGGCGGAACATTTGCGACCCGCGGGTGGCGCCAATCGATTCCGCCGCTTCGATGAACTCCTTCTCCTTCATCGCCAGAAAGCTTGCTCGCACCAGTCGGGCTGTCGGCATCCAGTTGAGAAGACCGATGACCGCGACGATGAGGACGAAAATCCCCATGACCCCGCTGCCTGTTTTTTCCTGAAAGAAGTCATAGAACCATTGTTTGTACAGAAAGCTGATGACCAGCAGGAGGGGCACCTGCGGCAACGATATGAACAGATCAGTAAATCGCATCAGGAGGGTGTCGCTCAAGCCGCCGAAAAATCCAGCGACGGCGCCGATGGTCGTGCCGACGATTATCGCGAGGAGCGCGGCGACGATGCCGACCGCCAGGGAGATACGGCCGCCCCACAGAATGCGAGCCAGGAGATCACGTCCCAGCGAATCGGCGCCAAAAGGATGCTGCAAGGTCAAATCAGTCCCGGTTACGGAAAAGTCGATCACGTCGATCTTTTGCGGATAGAGCGGGGACCCGATAAACGTCGCCAGCAACATGAAGATGAAGAGAACCAGGCCGGCCATCGCCAGCTTGTGCCGGCGAAACTGACCCCACGCATTCCCCCAGAGTGATCGCTGTTTCTTGACCCGGATATCGTCAACAGGCAGGCTGGCGCGATCATCGTCCCGGACCGGCACGGTTTCCCGATTGGAAGGCGGTCGTGTGATAGTGGTCGATGCTTCTGTGATCGCGAGGTCAAGGCCTTGCATCATTTCCGGTCTCCGTTCCGCGCACGGCGACGCGTCGTGTTCTCGATGACCGCGGCTTGGCCGGGACGCCGGCTTGGTTGGGGTAAGCGCATGTCCAGTGCTCCCGCGCGATCGATTTACGAGTAGCGAATGCGAGGATCGAGGGTGGCGTACAAGACATCGGCGATGACGTTGAAAACCACGACGAGAATGGCAATGCCAAAGGTGATTGCCATCACGACCGGGACATCTTTGCTGTAGATGCCGTCAATGAGGGCGCGTCCAATACCCGGAACACGGAAGATCTGCTCGGTGATGATGGCTCCGCCAAAGATCTCCGGGACCTGCAGGGCAAGAACGGTTACCACGGGAATGAGCGCATTTCGCATCGCATGCAGAACCACTACCGACTGCTCGCGCAATCCCTTGGCGCGCGCGGTGCGCACGTAATCCTGACTGATCGTTTCCAGCATCGAGGCGCGCACGAAGCGCATCAATTGCGCGGCTCCAGCAAGTCCAAGCACCGCGATCGGCATGATCGACTGCTTGACGCCTGGCCAGAATCCCGTGATCTCAGAGTCATAGACGAAGGGCAGCCAGCCAAAGAAGACGCTGAACACGAGAATAAGCAGGATGCCCGAAAAGAAGGTCGGAATACTGAATCCAAGAAAAGCAAACGTCGTAGCCACTTGATCGAAGGTTGAATACTGTTTGATCGCCGAAATCACGCCGATCGGGATTGCGATCAGGATGCTCAGCAGAAATGCGGTCCCCGAAATCTTGAGGGTGGTTGGTAGGCGTGACATAACGTAGTCGCGGACAGGGATCTTCGCGGAATACGACTGCTGCCAATCCCCCTGCACATACGCGGTCGCCCATTTTGCATACTGAATGGGGATCGGATCATCAAGTCCCATCGTCTTGCGGATGCGCTCGCGCAGTTCAGGCGGAACGTTGGGATTATTCGCGAACCCGGAGAGTGGGTCTCCAGGGGCGATGGCCAGGATCGAATACACCACCATACTGATGGCGATGAGCGTGAAGAACGAAATGATGGTGCGGCGAATGAGGTATCGTCCCAACCGGCGACCTCCTTGTCAACGGCGTTGCGTACGAACGGCGGCTGTATTGGCATCCCCGCGGTAACCGCGGGCGTCACGCGGCAATCGAGCGGTCCGCCGCCGAAGTTCGGACGAATGGTCGCAGAAAACGCGAGCGTGCATGGCAGTTATATGTCACCGAGTTGTTTCGTAATCGGAAGTTCGGCTGATGGTAGGATTCGCACTGTCCAGCGTCAAGTCATGATCGAGAAAAACTTCAGATGTGGTAGCATCAACGACCGCGCTGGAATGCCAGGTTTGCTCTGGCGGACGCGCACTTTTTTTGTTCCGTGACCCAATGGGCTCAGCGGGTGATCGGATTTCACGAGCAGGTATGGGTGATGGCAAATCATGAGTTTTCGGCACAGCGACGGACTGTGCTTGGCAAGAAAGTTGCCCGGTTGCGGCGAGATGGACTGATCCCCGGCATCGTCTACGGCCCGGTTGTCGCTGAGACCGTTCCGGTGACCGTAGAGCGACGGGATTTCATGAAGTTCTATCAGGCGCACGGGCATTCCTCCCTCTTCGATCTTCGCTGGGAGGATGGGATGGAATCGGTGTTCATCCGCGAAGTTCAGGTTGATCCCGCTCGTCGTGATCCCCTGCACATTGATTTCTTCGCGCCGAATCTGCGCAAACCCGTGCGCTCCATGGTGCAGCTCGTGTTCCACAAGCCCGTCATCACGACGGAGGCTATTCTCGCTGAAGAGCGGTCCGAGATAGAAGTCGAGGCGCTGCCCGCGCGGATCCCTTCCCAGATCGACGTCGATGTTTCAGGATTGGAGCACCCGGGCGACTCAATTCGCGTCACTGACCTGATCATGCCCGAAGGTGTGACGGCCATCACCGACGGGGACGAGATCGTCGCTCACATGGAAGCGGTGTATCAGATCCCGGAGGAAGAGGCAGAAACGCCTGCAGAAGCTTCGGCAGCGCCTGCCGGCGCCGAAGCAAACGAGGACGAGTCCTAGCGGACTCCATCTTTGCGGCCGGGATAGCCCAACCTGGTTTCAGTGATAAAAAACGAGGGCCGGACATTGTCCGGCCCTCAGTTCACAGTGACACCACGGCGGTCGTGCCCTAGCGGCTACCGATCTCCACCGTGATGCCCTCTGTACCGTGACTACTCATGGGCATCACCTCCTTTACCCTCTACGGACTTGGAGTTGGTATCGCTTTCAGCGATGGATGAAACGTACCACGACCCCTGGGGTCGGTCAAGTCCCAAATTCTGGGCATTTTCTGCCTCCTGGTCCCCCTCATGGCTGGGCAGGAGGAATGATCAGCTCTTGGCCAACGAACAGGGTGTCGGGCTCGGTGCCAGGATTTGCATTCACCACCGCTTCCTCGTCGACACCGAAACGGGCGGCAATTGCCGAAAGCGTGTCTCCTTCCCGAATGATGTACACCTGTTGTTTGCCGGGGGTAGGAACAGGTGGGGGGCCAGCGGTTGCCGTAATCACGGGCAGCGTTGGGGCGGGCGCCAGAGTCGGCGTTGCTTGCTGATTTGTGCAAGAGGCAAGAAGGATCAGCACTGACCCGGCCAGCGCTGCCCCCACCTTTGATCTCCGCGGCCAGACCCTGGGCGTACTCAGTACGAGCGTTGTCCGGCTATCAGATTGGACATCTCGTCTGGCC
>JBBRVX010000096.1:0-18546 GCA_038246475.1 Thermomicrobiales bacterium | reverse complement strand
CGCTCGGGATCGGCGCGCAGAAGCGATGTCAGTTCGGTCGCCATGTAGCCGGGGGCGATGGCGTTCACATTGATCCCCTGGCCGGCCCACTCGTTGGCCAGGGCGCGTGTCAGCCCGGCGATGCCGCTCTTCGCCGCGGCATAGGCCGGCACACGAAAACCGCCTTGAAAGGAGAGCATCGAGGCCACGTTGACGATCTTGCCCGGCAAACCAGCCTCTAGTCGTGGCCGGGCGAACGCCTGGCAGAGCAGGAACGCCGCCGACAGGTCGATGGCCATCGTCTCCTGCCACTCGGCCCAGCCATGATCGACCGCGGCCGCGCGCCGAATGATCCCTGCGTTGTTGACGAGGATCGAGGGCAATGCCAGCGCTGCCGCGACCTCGTCGATGAGCGTGGCCGCCGCGCTCGGGTCGAAAGTGGCGAGGTCGCTGCTGATGGCATGCCCGCGGCGGCCGAGCGTCTCGACCGCCGCCACCGTCTCATGAGCCGGCAGCAGATCGACGATCGCCACATCCGCCCCGGCTCCGGCCAGGGCCGTGGCCATCGCTCGCCCCAACCCGCGGGCGCCGCCGGTCACGAGGGCGGTCTGCCCATCGAGCCGAAAAAGGCCGGCCGGGACGGCGTCACGGTTCGAGCGCTCGCGTTGTGACGCCTCGTCGCTCAAAAACGGAGGTCCCGCGCCGGGATGCCCTCGCGCTCGCAGAACGACAGATACCGCTCCATCTTGGTAAAGACGTCGTCCTGGGAGATCACGTTGTCGTCGTCGTCGAGATACTGAATCACCCCTTCCAGCATGAAGAGGGTCTGCATCTCCTCCGCGCCATCGACGACGAGGGTGTGGATATCGCCCGGCGGCTCGTAAACGAAGGTTCCCGGCCGGCCCACCCAATCCCGCTCCAGGTAGTGCCAGGATCCGGAAATGATGAAGCCGAGCACCTGCCCGCCGCTGTGGCGGTGCCGGTTCACCTTTCCCTGCTTGGTGACCTTGAGCAGGTTCACCCAGCGTCCGTTGGCCAGGTCGAAGCGCAATGGTTTGAACCAGACGTTCTCGCCTTGCGGCACCCAGGGCAGCTCGTCCGCCTGAATCGCTTGATCGGGCAATCCCAACTCTTCAATCATCCGTTCGAGTGCTGTTGATGTGACGGTGGTTGCCATCTCACTCCTCCTCGCTCACGTCGCGCCATCATGGGACCATGCCAAAGCGCGATGCCGCCTGTAGGGGCGAGGCCTGCCTCGCCCGGACTCATCTGCCGCGGACGCTCCCGGTGCAGAACTCAGCCTCGCGCCTTTACCCACTGTAGAAAATCGGCCTCGATCTCTGTCGCCCACTCCGAGACATCGATCTGGCCCGATGTGTACATTCCCTCGGCGATGCGCCCCTTGCCGAAGACATCGCGCTGGCGCACATCCTCAGAACGCGTCACCACGGGTTCGGCCAGATGCGGCGGGATGAAGCTGACCCCTTCCCGCGTGCCGAGCACCACGTCGCCGGGCAGGACGGTGGCGTTGCCGATTCGGATCGGGCCATTCACCTCGGCCACCGTGACATCAAGGATCGCCGAGGGGTGGACGCCCCGGCAGAAGACGTTGAACCCCTCCAGCTCGCGCACCCGCGCCAGGTCGCGAATGCCGCCATCGACGACCAGGCCGGTGCCGGCGCGGGCCTTGATCGCCGTGCCCAGGTTGTCTCCAATGAAGGTGCCATCCTCGATCTTGCCAAAGAGGTCGACCACCAGCACATCGCCCGGCAGCAGGGTGTCGATAATCCAGGTATTTTGTCCCCCGGCTCGGCCATCTCTGGCGCCTTCGGCCTCCACGACACCCTGAAAGTCAGGCCGCAACGGAACCATGCGCACCGTCACCGCGCGTCCCACCAGCACCCGATCGGGGTGCAGGTTGACCCAGTTCCCCTCGAACTGGAAGTGATAGTTGTGGCCGCGCTCGACTACGCCCCAGGCTTCGTCGTTGGTGACCAGCCGCATCCGCTCGATGATGTCGTCCGGAACGCGTGGCCGGCCGTCTGCCAGGCGCTCAAGGCCCTCACCCGGCGTCAGCGCCGTCACCCGGTCCGGGGAATTGAAGATCATCGCGGACACTCCTTGCGCTCAGCTAGGCCGGCGGCCGTTCAGGCGTAGGAAAGATCACCGATCGTGCGGACGGTCTCATTCTGCGCCCTCGTTGGCAGGGCTCCTCTGCACCTTGGCCACGGCCTCGGTGAGGCCCTTGATGTAGCCGAGGGCAAAGAGACGGCCCAGGATCTGGTAGCCAGGCGTGTCGTTCGCCTCGCCAGCCATGGTCGGGACGTGATCGGGGCGCACGACGCCGCGGAACCCGATGTCCCGATATGTTCGCATAGCCTCGTACATATCCGTCTGACCATCGTCGTGGAACGTCTCTTCAAAGCGCTCCGGCGTACCCCGCACGTCGCGAAAGTGGACGAAGCCGATGGCGCCCCGCTCGCCGAAGCGGCGGATCTCCGTCGGAATGTCAGCGCCCATGGTGGCGAACGAGCCCTGGCAGAAGGTGAGAATGTTCCGCGGGCTCGGCACGAGGTCGATGGCCCGCATCATGGCGTCCGGGCTGGTGAGGATGCGCCCGACACCGCGAATCGGCGAGATGGGTGGATCGTCCGGGTGCAGGGCGAGTGTCACCCCGGCCTCTTCCGCCGTTGGCACGATCGCCTCCATCACGTACTTCAAGCTCGACCAGAGCTGCTCCTCGGTCACGATGCCGGCATCGGTGGGCGGCGCGCCGGCCATCAACGCGTGGTCGTAGCCGGTTACCAGCGCGCCGCCCCGCGTCGGAATCGAGGTCGATGTCCGCGTCCAGTTGAAGACGGCCATGAAGTTCCAGCAGATCGTCGGCACGCCGATCGCGCCGAGGTTACGGATGAGGGTTTGGCAACGGGCGATCTCCTCGTCGCGTCCGGGCAAGCCCAACTTGCCGAGATGGAGCCAAGGGAATCCAGTTTCGATCACCGCCAGGGTGATCCCCGCGGCGGCGAAGCGCTGCTGCATGCGCAGCAGCGGCAGAAAGTCCCAGCCGGCGCCGTCGCTGCTCTCCGGGGGAACCTTGGAGACGGCGTGCGTGACGCCCGCCTGTTTGGCCAGATCCCAAGTGACGGTGGGGAACGGGGGCAGAACTTCTGCCATCTGCAGAGAAAATGCGTCGCTCATGGCCGTTGCACCGTGCCGTCGGCCAGCCGCACCGGAGGCCAGGCGCCGTTCAGGGGATGCTCCGGGAAGGGATAGCGGGCCGTGGCTTCCTCGTCGATATCGATGCCAAGTCCGGGGCGATCGTTGGCCCAGAGCATGCCGTCGCGTATCTCCGGCGTGCCGGGGAAGACCTCTCGCGTCCGCTCGGGGAAGAGGTGCCCCTCCTGAATGCCGAAGTTGGGCACCGCCAGGTCGAGGTGCAGGTTCGCCGCGTGCCCGACTGGAGAGACATCGCCGGGCCCGTGCCAGGCCGTGCGCACGCCGAAGTACTCGCAGAGCGCGGCGAGCTTCCGCGCGGGGGTAATCCCCCCGATATCCGAGAGGTGGACGCGGATGAAATCGATCTGGCGATTCTGGATCAACGGCAGATACTCATTCACGTTGACAAAGAGTTCGCCCATGGCGATTGGGATCGCGCTCTGCTGCCGTAGAAGCGGGAAGTAGCCGTTGTCTTCCGGCGCAAAGGGATCCTCCAGAAAGAAGAGGCGGTACGGCTCCAGCGCTTTCGCCAGACCGATCGCCTGGATTGGCGGCACTCGCTCGTGGATGTCGTGCAGCAGCTCAACCTCGTCGCCGAGCGTCGCGCGAATATGCTCAAAGAGCTTCGGCACGATGCGGACGTAGGCAGAAGGATCCCAGGCCTCCTGCTTCAGCCGCAGGTGATACGGGTGCGGCTCGTCGCTGTCGAGCGCCTGAGCGACGCCATAGGTGGCCGCGCCCGGCACCGCGATCTGGCAGCGGATGTAACGAAACCCATCCGCCATGAAGCGGCGGGCGTCATCTTCGACTTCCTGCCCATCCCGCCCGGAGGCGTGCACGTAGAGCGGGGCAGCGACGCGACAGCGCCCTCCCAGCAGGTCGTAGAGTGGCATCCCAGCCAGTTTGCCCTTGATGTCCCACAGCGCCATATCGACGCCCGACATAGCGTTGTTCAGCACCGGGCCGCTGCGCCAGTAGGAGCTGACCGCCAGCATCGACCAGATGTCTTCGATATCGTGCGGCGAGCGCCCGATGAGCTGGGGCTTCAGATACTCCTCGATGGCAGTGACCACGGCCAACGGCCGCTGGGTAAACGTTGCGCAGCCAAGCCCAAAGAGGCCCGGCTCATCGGTCTCGATCTTCACCACCACCAGCCGAATACCGTCCGGGGCAGTGAGAATGACCCGCACGTCGCGAATGCGGGGCCCGGGGCCGCCGTCGTCCCACGGCGGAGGGAGGAGGGGGGCCTGCATCATCGATTTTGCCACGCGGAGAATCTCCTCGTCATTCACACTGCGCGGACAATCCGCCGGGATTGTCACACGAACCGCATCGCCGTGGGCTACCGGCCCGTTGCGGTCCCTCGGCCTTCGACACCGTTCCAGGTGAAGACTACCTTCCCCGTCTCGCCCCGATCGAACGCCGGAAAGACCTCGGCCGCGTCGTCGAGCGTGGCGTAACGGGTGACGGTGGCCTCGATCGGCACCTGGCGCCGTTGCATGAAGCCGAGCATTTCTTCGTAGCGGTCGATCGGGAAGACGAACGATCCGAAGAGGGTCAACTGCTTTTCGATGAACTGCGATGGAGTCAGGGTGGGTTGGGTTTCCCCGAATCCCACGAAAGCGATCTTGCCGTTGCGCCCCGTGACCTCGACCGCGCCGATCTGTGCCGCGCCGCTGCCGGACGTTTCAAACGAGGCATTGACCCCGTCGCCGCCGGACCACCGGCGAATCGCGGCGACCGTCTCTTCGTTGGCGGCATCGACCACCGCATCCGCGCCAAGGTGGCTGGCCAGCGACAGTCGCTCGGGGCTGATGTCGACGCCGATGACCCGAGCGCCCATGGCCCGCGCCACGAGCATGGCCGTGAGGCCCACCGGACCGAGGCCGAAGATGGCGATCTGGCTTCGTCCGGAGGCCTCCAGCTTGCGCATTACCTCGTAGGCGGTCCCGCCGACGCACATCAGGAGGGCGCCGGTGGTGAATGAAACGTCGTCCGGCAGCGGCAGGCAGTTGCGGGCATCGGTGAGCAGCAGATCGGCATCCGAGCCGTGGATCGGCCCACCGTACCCTTTGCGGTCGGCGCACCACATGATTCGCCCGCCCCGGCAATCGGCGCAATGCCCACAGCCGCGATAGTGATAGACGGCCACGCGATCGCCGGGTCGGACCGTGACGACCCCCTCGCCGACCGCCTGCACGACGCCGCTCGGCTCGTGACCAGGAACGATCCCGGCGGCCCCGCTGGCCTCCCGCGCCTCTCGCGACGCGCGGTAACCGTGCAGATCGCTGCCGCAGATTCCCGCGGCGCGCATGGCGACGACGGCTTCACCGGGTCCCGGGATCGGGTCGGCGATCTCCGCCAACGTCACCGTGCGATCGCCGGGAAACAGAACGCCTCTCATCCGATGGACTCCCCCATTTCTGAAGACTGCACGCCCCTACCCAAGTGATTCGGACCAACCGGCCAGCCTTTTCACCCTTTTATCGCGCCCGCGGTCAACCCTTGCACCAGGTAGCGCTGCACCAGGACGAAGAGGATGGCCAGAGGGATCGTGGTGACCACCACGCCCGCGTTGAGCAGCCCCCAGTCGATGACGTCCTTGCCGCGCATCGACGCGATGCCGACCGTCAACGTGCGCAAATCGGCCCGGCTAGTGAACGTTACGGCGAAGAGAAATTCCTGCCAGGCCAGGATGAACGAGAAGATCGCCGTGGCCAGCAGGCCGGGCGCGCTGAGCGGGAGGACGATCTTCAGGAAGGCGCCGAGTTGGCTCGCGCCGTCGACCTGGGCGGCCTCTTCCAGCTCGGGTGGAATGCTCGAAAAGAAGCCCCGCAGCATCCAGGTGCAGAAGGGGATGGCGAAGGCGTTGTAGGCGATGAGGAGTGCCCAGTACGTATCGATCAACATGAACCGCTTGAACCAGAGAAAGAGCGGAATGATGATCGCCACCGTGGGCAGCATTTGGGTCGTCAGAATCAGAAACCCGACCAGCCCATGCCCTGGAAAGCGAAATCGGGCCAAAGAATAGCCGGCGAATGCCGAGACCGAGGTGGCGAACGTCGCCGTGACGAGCGCGACGAAGGTGCTGTTCAGAAAGTAGCGGGCAAAGTCGTATTCGGCGAAGAGACGTTGGTAGTTCTCGAAGGTTGGATGCTCGATCCAGAGGCTTGAGCCCTGTCGCTGCATGTGCTCGTAGTTTGGGCGGAACGAGCCGACCAACATCCAAAGAAAGGGGACGAGGACTAACGCGACGAGCAGGGCGAGGAGGGCGTAGGTGAGGGCCTGCTGCCAAGAAAACCGGAATCGCGGTGCCCGAACCTGTACGGTGGGCTTGGCTTGTGCCAGCGACTGCGTTCTGATCGCGGCCACCACTCCCTCCTTAATCCTGCCGGATAGTGCGCTGGTAAATCGCCAGGTAGATCAAGGCCACGGCAGCCATGAGACCCAGGATGATCACCGCCAGCGCCGAAGCGACACCAACGAACCCCCGGCCGAACGCCTGCTGATAGGCCCACATGGGGAGGGTCAGCGTGGCGTAGAACGGGCCGCCGGAGGTCAGGATGTAGATGAGGTCGATGGAGTTGAACGTCCAAAGAATTCCGAGCAGGCTGGTAATCAGCAATGTCGGACGAATGCTCGGCAGCGTGATGTCGAAGAACGAGCGTACAGGTGAGGCGCCGTCGATTTTGGCCGCCTCGTAGAGATCGCTGGGGATGGTCTGCATCGCGGCCAGGAACATCACCGCGAAGAAGGGGAAGCCCTTCCACATGTTCGTGATGATGATCGTCGGCATCGCGGTGCTGGTGTCAGAGAGCCAGGCATGATCAGGCCCGATGAGGCCGAGCCGCGAGAAGCCGATGGCGTTCAGGATGGAGTTGACCAAGCCGGCGCTGGTAAACAGCAAGCCGAACATCATCGCCGCGAGAGCACCGGGAACCACCCAGGGTATCAGCGCGATGCCGCGGAAGATGCCCTGAAAGCGGATCTTCTGATTGAGCAGGACGGCGGCGGTCAGCCCCAAGACAAACTGACACACGACGGAGCCGATCGTGTAGTACCAGGTGTTGACGAAGGCCTTCGCGAAGAGCGGATCGGCGACGAGCCCCCGGTATTGATCGAGTCCGACGAATGGGCGGCTGCCGGGGCGAAAGAGGTTGTAGATCTGAAAGCTCATTGCTGCCCCTTGCACCATCGGCAAGAGGTTGACGAAGGCCAGGACGAGCAACGCCGGTAGAAGAAAGAGATAGGCCAGCCGGTTCCTAACGAGTTCGCGCCTGACATGGCGAAAGGCCGAAGCAGGACGAGGATCGGCGGTTCGCATCGAAACGGTGCTGCTCACGGTCCAGCCTTTCGGGAGTTGGCGGCTCCCTCTTGCGACGAAGCCGCCATCTGGCGTCGAAGTTGCAGCCCACCGAGCCTAGCTTGTGGGCACCTCCACTCCGTTCTGGCGGAGCCCGGCGATCAATCCGTCCTGAACCTGGGCGGCCATGTCTTCTGGTGTCAACTGCTTCGTCAGAACCCCCTGGAAGAGCGGCGGAACGATGTCGTCCAGGATGCCAACAAACCCCGTCGCCCAGATTGGCGCCATGACCTGGGCGTTGGACATGGCGGTGAGGTACCCCTTGTACAGGTTATTCTCCGACCAGAAGGGGTCTTTCTGTGCTTCGAGCGAGGCCGGGATCATGCCGTTCGTCTTGCAGTAGAGTTTCTGCCCCTCGTCGCTAGAGAGAAAACTGATCCATTGGAACGCCTGCTCCACGACGTCTCGCTGCTCGGCCGCGCGATAGATGCCTGTCGGCGCCCCGCCGTACCAGTCGGGGTTCCCCGCGGGTCCCTTGGGCAGAGGCATGGAGGCGAGTTCGAAACCGGCCTTCTCGAAGTTCTCCTGAATCTCGATGAGAGACCAGGGACCCTGCCATTCCATGGCGGCCTTACCCGATTGGAAGTTCGCGTCGCGCTCCTTGTATGTGTCCGTGGGTGCGCTTGGCACCGCCAGTCCGTCCCAGAAGAGGCTCGAGTACCAGGTGATGCCCGCGATTGTCTCCGGGCTGTTGAAGGTGATCGACTCCGGTTCGGGGCTGACCGGATCGCCGGCAACCCACCTGCCCCCGTAGGCATAGACCGCCAACAGGAGGTTTTCTACGGGATCACCAACTCCCGCGGCGTCCAGGGCAACACCCCATTGCTCCCCCGGAATCGTCAGCGCTTTCGCGTATGCCGTGAACTCATCGGTGGTCCACTCGTCTTTCAGCTCCAGGCCAGCCGCGTCGAAATGCGTCTTGTTGACCAGAATGGCAGCCGCGCCGGCAAACCAGGGCAGGCCGTAGAGATGTTTCGTTCCATCCAGCCCGATGGCCGAGGCCTGGTCGATGATGATCGGGTCGAAGCGGGCCAGCGTCGCCTCATCGACCATGTCGTCGAGTGCTATCACCATGTCGGCCGCGGCGTACTCTGAGGGCCATTGCATGCGGCCCATATCGGGCAAGCTGTTCGACTGGCCGAGCGTCAACATCTTGGCCCGCGCCTGCTCCCAGGGGATGATCTGGAATTCAATTTCGATGTCAGGATTCTGCTCGCGGAACGCTTCGTAGACGGCCTGGTAGGCGGCGTTGTCGAGGGGCCGGGAGTCGTGCTCCACGTTCACCAGCTTGATGGACTGCGCGCGCGCAGCGGTCATGGTCCGGGAGCCAAGAGCCACGGCGCCCGCCGTGCCAAGGGCGCCCTTGAGAATCTGACGGCGGTTGGCACTTGGAAGCATGCTCATTCTCAGGTCTCCTTTTCGTCCGTTCCCAACGGTTGCGATCATCCGCGACCGAATTGACTCGTGCTGCCCTCCTCCCACCGGCGCTCGCCCTTCCAGCTCCTGCAATTCTCTGCCCATCCGAGGGGGAAACGAGTGATCCCTACAGAGGAAATCCAGCCGAACGGCAATTGACAACGTTGTCAATGACGCTATCAAGAAATGGTAACGTCGTCAAGAACCATTTGCCTTTATTGCTATTCGGTCAAGACGTTCACAGGGAGGGCCGGGATGACGAGCATCGAAGATGTCGCCCGCCGCGCGGGCGTCAGTCCGATTACCGTCTCCCGGGTGATTCGCAATCACCCGAACGTGCGTGAGGAGACGCGCGATCGAGTCCGGCAGGCGGTCAGCGATCTGGGCTACGTACCGAACGCCGTCGCGCGTGGCTTGAAGCAATCGCGCAGCGGGCTGATCGCCTTGATCATCACCGACATGGTCGACCCGTTCTTCAGCGTCGTGGCCCACGGGGTCGAAGACGCCGTCCGCAAGGCCGGCATGATGCTGGTGTTGGGGAACTCGGACGACGAGCTGGCTCTCGAGATGGAGTATCTGCGCATCATGGGCGAGCATCGCGTCGACGGCATCATTCTGGTGCCAACGCCTCGGCCAGCCGAATTCTCTTTTCCATCGCTGCCGGCGTCACTTCCCATTGTCGTCCTCGATCGCTCGCTGCCTGGGATCGCGGCGGACGTCGTGAGGTGCGATACGGCCAGCGGTACGGCCGCCCTCTGCCGGCATCTCCTCGATCGCGGGCGGCGGCGCATCGCCATCGTCGGAGGTCTGCCTCAGACGCTGACCTGGCACGAGCGGGTGAGCGGCTACCAGGCGGTGCTGCGGGAGGCTGGCCTGACGATGCCGGCGGAATTCGTCATCGCCGGCAACTACAAGGCCGACAGCGGCGTGGCGGCGGTACAGGCGTTGATGGCCGCCGCGGAGCGCCCCGACGCCATCATTGCCGCGAATGCCAAGGTCGTGCGTGGCGTCCTGGACGAGCTGGTCACCCTCGGGTTCCGGATTCCGGAAGATGTTGCCGTCGCCGCGGTCGACGATCCCTTTCCGGCGTCGAAGTTCTGGCCTCGGCTGACGGTCGTCGAGCAGCCCGGTTACGAAATGGGGAAGGTCGCCGTTGAGCTCCTCCTCCGCCGGCTCCCTCCGACATCGTCGAACGAGATGCCGCGGGAGGTCATCTTCGGTACCGAGTTGCGCATCGGGGTGACCTGCGGCGAGACACTCGCCGCGGGAGCCTAGCGGCCTGACCTGTCCACCTCGTACGTTCCAGCCATCGGCCATCAAGGCGCCGACGTCCCGAACGGGCGTCAGGTGAATGCCTTGATTACCTCGCTCCCGCGGGTCATGCAACCCGAGGAATGTGTGATGGTTCGATGATGGCGGCGCGAACCTGGGAGCTTCCGCAGCGGGACAGGGCTCAATGGGCCAGGCGAGAACAGAGGTGCAAGACGAACGAAGAGTCGGCTGGTTGCCGGCGCGTCGAGGTGGGTTTCCGGGAGCCGACGAGGAGACTCGAACTCCTAACCTGCTGTTTACAAAACAGCTGCTCTGCCAATTGAGCTACGTCGGCAAGCGCCTGGTATCTGGATGGGATCCGCGGAGCCCAGCGTATCCTGCTCACGACGCTTTCGCCTACGTATGTAGTATGCCATGCGTCACGTCGCGGTTTCCGCAACGATTCCCGTTTCTCGTGCTGACGGCAGAATTTCGAGGCTCCCCATGCAAGACCAGAATCAGCTCCTTTTACCAGGCGCCGTTGCCACCCACGCGGAGCGATGGCCGCCATTGCCCTTTTCGCGGTGGTCGGATACTCGCGATACCTTGCATCTCTGGACGCAGATCGTCGGCAAGCTCAAAGTCGAGTTGGCGCCGTTTCAGAATCAGCTCTGGCACACCGCGTTGCAGCTGACCGAAGGCGGACTCACCACCGGGCCACTCCCATTCAAGGGCGGCGTCCTGCAAGTCGATTTCGATTTTTCTAGCCACAACCTGATCCTCCGCGCCAGCGGCGGGCGAAAGTTCATCCCCCTCTATCCGCGCAGCGTTGCCAACTTCTATGATGAGACGATGGCTTGCCTGAAGGCGCTTGGTGTCGACATCCAGATCAATCCCATGCCGCAGGAGGTAGCCGAGCCGATTCCCTTCACCGAAGACACCATTCACGCCAGCTACGACACTGATCTGGTCGACCGCTGGTGGCGCATCGTCACCTCGACAGCGCAGGTGATGTGGAAACATCGCGCCTTGTATGTGGGAAAGGCGAGCCCTGTGCACTTCTTCTGGGGCGCCTTGGACCTCGCCATGACCCGGCACAATGGTGAGCCGACCGCGCCGCCCAAAGGCGGATACATCCTTCGCGTCGCCGAAAACGAAAAGAACTGGGCCGCGGGGTTCTGGACTGGCGGCGGCCCGGTCGACGATGCGGTCTTTTACTCTTACATGGCGCCGAAACCGGACGGTTTCGAGGCCTCGGCGATCGAGCCCGCCGGAGCCTTCTGGAGCAGCGAGTTGGGCGAGTTTCTGCTTCCCTATGAGGCCGTGCGCACGGCGGACGACCCGGACGCCGCGCTGATGGCCTTCCTGCAAAGCAGCTACGCCACGAGCGCCGATCTGGCGGGCTGGGACCGGGAACGCCTGGAGATCAGCGAGCCTCCGCGACCGCGATAGAATCAGGCTCGGGGTCAGGCGGATGACGGGCTCGCCAAGATAGCCAGGGGTGGCGAGGCTTCAGCGGAGGAGCGGGCGATCTCGATACCGGTTCCCGCGCGAAGCTTCCGGGGGACGATGGCTTCTCGATGCGACGGATCATGGCAGGCGATGTGCAGCAGTTGACCGATGTCGCCATTATCGGCGGCGGCATAATGGGAGCGAGCCTCGCCTGGCATCTCGCCCGCCGCGGCGCCGGCCGTATCACGCTCTTTGAGCGCTCGGTGATCGCCGCCGGCGCCAGCGGCAAGACGGGCGCGCTCCTGCGGCGCCACTATTCGAATCGTCCCGAGGCGATCCTGGCCCATCGAAGTTGGCAGGTGTTTGCCAGTTGGTCCGAGATCGTCGGTGGCGACCCTGTGCACACCGCCGCCGGGCTGATCGTCACCGTCGATACCTCCCCGGGACATGAAGCCAACGTCGCCCGGTTGCGTCGCAACGTGGCCATGCAGAACGCCCTCGGCGTTCCATCCCGCGTCGTCTCGCAAGAAGAGTTGCAATTCCTCCAACCCCAGGCCCGCTGGGATGATGTCACCCATGCCGCCTATGAGCCGGACAGTGGCTATGTCGATGCCATCGCGGCCACTCGCGGAATGGCGCGCGCGGCCGCCGATGCCGGCGCGGTGATGTGTGAGAACATGCCGGTGCTCGGCATCGAAGTTGCCGGATCCCGCGTTCGGGGCGTGCGGACCGCGCATGGCGTGACCCTGGCGGATTCGGTGGTCGTGGCCGCTGGTCCCTGGACACCTCGCGTGCTGGCCGGGAGCGGCGTTGAGGTTCCGATCGCGGCCTTGCGCGTGCAGGTCGCCATTCTGCAGCGCCCTCTGGATGTCGCGGAGCACATGGTTTATCTCGATACGGCAGCGGGCATATTCGCCCGGCCCTGGGCCCCGGGGCGCACGCTCATTGGTGTCGGCGGCGGTGACCAGCACGACCCGGCCGATCCGGATGGGTATGAGGTGCGTAATGATCTTGGCTATGGGCAGGATGCGATTGACGCTATGGCCCGGCGGATCCCCGCGATGAAAGGCGCCGTCTATCTCCATGGTCATGCTGGGCTGTACGACATGACGCCTGATGCGCACCCGATCATCGGCGCGGCTGGTCCGGACGGCCTCTTTCTCATGGCGGGCTTCAGCGGCGCCGGCTTCAAGAAAGGCCCAGCCGTGGGGGAGGCGATGGCGGAGCTTATCCTCCACCCCGGGCTGGGACCGACCTGGGTGGATATGCATCCGTTTCGCCTGGAGCGCTTTGCAACGGAGGCATGGCGTCAGCCCTGGAGCGAGGACGAGTACACATTCAGCTCCGATTTCGGTCATGGCCTCTAACACGAGTACGATTCGTCGTGGCAACATCGCGCGACGACAGTAACGGGCGTGCCTCCTTATTGGCGCGAGAATCCGGTCGCAGTACCGAGAAAGGCTGGAGATGCACGCGGAACTGACCCACATCCCCATCTCGCCACGGACGCGAAACGTCTTGATCGCGGTCGTGGCGTTGATGCTCGGTCTGCTCTTTTGGCTGGCCCCGACCCTTCCAAAGCTGCTGGTTACGGGGATGGCGGTCGCGCTGATCCTCTCATTTCCGGTCAAGTTGCTCAGCATTGTCATTCCACGCGGCATCGCTGTGGCCATCGTTGTCCTCACCCTACTGGCACTGCTCGTACTGGCGGCGGTATTGCTGGTGCCGCTCGCCGTTGGCCAGCTTGCCTCGCTTGCCGAGCAAGCTCCCGCTTTGCTGGAACGAGGCTCCGCCCTCTCCCGCAGGGTACTGGTCAATCTGGCCCAGCGGGGGCTGCTTGATACGACACCCGATCAGGCCATGGCGCAGCTTCAGCAGACGGGCGCACAGCGCTTTGAAGGGTTATTGCAGAACATCGTGACACGCGCGTTCGATACGCTTTCCGGGACTGTGGCGGGGGTCTTTACCACGCTCAGCACCATCCTGATCGCGGCGTACCTGCTTATCGACGGCGAGCGGTTCCGGGGCGGTCTCATCCGGATGCTGCCGGTGCAGTTTCGGGACGATGCCCTTGTTCTCTGGACCGATGTCGTACAGGCCCTCTCCCGATACTTGAGTGGCCTTCTGGTCTCACTGACGTTTCAGGGCATTTCTTCGACAATCATGCTTTCGGTGCTGGGGGTGCCATACGCCCTGTTGCTTGGCATCTGGACCACGCTTGGAGCGGTCATTCCGTACATCGGCTCATACATTGGCGGCGCCCCAGCCACCATCGTGGCGTTCACTGTCTCGCCCACGATCGGCATTCTCACGGCCCTGACCTACGTGGTGATCAACTTCGTCGATGGCAATCTGATTGCGCCGCGGGTGCAGGGGCAGGCGATTCGGGTGCCGCCCC
Source organism: Thermomicrobiales bacterium (assembly GCA_038246475.1). GTDB lineage: Bacteria > Chloroflexota > Chloroflexia > Thermomicrobiales > UBA6265 > JACCXM01. The sequence goes on along the minus strand of JBBRVX010000096.1, from coordinate 4,471 downwards.
TGTTCATCTTTCTGGCCGTTATCGCCGGTGGTCAGATCGCGGGGATCTGGGGCGCCTTGATGGCCGTTCCCTTTCTGGCGGTGGGTCGGGTCCTCTTTGATTTCTTGCTGGAGCGTTTGGTCGTTGTGCCGCAGTCGAGGCAGCCGCTGCCGGTGGCGCTAGTCGAGGCGCCGGCAGAGGAGGTGCTGCCGCTCGGGACGCGCCGCACGGTCCCGACGCGGCCGGGCGTACCGCGCAGCTGAGCGGGGTGTCTCTCGCGTCGGGATGAAACCAGGAAAGCTGGCGCTTCTGCGGATTCATCCCGATCGGAGAAACGCCGTCCGGCCCTGAACGGCAGAGGTTGATCGCTCTAAATGGCGGCGGCGCTGCTCTTGGTGAGGCCAGTCATATTCCCGGCGGGATCGACAAAAATGGCGATCTGCACGTATCCCATATCCGACGGAGGGAGCACCGTCTTCGCGCCGAGGCTTTCTGCCTTGTCGAGGTAGGACTGCAGGTCGTCCACTTCGACATAAATGGAAACTCGATTGCCGCCATGTGAGTCGGCGCTGATGCCGCCGTTGATGCCGCCTGCGCCACCAGTCTCGACCATGCCATAGTTGAACTTGTCGTCAACTGTAATTTTCCAGTCAAAGAGATCGCCATAGAACTTCTGGATCGCGGGACCATCGTTCCCGATGATCTCGAAGTGGACAACTGGATGCGGCATGTCAGATCTCTTTCCCGTGCACTCGCTTAACGACCGCGCGTACGTTCGCGTGGTCGAGAACATCTGTTCGATTTGTAGCTTAGCATACCGCGCCCCAGTGTCAATACGAAAACGTTAAACCCCGCGGCCTGAATCAGCTGCTCATCGTCGCGATGATGGCGTCGGTCATGCCGCTGGTGGTCGCGGCCTTGCTCGGGTCGCGGTCCTGGCGCAGGTCGTAGGTGACGTCTGCCCCGGCGGCGATCACCTCGGCCACCGCCCCTTCGACTTTTTCCGCCGCCGCGCGCTCGCCCATGTGCCGCAGCATCAGCGCGCCGGAGAGGATCATGGCGGTAGGGTTCGCCTCGTTCTTGCCGGCATGGCTGGGGGCGCTGCCATGGATCGCCTCGAAGACCGCGCCCTCCGGCCCGATGTTGCCGCTCGGGGCCACGCCTAATCCGCCGATCATGCCGGCAATCAGATCGCTGACGATGTCGCCGTAAAGGTTTGGCATGACCAGCACATCGTATTCCTGTGGTTTCTGCATCAGTTGCATGCACATGTTGTCGATGATGCGGTCATTGAAGGCAATGTCCGGATAGCGCTCGGCCACCGCCTGGGCCTCGCGCAGGAAGAGCCCATCCGAGAACTTCATGATGTTCGCTTTGTGCACGGCCGTGACCTGCCGGCGGCCATTCGCGCGGGCGTACTCAAACGCGAATTCGACGATGCGGCGTGATTCCGCCGCGGTGATCACCTTGATCGAAATCGCGGCGCTGCTGTCGATCTTCTTCTTCGAGCGCTCGTTGATGGCGTCGATGACCTCAGCCGCCTCAGCCGTGCCGGTATCGAACTCGATGCCGGTGTACATCCCTTCCAGATTCTCGCGAATGACCACCAGGTCGATGTCGCGAAATGCGCTCTGCACGCCTTCCAGCGACTTGCCCGGGCGGAGGTTGGCATAGAGCCCCAGTTCCTGGCGCAGTCCAACGTTCACGCTGCGAAAGCCGCTGCCGATCGGCGTGGTCATGGGGCCCTTCAGCCCGAGGGTGTTGCGTTTCAGCGATTCGATCGTCGCGGCGGGCAACAGGTCGCCTTCGCTCTCGAGCGCCGTCATCCCCGCCGCGCGGACCTCCCACTCGATCGGCACGCCCGACGCGTCAATCACCCGCCGCGCCGCCTCCGATACCTCCGGTCCGATGCCATCGCCGGGGATGAGCGTTACTCGATAGGTCATGGGCTGGTTTCTCCTTGCACGGCAAGAAAGGGGCGTACTGAGGTCATTCTCGCACTAACGAGCGGCGAGTTTGGTTACCGCGTAAAGAGTTCCGCCAGATCGATCGTCACCCCGGGCAGCGCCACCGAGTGGACGATGCCTTCTCGATACAGCGTCTCGTCATAGGTTCCGTCAGCCTGCCGGCGCCAACTGGTCACCGTGCGCTCGTAGGGGTGGATGCGCCAGATCTCGTGATCGCCCCGCTGTTGATAGACCTTCAGTTTCTCCTCGACATCGTAGGCGCCAGTCGAGGGCGACCAGACCTCGACGACGAGGGGGAGGGGCTCCTCATAGACTTCGAGGACGTCTTGGAGGGGCAGGAGAGGAATCACCAAGGAGGTTGGCACGACAAAGACGTCGGGGATGAAATATGTCGCACTCGGCTGGTGCACTTGGCCGGCATCTGTTCGCACCTGATACATCGACGAGTCGAGCTGTGACACGAGCATGAATCCAAGCTGTACTTCCAGGATGTTATGGGCCGCGGTCGTACTTGGCTTTTCGCGTGGAATTCCATTCCAAAGCTCCCACTTCCGGTCTGGTTCCGCCAGGGCCAGCCGCTGATAGGCTTCCCCGCTCATTCGACTTTGCGTTTCGATCGCCATGTCCGCCTCCCGATCGCGGCCGCGCGCCAAGCCGTGGCAAAGTGTAGACGGAGGCGCCGCGCCGAATCGGGCCTTGCCCCGGCGCCGCCGCCTCGCGCAGAATCGCAAGCGTTCACGAGCGACGGTGGTGATTTGGGCGGCAGTCCGCCCCGTGAGTCGGGAGCCGAATGACGACTGCATCAGAAACTCGCGCAATGCTGCCGGGTCCGATCGTGCTGGTCATCCTTGATGGCTGGGGCATCGGGCGCGATGAGCCGGGCAACGCCGTCCTGCATGCCAACACCCCGACCATGGATCGGCTCTGGGCATCCTATCCCCACGCCACGCTGCTGACGTCGGGCGAGGATGTGGGGTTGCCCGCCGGGCAGATGGGCAACTCGGAGGTTGGGCATACCAACCTCGGCGCCGGGTTCGTTGTCTACCAGTGGTTGACCCGGATCGATCGTGCCGTCGCCAGCGGAGAGCTCGCCGCCAATCCCGCGCTCAACGTCGCGATAGATCGGGTGCTGGCAAATGGCGGCACGCTTCATCTGCTCGGTCTGGTCAGCGATGGCGGCGTGCATTCGCACATCCGGCACCTGGAAGCGTTGCTTCGCCTCGCTCAGGCACGCGGTGTCTCTTCCAGCCAGGTCGTCGTCCATGCCTTCACCGATGGCCGGGACACCTCTCCCTATGGTGGGATCAACTTCATTCTTGATCTTGAACGGGCGATGGCCGAGATCGGCGTTGGCCGTATCGGCAGCGTGTCCGGGCGCTACTTCGCCATGGATCGCGATCGCCGCTGGGAGCGCACCCGCGCGGCGTACGACGCCATCGTGCTTGGCATCGGCAACCGTGCCGCAACGGCTGAAGAAGCGATCACGCGCGCCTACGGGGATGGCGTCACCGACGAGTTCATCCCGCCCACGGTCATCGACGATGGCTCGGGGCTGGCCCTCATCGAGCCCGGCGACAGCGCCATCTTCTTCAATTTTCGGGCCGATCGCGGACGGCAGCTTTCCGAAGCGCTGGTGGCAGAGCCCTTCGCGGGGTGGGAGCGTGGGCCCAGGCTGGCGGATTTCCATCTCGTCACCCTCTCTCGCTATGAGGAGGGGTTGGATGTCGAGGTCGCGTTCCCGCCCATGGATGTCGTCACGCCGCTGGCCAGGCTGGTCAGCGAGGCCGGCCTGCGCCAGCTCCACGCCGCCGAAACGGAGAAGTACCCGCACGTCACCTTCTTTTTCAACGGTGGCCGCGAGGAGCCGTTCCCTGGCGAGGAGCGCTTGCTGATTCCGTCGCCGAAGGTGGCCACCTATGACTTGCAACCGGAGATGAGCGCGTTGCCGTTGACCGATGGAGTTGTCGCCGCCATCGAGTCCGGCGCTTATCATTTCATCATCGTCAACTTCGCGAACGGCGACATGGTTGGCCACACCGGGGTTTACGCTGCCGCCGTGCAAGCCATCGAGACGGTCGATTTTTGCCTGGGGCGGGTGATCGCGGCCACCCTGGCCGCGGGCGGCGTCGCCTTGGTCACCGCCGATCATGGCAACGCCGAGGAGATGATCGACCGCGTCACCGGCGCGCCGATGACCGCCCACACCACGAATCCCGTGCCGGTCGTTCTCGTCATGCCGGAGGAGCATCCCCTCCGCCATTTCCCGCTGCGCCAGGGCGGTCGTCTTGCCGCCGTGGCGCCGACGCTCCTCGCGCTGTTGGGCATTGCCATCCCCGATGCCATGTCTGAGCCCCCACTGATCGCCGGAGGCTGACGTGTATTCGGATGAGCCTCGGCGTGCGATGATGTCCGAGTTGCCGGAGAGCGATTCCGGCGCGGACGATCGAACCCTTCTGGAGGACGCCGTGCTCGTGACTGAAGCTCCGCGTGGCCGATGGATCCCCCTCGCTTTGGCGCTTGGCCTG
>JBBRVX010000095.1:0-18591 GCA_038246475.1 Thermomicrobiales bacterium | reverse complement strand
TGGAATGCCAGGCCGCCCGCCAGACTGAGCAGGATCGCTCCGACGGCTCCCCAGATGAAGCAGGCGATCACGGCGCGCAGCGGCTCGATTTCGTAGCGATCGAGCCGCAGGACGACGCCCGCGTAGAACAGCGCGGGAAAGCTGGCGCCAGCCACGGTGAGGAGCAGCCCGAGGCCATCAGGAACAGAAACCACGACCAGCAGCACCACCGCGGCGATCGCGGCCAGCGAAACCGCGCCCAGCAGACACCCTATCGCCACCACGCGAAAACGCTGCCAGAACGGCGTCATGCATCCCTCGCCGCGCGACGGCTCAACAGGTCACGCTTCTGGAAAGGATCATAAACCGGCCGGGAGTGCTTGCGCGGCCGCATGGCCATCCTGATTCATACGGAATGCGGGTGATCAGTTCCGGCGCCGCGACGAGCCCGCACCCCCCTGCCTGCCACCCACAGGGCGCCCGGCCCAGTGCGCTAGAGAGGGGGGAACGAGCCAAGCACTTCAACGCAAATGGCAGTCTTCATCCGCAATCCGTATCAGGCGGGTAACGGCCGAAGCAGGTGGTACATAGATTCTGGACTATCGGCGCCGTGGGCGGTGGCGCGGGCTGCAAGGACGCAGGCGTCGCCCCTACCGCCGCAGCGGTGGAGAATCATGCTCCAGAAAGCACTGGCCACCTCCGTAGCAGATCCGGGGGCCAAGCCGCGGGGAGCGGGTGCGGCCATCATCTTCCTCACGTCGTGCCTGGTTGCGGCCCCGGCCACGGCTGCCAGAGATGATGGATTGGTCACTGAAGAGCGGCGGCTGGCGCGGGAGGTGCGTCGGCCCGTTCGTGCCGGTGATACTCGCCGGCGGGGGTGATCGCGATTCGGATCGACGGCCGTTCTCCCAGAACCTGTATCAAGTGAAAGGTGCTGGGTGGCGCCATGATCCACTCACCTGCCTTGACGTGGACCGGCTTCGGGTGGCCCTCCAGCGTCCAGGAAAGTTCGCCTTCGTACACCGACCAGCATTCCGTGGTCAGGTGGTAGTGCCAGTCATTGCGGTGCCCTGGCGCCTGGCAGATGACCGTGACCACGAATTGATCGGCCTGGATCAGCGCGGCTGCCCAGGGAGGAGGGCCGTAGCGCGCCTTCAACGCCTCAATGCCCGCCGCGACGCGTTCAGCGCTCAGAACGGGCAATGCTTTCTCGGTCATGTGGGCGCCTCCTCAGCGATCTGACGCGGCGCCATCATCCCCGACGACGAGGATTGTGGCAACCTCACCCGCGGAAGGTGAGGTTGCCCTGTGACCCGGAGAGCGAAGAAGCCTTCGGCGCCGACCTTGATACACCTGAGCCATTTTTCGATGTGCTCACGTTGCCGTACGACGATAGGGCTAGAAGTCTCCTCCGCCGAAGTCCCCGCCACCGAAGTCGCCGAACCCGCCGATGTCGCCTCCGCCGAATCCGCCGGAGTCGGCCGCGCCACCGTCCGCATCGCCGAATTCCTGTGCGTCTCCGCCGCCGTCCCCCTGCGCGTCTCCGCCCTCCCCACCGCCGTCGGCAGCGCCCTGGTCAAACCCGGAGTTGCCGATAAAGGCGTTGGCGACCATGCTGCCGAGCATGACGCCGGCAAAGGCGCCCATGAAGTTGCTCATCATGAAGCCGCCCATGCCCATGCCCATGCCGCCGGCGCCGGGCATGGCCGGCATGTTCGTCCAGGTCCGCTCCAGCGTTCCCGGCTGCCGCATTTCGGCGCGCGTTGCCAGGCGCGCCAGGGCACGGGGATCATCACTCCGGCTGCCCTCCGCGTCGCGTTCCGCCGGGGTCAACGTCTGATCGAGTTCTTGCAGAACGAGTCCACGCTGTTCGGGGGTGAGCTTGGCGAACGCTTCCGCGTGCGCCTCCTCCACGGTCTCGGGCGGGGCCGTGCGTAGGAGGTAGCGGTAGCGCTCGACCGCCTGCTCGTCTGGCGATAGCTCGCGTCGCCGCTGATTCGCCCGTGCTGGCCTGGCCTGGTCCTCGTTATCGCCGAAGAGTCGCTTCAGAAAGTCCATCTTTTCTCCTTTGCGTCCGTTGGCTCGATATCGCTGATGGATGGAATCTGGGCAATCGCGTCCATCCGAACATGGCGGCTGCCTCTGTCAGGATAAACGTGGCGAATTTGGCATGGGTTCCCTGTCGCTACACAAGAAAACCCCTGGCGCCTGAAGTTTCCAGGCGCCAAGGGGTTTTGGTGACAAGGCATGCGCTCCGTGATTTGCCTACTGACAAACCCACTCGCTCTTGCGCCCCTCCGACCACATCCAGGCCGCGGCGTTCGCGTTTGCCTGGGGATCGAAAATGTCCTGATCCCCGTACGGCGTTGACTTCCAGGTGGAGCGGATGAACTGGAAGAGCCCGTACGAGCCCGAAGGGTTGACGGCGTACGGGTCAAGATTCGATTCGCAACGCGCCACCCGCAGCATGTCGTTCCGCGACTGACCGTAGCGATCGGCCGCTTGATTGATGATCTTCACGATCTGCTTTTCGGAATAGTTCTGTTGCTTACCGCGCGCCTCGCCATTGGGCGCCGGACTCTCTGGCGTTTCGAGAAAACCGTTCGCAATCCAGCCAATCTCGTCGCCGTAGGTCACGCGCTGGAAGTCACCCTCCATGACGCCAGTGAGCACCAATCGCGAGCCCGCCGGAACCATGACAATCGGATCTTCGTTCGCGCTGGGCCCCGCCCGCAGGCTGAGATCTGCCGTCGCATAGGCAACGCCAGAGCCGGGCCGAGGTGTCCGCGTGTCGATCGATTCTTCGGCGGGCGCTTCATCGACGAACGCGATCGGCGGCCCCAGGTGCTCGGCGGCGGCCCAGCCGCTGACCTCCTTATATTGCACCGAAATGTAGCCATCGCTGCGCTGACCGGTCTGTTCCACCGTGCTGCCCAGGGGGACGGTGAAAATCAGATCGTAGTTGGCGCCGGGCCCGGTGCGGATCGGCATATCAACGAGCACACTCGCTGGCCCCCATGGCTCTGGCTCCGCCGTGGCAACGGGCGTGACGACGGGTGTGACAACAGGGGTGACGCCGGGCGTAGCGGCGGCATCCGCGGTCATCTCCGGGGCCGGTGGGAGCGTCGCTGGCGTAGCGGTGGCAAGCGCCGCCACGGCGGTCTCGCTCGCCGGCGCGACCTCTGGGAGAGGCTCGGCCGCGACGGGTTCGGCGGCAGCCGTTCCCGGCGCCGCGAGCTCGTTCAGCGCCGCCCAGCCCGTGACCTGATCGTACTGAACCGAGACGTAGCCGTCGATGATGTGCCCAGTCTGCTCGACAGTGCTCCCTTTTGGCGCCGTACCAAGCACGTCATAGCCTGGCCCCGGGCCGATCCGGATGGAAACCTTCGCCATGGCAGCCGCGGGGCCAACAGGCCCGGCATCTGGCGCGGCGGCTGGCGCGGCGTTCGGATCCACTGTCGCCGCTGGATCGTCTACCGTGGCCGCTTCGACAGCCGCTGGCTCGGTCGGGGGATCCGCCGCAACGACTTCCGGAGCGATTTCGCCGGCCTCGGTCGTAACCCCATCGGCCGCCACGGGGGCTGCTTCATTGGAATCCACCGGATCCACGGGAGCCGTTTCGGGCTCGACTGCCGCTCCATCTGCAACATCGGCGATCGGCTCGGCAGCGACTTCGCTCGCGGTTGGATCGCTGACCGCCGGAGCGAAGGGTGGCGGGTCGGCCACCGCCTCAGTACTGGTCGGCGCCAGAGCGTCGGCAGGCGCTGCCACGTCGCTCGTCTCCTGCTGAAATGGCGCCACGTCGTTTTCCGCCACGGCCTCAGCCTCGGGTGAAGCGGCGATCTCCCCGGACTCGTCCACAACGTCCTTGGCGAGTTCCAGCGTCTCGCCCCGCATCCAGCCGGTCAGATTCCCCGCGGTGACCGGATAGAACCCGTCGATCGGCGGGCCGTCGATCGACACGACCGTTCCTTCCGGCAAGAGCGCGATGACGACCGCGCCATGATCGGGCTCGTCGTGAAGTGGTGTCTCCATGGTGAGCGTGCCGGACGCCGCGAGCACCGCGATCGGGCTCAGCAGCGTACCGGTCACGGCAACGAACGCCACGATGGCGCAAAGGCAGACAGACAGAAACCTCGACATTGGCGGCGCCCTTCCCTCCAGCCCATTCGGGCCTCGGCAGCCGCGTCACCCCAGGGGCGACGACGTGCAGACTCAACCCCCTCCCTCAAGAGGGCCAGTCGTTTTTCCCAACGCGGAGTACACGTTGTCCGTTTCGGAGTGTACGGACGTTTTTCGGGGCAATGCAAAGGATAGCGCTAATCCATGACCTTTGGGTTGGCCGCCAGCAGCGCTTCGACTTCCGTGAGCCGCGGCAACGAAGCTTGAGCGCCTAGCGAGCAACAGGCCAGGGCCCCCACCGCGTTCGCGAACCGCCCGATCTCAGGCCATGGCAATCGCCTGGCCATCCCCCAGGCGACCCCGGCTACGAAGGCATCGCCGGCGCCCGTCGGATCGAGCACCTCGACGCCAAAGGCGGGGATGCGGAGCCGTTCCGTCTCCGTCACCACGTTGCACCCTTCCGCGCCGCGAGTAATCAATGCGCCGCGCAGGTTCTGGCCGCGCATGCGATGCTGCAGCGCCGTGACGGCGTCAGGGAGCGTCCACGTTCCGGTTACGTCGAGCAGATCGCGCTCATTCGTGACGATGGCGTCGTGGCGCAATGTCAGCTCGAAGGCGTCCGTCAGGTCGCCGTTGGCCAGATAGGTCAAGGGACCCAGGATGCGAGTGGTCGGCACGGTGTGGGCCGGGAGATCGAGCAGGAGACGCCGCAGAGGCGTATCGGCAACATCCAGCACCAGCACGTCGCCGCCGAAAAGGCCGGTGATGTCGAGCTGATCGTGCCGTTTCAGTTGGGCGCCTTGCTCCCAGAAGATCGTCCGTTCCAGCGGCTCCTGGCTGACGATGACGGTGGCCAGATCGGTGACCTCTCCCGCCTTGACCGTGACCCAGGCGGTATCGACGCCTTCCGTTTCCAGGCCGCGACGAACCAGGACGCCGCGCTCGTCGTCACCGATGGCGGTAGCGATGGCGACGCGTGCGCCGAGACGCGCCAGAGCGACCGCCGTGTTGGTGGTGGTTCCGCCCGGCGCGGAGACTTCCTCCAGCACGTCCGCCTGACCGCCAGCCTCCGGCCAGGCCGGGACCGCGATCAACCGATCCCACGACGCCAGCCCGATGCAGGTCACGAAGGGCGTTCTCCCGTCCGTCATGATCCTCGCACCAGTAGCACTCGCGCGGGGGCGCCGTCTCCAATCGCCAGCTTCAAAGGCAAGCAGACCAACTGGTACGGCCCCGGCTCGATTCGCGAAAGGTCGAGCAGCTCGATGATCAGCACATCGTTGCCCAGCAGCGTCATGTGCGTCTCGCGATTCGTCGCGCCGAACGTTCCGACCGAGAGTGCATCCGTGCCGACCAGCGAAATGCCACGCTCGACCATCCAGCGTGCTCCCTCTGGCAGTACTCCAACATAGTGCTCATCAAATGGAATCGAGGTTTGGCCATTCCAGCCCTCCCACACGCGGGAATTGCGCGTGCGCAGGAGGAGACGTTCGGTGTCAGGAGGTATGTTCGCCGCCTCCAGATCACCCGCGTCAATCTGGTCGACATCGTCCGGAATATGCGCGACATGACAGGCGCCGTTCCAGCGCTCGAGCGGGATCTCCAGCAGTTTTGCACCGCCATCGATGAAGTGCCAGTTGGCGTCGACGTGCGTGCCCGCGTGAGACGTGATCTCCAGGCGGCTGACGTTGCTCCCATCGCCCCGGGCAATGCGGCTGAGTGGCTCGACCACGGCGGGAGGATGCGTTGGCCACGACGGGACATGCACCCCGAACGGCGCCGTCACGTCGAAGACTTCGGCTCCAGACCCGAACAACCCCATCGCGATCCCTGTCTCCCGGCGCTCGCTCTGCACGCAACAGATGGTGTCATAGGATAAAAGGCGATGCGCCACGGTGGGACCGTATCATGCCGCGAGCAATCGCGGTATCCATGGCAGAGGAGAATTGTCGTGCCAGTGGAGAATTCATCCAGCGCCCGCGAGGATCACGTGCGGGCGACCGCCCGGGCGCTGGCGAAGACGCTGCGTCAGTACGAGATGGCGGTCGAAGAGGCGGCCGAAACCGTGCCGCCCTCGCTGGAGCGCGAAATGGTTGGCGCCTGCGTGGCTTCCGGGCTCTTCGCGCCAAATCTGCCAACCGAGATGGGCGGCGCGGGTCTGACATTGCGCGAGCAGGTTGTCGTCGAGGAGGAGCTCGGCGGGCTGACCAACTGGCTCTGGGCGGCCCTCTGGCGGCCGCCGAACGTGCTCGTGCACGCCACGCCCACGCAGCGAGAACGCTATGTCCTCCCCTACGCGCGTGGCGAGTTCCGCGGATGCTACGCCATCACCGAGCCGGGCGCGGGATCGGATGTCTCCGATCTGCAGACGATCGCCCGCCGCGACGGTGACGACTGGCGGATCGACGGCGAGAAATGGTTCGTGACGGGCGGGAATGTCGCGCATTTCCTGCTGGTGGTGGCCATGGCCGAAACACCGGATGGCGCGCTGCCAACGATCTTCTTTGTCGATCGCGATGCGCCCGGCGTCGAGTGGGGGCGCCAGCCCAGCTTCACCAACAACGCGCTCTACGGACACCCTGAAGTGACGCTCACCGGGGTTGTGGTCACACAGCAGGATGTCCTCGGGTCAGTCGGAGGCGGCATTTCGCTCACGCACGACTGGTTCCGCGAAGAGCGGCTGATGATCGCGGCCCGCTGTGTTGGCGCGGCGCGGCGCTGCCTGGAAGAGGCCCATGCCTGGGCTCGCCAACGGCAAGCATTTGGCCAGGTCATCGGCGAGCATCAGGGGGTGCAATGGATGCTGGCGGACAGCGCCACCGAATTGGCCGCCGCCCGCGCGCTTCTCTACCAGACCGTCGATGCCATCGCCGGGGGGCTCGAACCCAAGGTGGCGCACGGGCAGGCGGCGATGGTGAAGCTCTTTGCCTCGGAGATGGTCGGCCGGGTCGCCGATCGCGCGGTGCAGCTTCTCGGCGGGCGCGGCTACATGCGGGAGAACGCGATCGAGCGGCTCTGGCGCGACACCCGCATCGACCGCATCTGGGAAGGGACGAGCGAGATGCAACGCTTGATCGTCGCCCGCGCCCTCGATCGGCGGGGCATCGATTCGCTCCTCGATGCCTGAATCCGCCCGCGACCAAGCTGCGCCGAGATCGCTGGAACCACTGCTCAGGGCGCGTTCCCTGGCCGTGGTGGGAGCGAGCGCGACACCGGGTACGTTCGGCCATGCCCTGCTCCGGCAAGCGGTCGATACCGGGTATGGAGGCGCCGTCTACCCGGTCAATCCGGCCAGGACGGAGATCGACGGCATCCCCTGCTTCCCGTCGCTGACGGCCTTGCCGGAGCGGGTCGATCTGGCGCTCCTGGCCGTGGCCGACGAACGGCTGACCGCGGCCCTGACCTCGGTGGTCGATGCCGGCATCCCGGCGACCGTCGTCTTCGGCGCCATTCCCATTCCTGGTGCGTCGGATTCGCTTCCCGATCGGTTGCAGGGGATCGCCCGTGAAGCCGGAACGCTCCTCCTCGGCGGCAACTGCATGGGCTTCTACAACTACCACGACCGCCTCTTCGTCTCCGGCTTTCCGATCCGCGAGCGGGCTCCCGCCGGCGGCATCGCCATCGTCAGCCACAGCGGGTCGTCCTTCTCCGCGCTGGCGAATAGTGGCCGGGACCTGCGCTTTTCCTACATCATCTCGCCCGGCCAGGAACTGGTCCTCACCGCCGCGGACTACGTCCATTTCCTCATTGACCAGCCGGAGACGCGGGTCATCGGGCTCTTTTTGGAAGGCATGCGCGATCCTGCCCGCTTCGTCGACGCGCTGGAGGTGGCCGCGCAACGGGAAGTCCCGATCGTCGCCTTGAAGGTCGGCCGCTCGGAGCGGGGCCGCGCCATGGCGCAGGCGCACAGCGGCGCCCTGGCCGGCTCGGAGGAGGCCTTCGCCGCACTCTGCCAGCGGTGGGGCGTGATCCAGGTGCGCTCCCTCGACGAAATGGGCGATACGCTGGAGCTCTTCGCCGCCCCGCGACGGCCGCGGGGCGGCGGGCTGGCGCTGGCCGGTGATTCCGGCGGCGAGCGGGCGTTGATCGTCGACCGCGCTGCCGAGCTGCGCGTCCCCTGGGCGACCCTCGGCGAAGAGACGCTGGCCACGATCCAGGAAGCGCTGGACCCCGGCCTCCAGGCGGGCAATCCGCTCGACCTCTGGGGCAGCGGCAAGGCGTGGCAGCGTGTTTACGAGCGCTGCCTGACGGCCATGGCCCGCGATCCGGCGGTCGGGATCGTCGTGCTGGCCGTCGATCTGGTGCCGGGCAGCCGGCTCGCCCCCGGCTACATCGACATCGTGCTGCGGGTGCATGACTCGACGGCGACGCCGATTGCCGTGCTGGGGAACATGTCGACGACGATCGATCGCGGCTTTGCGGCGCGGCTCCGCGCGGGCGGCGTGCCGGTCCTGATGGGCACCGATACCGGCTTGGCCGCGCTATACCATCTCTTGAGCTGGGCGCCCGCTTCCCCGCGCATTGCCCCCGACGCTGCCGACCTGACGCTTGCCGCCTCTTGGAAACAGGCACTCTCCGGCGTTGCAGAGCCCCTCGACGAGGTCGCGGCGAAGCGCCTCTTGTCCACCTGGGGCATCCCGACCGTGCCGGAGCGCCTCGTCACCATGGAAGCCGAGGCGCTGATCGCCGCGCGGGAGCTTGGTTGGCCGGTGGTGCTGAAGAGCGCCGCGCCAGGGCTGCTGCACAAGAGCGATCTGGGCGGCGTGCATCTTGGCGTCGTGGATGAAGCGTCGGTTATCGCGGCCTACGCGTCGCTGGCCATGCGATTCGGGCCGCGGGTGGTTGTTCAGCGTCAGGTTCCGACGCGCGACACGGTCGAGCTCTTCCTCGGCATGACCGTCGATCCCCAGTTTGGCCCGCTTGTCTCCTTCGGCCTGGGCGGCATCTGGGTGGAGACGCTGCGCGACGTAGTGGTCGCCATCCCACCGATCGATGCCGGGACCGCTGAATCGCTGCTCCGCCGCTTGCGCGGCGCCCCGCTCCTCCGGGGCGCCCGCGGCCGCGCACCGGTCGATCTCCCCGCTCTGGCCACGGCTATCGCTGCCTTCAGCCGCATGGCGGCTACCCTTGGCCCTCACCTCGCCGAAGTCGACGTCAATCCGCTGCTGGCGGGACCGGAGGGCGTGGTGGCGGTGGATGCGTTGGTGATTCCAAAGCGGAGCGCCTCCGGGCGGACGGAAAACGATACGAATCCCGGCAACATCAACATGAACATGGAGTAGGCTGACACGCAGAATCCTGCCGCTCAGGGAGACGCATCATGGTCGCTCGCCGGGAAAATCGATCCGAAGAGAGCGATGCCGTCGACGATGAATATTTCGAGGATATCCATATTCTCTCTGAAGAAGAAGCCTGGGAATGCTTCAACGACCAGGGGCTCAGGACCTTGGGTGTCGCCGGAGAAGATTTCCTGCGGCGCTGGGACAGCGGTGACTACCGGCCGATCCCGGACACTCCTGAAGGTCGAAAGATCAGCCGATTGGTGATGTTGCTTCCCTTTGCCCGGCCAACATCCTTCTGACGTCGCGGCAAGACGATATGCGAGACGACTTGGGTCCATTACTGCTTGCGTGACATCCGAGCGCCTTGCGCTGTCGCCAGCGATTTTTCCACGTGGACGTTCCCATTCGGTGGCCTTTGCAACACCGGTCCCGCTGCAGTCGTACGATCGCGGTTCAAATGGCTACCGTTTTGACACCGAGTTGGCATTTGCCTTGGAACCGCATGCAAGTGACGGATGGCAGATCAAGGTGCAAATGTATCAATACAGCCTTCTCGATCGAAATCACCGGGAATTGCTTGTTTATCACTGGCAACCAAAATCCGCTGGCCCGGATTATCCCCACCTGCATGTCTCTGCATCAGTGGATGCTCAGTTCGACGCGATCACTCGCCATCGCATTGATCTCGACAAGCGACACTCGGCGACTGGGCAGGTGACGCTCAAAGCATTCATTCGCATGCTCATCACCGAGTTTCAGATCAAGCCCCTCCGCTCCGACTGGGAGGCGAGACTGAAAGCATCGGACAGCCATTGACGGCCCTCGCTCCCCTTCGTATTTTCGTCACCTCTATCTATATCGCTCGGAAGCAGGGATCAGACAGTGGCGCCTGATGATCGTCACGGTCGCGCCCGTCGACGCGGTGAGGGCCGAAGCCATTCCCTGGTGGTCCGGAGCCGAGCCGCCACGAGCAACAAGGGCGGCGGCAACTGCCAGATGTGATTGAGCAGTCACGGACTCGGGTAAACTTCAGTTGGCAGGAAATCGCATCGACTGGAGCCGTGAGATGGTCGCTCGCCCCAAGAATCTCGATGATGACGGAGATGTGCTTGATGTCGAGAGCGTTCACCTCCTGACCGAAGAGGAAGCGTGGGACTTCTTCAACGATCAGGTGATGCGTTCCCTTGGCATTTCTGGCGCTGATTTTGTTCGCAATTGGAACTCTGGGATGTATGCCCCCGTGCCAGATACCACCGAGGGGCGGGTGATCGGTGGTCTCGTCATGCTGATGCCCGTTGCCCCACAACCGATCGCCTGAAGCAACCGCGATCCAGTTTGTGGATGATTTGCAGGCGTGTGCCGCATGCATCATCAAACAGCGCCCAACGTTCTTGCGGACGGGCGATCCCTCAAGGCGCGTCTACACATTGGCAATCCCGCCTTCCGTTTCACTATGGGCGGTTGGCGGGGGAGCGAGCGGCCTGCGATTCGATTTCAAGATGACGTTCGAAGTTGTTCCCCATGATCTGGAGTTGGACTCCTCATGGGCGATCCACGTTGGATCGTATTTGTATCGAATCCTGGACCGAGATGGGCGAGAGTTCCTCGTTTACCACTGGCAGCCCGGTCCTGTCTTTGCCGGGCCCGATTTTCCTCATCTCCATGTCTCTGCATCTCCTGAAGTACAGATCGATGCGCTGACTCGCTCCCGCATTCAGCTCGACAAGCGACACCTGGCGACTGGGCAGGTAACGCTCCAAGCATTCATTGGCATGCTGATCACCGAGTTTCAGATCAAGCCCCTCCGCCTCGATTGGGAAACGAGGCTGCATGAAGCGGTCGCCCATTGACGGCCCTCGCTCCCCTTCGTATCCTCGCCACCCTGATACGTGTCGTGCGTGAGCGGGGAGCTGACCCATGCCGCCTGAAGGTTCGCGGCCACTACCGGGCCTGCCGGGAGTGACGCTCGAACGGGATGTGCCGTGCCGCATGCGCGACGGCGTCACCCTCTACGCCGATGTCTACCGACCACAGGGCGAGGGGACATTCCCCGTCGTCCTCATGCGCCTGCCCTACGACAAGACCAGCGCCGAGAACATCGCCTATACCGATCCCTCCTGGTACGCCCGGCACGGCTACGTCGTGGTCATCCAGGACGTGCGCGGCCGCGGCCTCTCGGAAGGGGAGTTCGTTCCCTTCGAGCACGAGATCGACGATGGATACGACACCATTGAATGGGCCGCGACGTTGCCCGGCGCGAATGGCAAGGTCGGCATGTACGGCTTCTCCTACGCCGGGGCCACGCAACTCATGCCCGCCACCCTCCGCCCGCCGGGCCTGGTCACCCTCTGCCCGGCGATGACCGGCTCGCAGTACTACGAGAATTGGACCTACAACCAGGGGGCGCTTTCCCTGGCCTTTACCATGTCCTGGGCCACGCAGCTTGCCAGCGGCGATGCGCGGCGGGCGAAGGACGGCGGCGCGCTCGGTCAGCTCGACATGGCCTTCGCCGGGATTCACGGCTGGCACTGGTTCCTGCCCTTGGCGGCCTATCCACCGCTGACCGGCGAATTCGGCGGCTACTTCGCCGATTGGCTCGCCCACCCCACCTACGATGATTATTGGCGGCGTTGGAGCATCGATGAGGACTACGGCCGCCTCACCACGCCCGCGCTGCACGTGGCGGGGTGGTACGACATCTTCCTCGCCGGCTCGGTGAAAAACTTCCTCGGCCTGCGCGCGGGCGCGGGAACGGCGGAAGCGCGCGCTGGGCAGAAGCTCGTCATCGGCCCCTGGCTGCACATGCCCTGGGCCCCGGTGAGCGACTCCCCGGCTGGGGTCGAGCCGACCGTCGTCGACGACCTGCAGCTGCGCTGGTTCGATCGGTTCCTGAAGGGCGAGGATACAGGCGTGATGGACGCGCCGGTCTCCCTCTTCGTCATGGGGGCCGAGGAGTGGCGCGACTATCCCGACTGGCCCCCGCCCGGTGTCGAGCCGATGCGCTGGTATCTCCACTCCGGTGGCCGGGCCAACTCCCGCTTCGGGGACGGATCGCTCTCGCTCGAACCGCCGTCCGATGAGCCGCCCGACATCTTCACGTACGACCCCGCCTATCCGAACCAGACCAGCGGCGGCCACTCCTGCTGCTTCGAGTTCGTCTCGCCGATGGGACCGGCCGATCAGCGCGCTTCTGAAGCGTTCAACGGCGTGCTGGTCTACACGAGTGAGCCGCTCGCCGAGGCACAGGAGTTCATCGGCGAGGCGTCGGTCACGCTCTTCGCCGCGACGTCGGCCGTCGACACCGACTGGACCGCGCGCCTCTGCGAAGTCCACCCGGATGGCCGTTCGATCAACCTCAAGGAAGGGATCGTACGGGCCCGCTATCGCGACAGCCTCACCGAGCCGTCGTTGCTGGAGCCGGACCGCGTCTATCGCTACGACATTTCGCTCGGCCCGATCGGGGTCCGCATCGCCGCCGGCAACCGGTTGCGCCTGACCGTTTCGTCCAGCGACTTTCCGCAGTGGGACCGCAACCTCAACACCGGCGGCCCCCTTTTCGCCGAAGGGTTGACCGACGCCATCGTGGCGCGACAGACCGTCCTGCACAATGGCGAACAGGCGTCGCATGTGACGTTGCCGGCCCTGAAACCCGTGAAAGGGTGAGGAGATCATGAGCAGCATCGCGCCCGGCAGCGTCATCATCGTCGGTGGCGGCGTGATCGGCAGCGGCATCGCCTATCAGCTCGCCAAACGCGGGGTGAAGGTCACCCTCGTCGAGCGGGGGCGCATAGGAGGCGAGGCCTCCTGGGCCTCGGCGGGGGTCATCTCGCTCCCCACCCGCCCCTGGTTCACCCCGGCGCGGGTCGAGCTGGGCCGGATCAGCCTGGAGCTCTATCCGGCGCTGGTCGAAGAGCTGGAAGCGCAGACCGGCATCGGCATCGATTACCGGCGGCCGGGCGAATGGGCAATTGCCGTCGATGAAGAGCACGCCGAATCGGAACGGGCTATCGCCGAGTGGCAACATGGGCTGGGGCTCACGATCGAGAGCGTAGCCCCCAAGGATGCGCAACGCATGGAGCCAGCGCTCCCCGAGGATCTGGCCGCTGCCTGGCTGCACCCTGACGTCGGCTCGCTTTCCGTGTATCGATTGACCCAGGCGCTGGCCCAGGCCGCGCGCCAATTGGGCGCGACGCTGCTTGAAGAGACCCCGGTGGGCGCCTTGCTGCGTGAGGGCGATCGGGTGGCCGGCGTCCGCTTGCAAGGTCGCGATCTCCACGCGGACATGACGCTTCTCGCCACAGGCGCCTGGACGCGCCTCCTCGGCGATTCCATCGGCGCGTCACTGCCTGTGAAGCCGGTCAAAGGGCAGCTCATCGCCTTCGCTAATACCCCGCTGCGCCCGGGCCGCGTGATTTCGGGGCATGGCGGCTACGTCCGTCCCCGTCCCGATGGGACCACGATGGTGGCCGCCACCGAAGAGCCGGACGCCGGTTTCGATCGCCGGGTCACCGGCGACGGCGTCGCCTGGTTGCTCGGACTGACGCGCACGCTCTGCCCGATCTTGCTGCAAGGTGAAGTGGCCGAGACCTGGAGCGGTCTGCGCCCCGGATCGGAGACGAACGATCCCCTGATCGGCCCCGTTCCCGGCGTTGCCGGGCTGTGGGTCTGCGCCGGGCACTTTCGCACTGGGGCCAAAGAGGCCCCCGCCACGGCCCTGCTCGTCGCCGAAGCGCTGACCTCCGGGGAGACGCCGCCGCTCCTCGAAGCGTTCGATCCCACGGCCCAGGGCGTCACGACTTGACCGTGGCGCGGAGTGTGCTGGCCACCCCTGGATCGAGCGCGCGCATGATCGACAAAGCGCTGGCCAGCGACGCCGATGTGGTCATGATCGACCTCGAAGATGCCGTCGCATCTGAGGAGAAAGTCGCCGCCCGCGACATCGTCACCAAGGCGCTGCAAGACGGCGATTGGCGCGGGCGGCCGCGCACCTTCCGCATGAATGCGCTCGATAGCCCCTGGTTCATGTGGGATCTGGGGATGGTCGTCGAGGGTTCGCTGGGCAACGTCGATCTGATCGTCGTGCCCAAGGTCGGTAGTCGGGAAGACGTCCACGTCGTCACGACGATTCTCGCCTCGCTGGAGGATGCTCTGGCCATGAATCACGCCATCGAGCTCGACATCCAGATCGAGAGCGCCAAAGGATTGGCGAACTGTGAGTCGATCGCGGGCGCGGGTGAGCGCATCGCCTCGCTCGTCTTCGGACCTGGCGACTACGCCGCCTCCGTGCGCATGCCGCTGGCGGCGATTGGCATGCCCGATCTCCGGGACGGCGACTACCCCGGCCACCGCTGGGACTATCCCCTACAGCGCATCCTGGTCGCGGCGCGGGCGGCGGGTGTGGGCGCCATCGACGGGCCGTTCGCCGATTTCCGTGATCAAGAGGGGTTTCGGCGCTCCTGCCTGGTGGCCCGGGCGATTGGATACGACGGCAAGTGGTGCATCCATCCGGCGCAGGTTCCCATTGCCAACGAAGTCTTTGCGGCGACCGAGGCCGAGCTCGCCTGGGCCGAGGAGATCATCGAGGCCAGCGAAGCCGCCGCCGAGGAAGGCCGCGGCTCCTTCGCGCTGCACGGGCAGATGGTCGATGCGGCAACCCTGCGCATGGCCTACGCCACCCTGGCGCGGGCGCAGCGGACAACAGAGTGACGCTTCGCCGCTGCTATGATCGCCGCCAGAAAGAGGGGCGTCATCATGGGGTTAGGGTAGGGCATGGCAAAGCGGGCGCTGCTGAGCGTCTACGACAAGACCGGCATCACCGAGCTCGGCCGGGGGCTGGTCGAGCTCGGCTACGAGCTCGTCTCGACCGGCGGCACGCTCGCCGCGCTGGCCGAGGCCGGCCTGCCGGTGACTTCGGTCAGCGACGTGACGGGCTTCCCGGAGATCCTCGACGGCAGGGTGAAGACGCTCCACCCGCGTATCCACGGCGGCTTGCTGGCCCGGCGGGAAGACCCGGCGCACGTCGCCGCACTGGAGCAGCACGACATCACGCCGATCGAACTCGTCGCGGGGAATCTCTACCCCTTTGCCGCGACGGTCGCGCACCCCAATGTCTCCCTGGCGGACGCGCTCGAGAACATCGACATCGGCGGACCTTCGATGATCCGTGCCGCGGGCAAGAATTTTCCGCACGTCATCGTCCTGACGGATCCCCTGGACTATGCCCCTCTCCTGGATGAGCTTCGCGCCGGCGCGGTCTCTCCGGATCGACGCCGCGCGCTTGCCGCCAAAGCGTATGCCCACACCGCCGCCTACGATGCCGTCGTCGCCGAGTACCTGCGCGACGAGCCGGAGTGGCCGCACGAGGTGACCTTCGCCGGAACGTTGGCGCGGGTGGTGCGCTACGGTGAGAACCCGCAGCAGTCCGCCGCGGCCTACCGCCGCTTGCGCGCGGGCACTCCCGTTCAGGGCATCCTCGACGCGGAGCAGCTTGCTGGGAAAGCGCTCTCCTTCAACAACCTTCTCGACGCCGATGCCGCCTGGGCGGCGGTGCAGGGCTTCGATGGTCCCGCCGTATCGGTCGTCAAGCACACCATCCCCTGCGGCCTCGCCGAGCGCGCTGCCCTGGCCGATGCCTTCGACGAAGCGTTGCGCGGCGACCCGGTCTCGGCCTTCGGCGGCATCGTCGCGCTTAACCGCCCTGTCGATGGTGAAACGGCGCGGCGGATGGCCGCGATCTTCTTCGAGGTCGCGATCGCTCCCGGCTTCGACGACGATGCGCGCGATCGCCTCGGCAAGAAGAAAGGGCTGCGTCTCCTTCAGATGCCCTCGGCAGACGTTGCGTCAGGCTTGGCAGATTGGGATATCCGTCCCATTGCCGGTGGACTGCTGGTGCAGACCGCCGATGTGGACCGCGATGATCCGGCCCTGTGGCGCGTGGTGACCGATCGCCAGCCCGACCCGCGCGAATTGGCCGACCTCCGTTTTGCCTGGCACGCCGCCCGTCATGTCAAGTCGAATGCCATTGTGCTGGCGCGCGACCTGGCGCTGACCGGCGTTGGCAGTGGGCAGCCGAACCGGTTGGAAAGTGTGCGTATCGCCGTCGACAAGGCTGGCGAGCGCGCGGCCGGATCGGTCCTGGCCAGCGATGCCTTCTTCCCTTTTGCCGATGGCCTGGAGGCCGCGCTGGCCGCGGGTGTCAGCGCCGTGGTGCAGCCTGGCGGCTCCGTCCGCGACGACGAGGTGATCGCCGCCGCCAATCGCGCCGGAGCGGCCATGCTCTTCACCGGGATACGCCACTTTCGGCACTGACGTCTTCGCGCTTCACCAAGAAGGAGATTGCCATGGGCGTGAAGCTGCCCCGTATCTTCTACAAGAACGGACGCCGTGCCTACCATCACGCCTCCGTCTACGGGCCGCGCGTCGTCATCGTGGGGGGAGGCTTCGCCGGTTTGCAGGCGGCCAAGTCGCTGGGCAGCGTGCCGGTGCGCGTCACGATCGTTGATCGCCGCAACCATCACCTCTTCCAGCCCCTGCTCTATCAGGTCGCCATGGCCGTGCTTTCCCCGGCCGACATCGCGCAGCCGATCCGCTCAATCTTGCGCAACGAGCCGAACGTCGAGGTCGTGCTGGGCGACGTGACCGGGATCGATCCGGCCGCGAAGGAGGTGATCCTCACCGATGGAGCGCTGCCGTACGACTATCTGATCCTGGCCGCCGGGGCCAACCACGCCTACTTCGGCCACGATGAGTGGGCGCGGCTCGCTCCCGGCCTGAAGACGCTGGAAGATGCGCTGGAGATTCGCCGTCGCATCCTCACCTCCTTCGAAGAGGCCGAGCGGGAGCCGGACATCGCCCGCCAGCAGGCGCTGATGACCTTCGTCATCGTCGGCGCGGGGCCAACCGGCGTCGAAATGGCGGGAGCCATCGCCGAGATCGCCAACTTTTCGCTGGCGCGCGACTTTCGCCATATCGACACCCGGTCGGCGCGGGTGATTCTGGTTGAGGCCAGCGCCACGTTGCTGGCGACCTTCCCCGAGCAGTTGTCCGACTACGCCCTGGGCGAGCTCAAGCGCCTGGGCGTCGAGGTCCGCTTCGGCACGCCGGTCACGGCCATCGCCCCCGGGCTGGTGACGATCGGCGACGAAACGATTCCGGCCGCTACCGTGATCTGGGCCGCGGGGGTGCAGGCATCGCCGTTGGGCCGTTCGCTGGACGTCGAGATCGACCGCGCCGGGCGGGTGATCGTCAACCCCGATCTCACCGTGCCGGGACACCCCGACATCTCCGTCATTGGCGACATGGCCTCCCTGACCGGCCCCGGCGGGCGCCCATATCCGGGCGTCGCGCAAGTGGCGATGCAGCAGGGCGCCTGGGCAGCCGAGAACATCCGCCGCGCGATCGCCGGCACGCCTTCCCAGCCGTTCCACTACCGCGACCTGGGCAACATGGCGACCATCGGCCGCAACGCCGCGATCGCCGATGTTCGCGGCCTGCGGCTGCACGGTTTTATCGCCTGGTTGGCCTGGGCCATGGTGCACATCATGAACCTGATCGGGTTTCGCAATCGCGTGCTGGTCGGCTTGCAATGGCTCTGGGGCTACCTGACGTTCCAGCGCGGCGCGCGGCTGATCACCGGCGCGATGACGGAATAGTTCCCTTTGTACATGAGGCGCTGGCGTGAGGATCGCGCCACGCTGCAAGGGTGTCATCCCGATGAAACGTACAGAGGGATCTCGGCCTCGCATAGCGTACGTTCGTGGGATACGACGAGATCCCTCCTTCGTCGGAATGACACGTGGACCGTGCCACGGCGCTTCTGATTCCATTCCTCGTGAATGCCGCTCCAGCCGGCGCGGCAGGCGGGGAGTAGTGGCGTTTGTCCCTTCGCGGTCGGGCGGCGATAATGCCGCGGCCTTCTCGATTGAGCGCATGAACGGGAGCAACAGGTGGTCGTCGAGGACCAGACCCCGCGACGGGGTGAACAGGGCGCCGAGCCGCTGCTGCGGATGACCGGGATCGACAAGTCGTTTCCCGGCGTTCATGCGCTCGACAGCGTCGACATCTCCGTCTATCGCGGCGAGTGCGTGGCGCTGATCGGCGAGAACGGCGCCGGCAAGAGCACGTTCATCAAGATTCTCACGGGTGCGGTCCAGGCCGACGAGGGTGAGCTGCGGCTGTTCGGCGAGCCCTTCGATGCGAGGAGCCCGCG
>JBBRVX010000094.1:0-18616 GCA_038246475.1 Thermomicrobiales bacterium | reverse complement strand
TGCGTATGGTCCTGGCGATTGGTCTTCTGGCTGGCGTCTTCGTCTGGATGCAGCGAAATAGCTCAAATGTGGGTGAGTGGCTGCGCCGGCTGACGGATGGCCCCACGAATCTGGTCCTGATCGGAACTTCAGGGTTTGAGCGCGAAGGAAGGGATCCGCGGAAACGTCCTAGTCGTTGCTCGGCGTTCGCCAAACGTTGAAGAAAATGGTGACTATGGCACGGGCAAACATCTTGGTTCTCGGCGGCGGAAGTGGCGGGGTTGTGGCGGCCAGCCACCTCGGCCACAGCATCGGCCAGGAGCACAACGTCACGCTCATCGACCAACGCCCCACTCACGTCTTCCAGTCGAGCTACCTCTGGATGACAATGGGCAAGCGAGAGCCACGTGACATCAGCCGCGATTTGACCGCACTCGGCAAGCGGCATGTGCGCTTCCTGAACGACCGCATTACCTTCATCGACACAAACCGGAGGAGGGTGGTTACCGAGCACAGGGAAACGCCCTACGATCGGCTCGTCGTCTCGCTTGGCTTCCAGACGCATCCGGAAGAGATTCCGGGCGATGCCCAGGCTGTGCATCATCCCTGGGAGATGGATGCGGCGTTGCGCTTGCGCGATGCGCTCTCCCGCTTCCAGGGCGGCCGGATCGTCGTTGGCATCGCCGCGACGCCGTACCGCTGCCCACCGGGGCCATACGAATTGACCTGGCTGCTCGAAGATGAACTGCGCCGGCGGGGGCTCCGCGAGCGAACCACGATCGATATCTTCACCCCGGAACCTGGGCCGGTTGGTGGATCGGGGCACCCTTCGGAGTTCATCCGCGAGCACCTTGCCATGCGCGGAATCGCGCTGCACACGGATTTCGCGATCTCGAATGTTGACGGTGGCGGAAAGCGCATACAGGCGCAGGACGGCCGGGACCTGGCATTCGATCTTGGCATCATCATCCCGCCGCATCGACCCTCACAGGTGCTCTACGAGTCGGGAATGGTGACGGAACGGGCTGGGATCGCTATCAGCGACTTCGATCGGCTGGAGACCGAGTGGGAGGGCGTTTACGCGATCGGAGACAATGCCAACATGCCGGCGTCGAAGGCCGGAGTGGTTGCCCACGAAGAGGCCGACGTCGTCGCGCACAATATCGCGGTCGACATGAAAGGCCGCGGCGAACCGACGCGGTTGAAACTGCAAACGATATGACTGGTCGAGTACGGCGCCGGTCAGGCCGCCATGCTCCGCACTCGCTATCCAAAAGGTTTCCCCCCGTTTGGTTCTGGCTCTGGCCGCATGTACGGCCCCAGCCCGGCGATTCACGCCGCCAAGCTAGCGTTTGAGAAATGGTGGCTGTGGCGATGGTTTTGACCACGACGTGCAGGCGCCGGGCCGCGTAGCGATAGAAATCCCGGTGGCGCTCCGCCTCAGCGAGTCGCCACCGCGCGTCCGACCGCGGAAGCGTGCGCCAACGCTTCAATGTCGTCCGCGAGCGGCTCCAGGGTGACCGGGCCATAGCGCCGCTCCAGAGCGCGGGTCACCAGCCAGTCGGAAAGCGCGGGGTTCTTCGGCAGGAGCGATCCGTGAAGATAGCAGCCGACGGCGTTTCGGTAGCGGGCGCCTTCGGCGCCATCGCGGCCATTGTTGCCCCGGCCGATGCGGACACGACCCAGGGGCGCCACGCCCGGGCCGAGCGTGGTCAGGCCACTGTGATTCTCGAATCCAACCAACTCGCCCCACTCCGTATCGACGACGACATTGCCGATGAACCGCTCTGGCCCGGCGGCACTGACCGCGTCAATGAGCCCGATGCCAGGTAGAGATTTCGCCGCGTGCGGACGATACTCATGGCCGAGGAGCTGGTAGCCGCCGCAGACGGCGAGCAATGCCGCGCCGTCCTCGACGGCGGCGCGAAGGGCGGCGCCTTTGGCGCCCTTCAAGTCTTCGGCGACGGCGATCTGCTCCTGGTCTTGCCCACCTCCCCAGAAGAAACAGTCGACATCAGCCGGAATTGGCTCGCCTAGACCGATGTCCTTGACTTCAACCGGGATGCCGCGCCACTCCGCCCGGCGGCGCAGGGCGATGACGTTGCCCCGGTCGCCGTAGATATTCATGGTGGCGGCATAGAGCCAGCCGATGGTCAGCTTCATGGCGTTGCCCTCATTGCTCCCAGAAGTGCTGGACGGCGCCGCGATCGGCGAGGACCTGGCGCAAACCAAGCAAGGCGGTGTACGTGAGCAGGATGTAGCCAGGAGAGGAAGGGGGGAGCGCGTCGACAAAGGCGTCGAGCCCCGCCGCGAGATCGCTGGCGAGCGGGACGACGCGATCCTCGGGAAGGCCCGCGTACTTCAGCCGGTTGGCCATGTCCGCGCCACGGATGCCGGAGGTGTAGAGGGGCGCCGATCCCTCGCAGAGCATTTCAAAGTCGACATCCCAGAGCCAGGAGACATCGCGGCCGTCGGCGGCAAGATCGTTGATGGCAATGAGCGCGGGTATGGTCAGGCCATCGGTGGCGAGAGTGAGCATGCGCAACGTTTCGTTGAACCCCACGGGATTTTTCACCAGCGCCAGGGTCAATGTGTGGTCCCGATAGGAGACCCGCTCGATGCGGCCGAATGCCGATCGGTAGGCGCTCATGGCAGAGGCGATGATCTGGTCCGGCACGCCTTGGACGGTCGCGACGGCAGCCGCTGCAACGGCGTTGTAGGCGTTGTACATGCCGGGGATCGCCAGACGCAGCCCGAGTGGAGGGAGGTCTTTGCCGGTTCGATCAACGGTGAGCGCCAGGCCATCGACTCCTTCCAGAATGATCGACGTTCCGGAGAAATCAAGTCGAGGCCTTGAGGCGGCGCAAGCCGGGCATCGCCAGGCCCCCAAATGGGCGCTGAAGAGCCGATCATAGACGAGTGCGGCGCCACAGGTGCGACAGATCTTGGCGTCGGCGGCGTGGGGCAGCGCGTCGAGGTGGAGGCGCGGGTTTCGGTCATCGAGGCCGAAGGTCACGCGACGCGCCCGAATGCCCTCCGTGATGCCAGCCAGGGTAGGATCGTCGACGTTGACGACGACGGTCGTTGTCGGCGGGAGCTCATGGAGCGCGGGGCGCCACCGGGAGGCAATGGCGTCCAGCTCGCCGTATCGGTCGAGCTGGTCGCGAAAGAGATTGTTCAAAAGGACAAAGGAGGGCTGGACGTGGCGCACGATCTCCGGGAAGGCGGCCTCGTCGCTCTCGATAACCCCGATATCGGCGAATGGGCTGCCCAGGAGATTTGACTGGCTGGCCAGCGCGCTGGCGACCCCGCGCACGAGGTTCGAGCCGGAGCGGTTGTGGGCAACACGCGCGCCGTTGGCCTGGAGAATGTCGGCCAACATGCGCGATACGGTGGTCTTGCCGTTCGTGCCAGCCACTACGATGGCGCCCATCGGCAGCCGGCGGGCGATCTTGCCCAGCAGGCCGGGATCGATCCGATCGGCGATGAAGCCCGGGGCGGCGGTGCCCCCCCCGCGCCCGAGGGTGCGGATGGCGGCGCCGGTGACGCGAGCGGCCAGGAGCGCGGCGATCAAGCGGGCGTCAGGCGCCTTGGTCGATTCACGAGCCATCGGTGAGCACGACGGTGATGACTTCGAGCCGTTCGAAGGCGACGAGCGGGATGACCGGAGCGGTCTGCGTATCGCCTTTGGCGGCATTCGGCGGAGCATCGCCGACGCGACCGACGATGAGGCCGCCGGGCACCCGGGCCGTGCGCAACGCGGGACTGTCGGTGGTGAGGACCAATTCACCCGCCTTGGGATCGCTGTCGCGGTCGAGGTAGCGGAGTTCGAGCCGCCCGCCATTCTGCCAGGAGCCGAAGACGACGCCGTCGCCGCCCCCTTCGAGCCGAGCGCCAACGCGCTGGCTGACATCGATGATGAGCATGATGCGGGACGATTCTTCCCAGACTTCGGTCACCTGGCCAATGTAGTTGGGGCCCTGGGCGACGACAGCCATGCCCACCTCGACGCCATTTTTTGAGCCCTTGTCAATGGTGAGGAATTTCTGCTGGTTCGTCGGGTCGGGAGCCTGCACGCGCGCCTGGAGCATTTTCCAGGTCGGGCTATCCTGCTGCAGCTTCGCTTGCAGCCGAAGCTGGTCGACCTCGCGTACGGCCGCCTTGAGTTGCGCGTTTTCCGCGGCAAGCTGATCGCGCTCGGCCTTGACCGCGGAAAGCTCTCGCTCCGTGGCCACATCGCCGCGGGCGCCGACATCGCCAGCGCGCGTGACGACCGGGGCCACGATAGCCCGCATGGCGTCCTTGACTGGATCGAGCGCACGCCGGCTATCAAGCTGGATAAAGACCAGACTGGTCGCGACGAACAGGACGACCAGAAAGAGCGTCTGGCGGGCATTCAGCGTCGTCAAAGGCGATCCTCGTGGGGCGATGGCGCACGCGCGGGACGGATGGAGGCCAGACCTCGCGCCGGCGCCGGACGGCCAAAGATACCACGCTGATCCCCGGGCGATGGTTGCTGGATCAGCGCCATGGCGCTAACGCGAGCGGCGGATCTCGGAACCGCTGGCGAGCGCCCGTTCGTAGAGGTGCAGGGCCTCGGCGACTCGTCCGGTGCCGCGAGCGACGCACGTGAGCGGGTCGTCCGCCCGGTAGACCGGCATTTTCAACTCCGTCTGCAAGCGACGGTCCAGGCCGAGCAGGAGGGCGCCGCCACCGGCGAGGGTGATGCCTTGTTCCATGATGTCGGCCACCAGCTCGGGCGGCGTCTCTTCGATGGCCGTCTTGACCACTTCGACGATGGTGTTGACGGGTTGCGAAATGGCGTCCCGTAGCTCAACCGAGGAAACTTCGACTGATTTCGGTAGGCCGGTGAGCAGATCGCGGCCGCGCAGCGTGGTGCGAATTTCTTCTTCCAGGGGGTAGGCCGAGCCGGCGGCGATTTTGGCGTTCTCGGCGGTGCGCTCGCCGATCACCAGGTTGTGGTCGCGGCGGGCGTATTGAATGATGGCGTCATCGATCTCATCGCCGGCCACGCGTATGGAGTGGTTGACGACGATGCCGCCCAGGGAAATGACCGCGACTTCGGTGGTGCCGCCCCCGATATCGACAATCATCGAGCCGATGGGCTCGTTGATGGGCAGGCCCGCGCCGATGGCCGCCGCCATTGGCTCCTCGATGGTGTAAGCCTCGCGGGCTCCGGCGGAAAGAGCGGCATCCTTGGCGGCGCGTTTCTCGACCTCGGTGACGCCGCTCGGAATGCCGATGACAACGCGAGGATGAGGCGCCATCAGGCGCTGCATGTGCACCTTGCGGATGAAATAGTGGAGCATCATCTCCACGGTATCGAAATCGGCGATCACGCCGTCTTTGAGCGGGCGGACAGCGATGATCGATTCAGGGGTCTTGCCGACCATGGCCTTCGCCTCGGCGCCGACGCCGAAGGCGCGCCGGGTCCGCGTGTCAATCGCCACGACGCTTGGTTCGGAGATGACGATGCCCTTGCCACGGACATATACAAGCGTGTTCGCCGTACCCAGGTCGATGCCAAGATCGCGACTGAACATTCCAAAGAGTCGTGATAGAGGTCGGAACAATCAGACGCTCCTCAACAGACAACTGGCATGCGCTCAGCTTGCCAGCCGCGCGCGTAGCCTGTGAACGAAACCCGCTGCATAAGACGAGCGACATTGTGCGGGAAACGTTTGGAGTGTAGCACGCAACTGCCCCGAATAAATGGTCGACTCGATGACTTCGAGGCAAGGGCGACGGGCGCCGTGGCGAGGGTTGAGTTGACGCCTGGGTCGAGTTCGCGTAAAGTCCTCCGTGGGAAACGGCATCGCCGTGCCCATTGGCGTGTGCCTGACGCTGGAGCCTTCTGCCGCTCGCCGGTCAGTGCGCATTCGATCCCGTGAAGGGAGATTCGTTGGACGCTGGCAGTCCCTGCTCTCATACAATCGAGCACCCTCAGGACTAGCCGGTCCAGCGTTCCGTCCATCAGCATGGACGACCGCCAACCCCGGCAGCGCCGGGGGTTCAGAGGGCCGCAAGGCGGCTCCTGAGAAAGGCGGAATGTCTATGCAGCAGCCGGTCCGTTACTACATCACGAAGAGCGGCGACGAGTCGACCGTGCGGAGCGTCAAGGTAGCGCAACCCGCGGCGGTCGCGGAGGATGGCGATCTCGTCGCGGCGAAGCCGGAACTCTCTGTGTCCACCAAGCCACGAGGCGAAGAGCAGCAGAATCAGGGTGTCCGGGGGCTGGTACAGGACGCGATCAGACGACGCCTGCCCGCGTCGTAGCGTCCGGTTTCGTTTCCCATGCCATGCACTACCATGTGGGGGTCCGAATGTTCGGGCTCCCACGTTTTTTCTGCTGGGTGGAATCCGATCATGACTTCCCTCGATGTTCCGATGCCAACGGTCGATCATGTCATTGCCTCGTTCGATCGGGAACGACTGAGCGGGGCGTTAGCCTCGACCCATCGGGCTGGATTTGGGCCACAGACGAAGGTCCTCGATGGAGCCCGCTTGGACACCGCCACGCAACTGCAGCGGGCGGGACTCGAGATTCGCGCGGGATTTCAGCCGGCGTCCGATGCGGTGTTGATCGTCGTAACAGCGCCGGGGCGAACGTCGATCGTCGTTGAGCTTTTCCAGAGTCTCGGGGCCTCGGCGGTGGCGCTGGCTGGGCGCAGGGATGAGATGGCATTGATTCCGCGGACTCTGGATGCGGCCGTGCCGGACATCCGGATCGGAAGCGACTCCGCAACAGGGTCTGAACCGTAGGGATGTGACTGCGGTTCTGCCTGACGGCGTGGCGGCGTGGTTCGCCGCGATGTCCAATCCCCGTTGGCCGCGATCGGACCAACCCGGCCGCGCTGGCGACAATCGCGCTCCCATCCCGAGACGATGGGCACGTTGTGAACCATGAACTTTGCCAATGCGTGGCGGAGACACTCGCAACGGTGACGACGATGAGCCAACGGGACTGGCGACGGGCGTTCAAGGGATACCTTCTGTTGCCGCATCTGGCGCCGGTGCTCTTCGTCGAGCTCGCGACTGCCGGGTTCGCGACCCTGGCCTGGGGTGGGTTGCCGCCCATGTCCACCATGGCAGGCTTGCTGTTGGCCATGCTGGGCGGTCAGTTGGCGATTGGAGCGATCAACGAGATCGTGGATCTCCCGGACGATGCAATCGGCAAGCCCACGAAGCCGCTGGTGAGTGGTGCGGTATCGCTTCGCGGCGCCTGGGTGGTCGTCATCGTCGGGCTGGCGATGATGACCGGGTTCGGGCTCACTTTCGGGGTGGGAGCATTCACGCTCCTCGCGTTAGGAACTGGTCTCGGAATCGCGTATGACCTCTGGCTCAAACGCTCTTCGTGGTCGTGGGCGCCCTATCTCCTCGCATTGCCGCTCTTGCCGATCTGGGTCTTCGTTTCGCTTGGACGGCCAGAACCGCGCCTTTTGCTGCTGTATCCGCTGGGAGCACTGGCAACCGTCGGCGTCCATTTCGCGCAGGCCCTGCCGGACGTGGAGATCGACCGGGAGGCGGGTTTCTCCACGGCGACGAGTCGCTTTGGCATAAAGCGAACCTTCACCCTCGCGTGGCTGGCGGCACTTTCGGCGCCGCTGCTCGCCTGGTTCACGGCGACGCGCATGGGGGTTGAATCGGCGTCGAATGGCTTCTGGGCGGCGACGACGCTCACGTTGGTGCTGGCAATCGCGAACGTTGTCCTCATTGCTGTACATCCTCGTTCCGGATTGACGGCGTGTTTTCCCCTGATTGCGCTGTGCACGCTGGCGAGTGCACTCAGTTGGACCATCGCCGTGGCGACATGAGTTGTTGACCAGTGATTCGCATCGCCATATAGTCATGCTGTCCACGAGGCTGGGATCGACCCAGCAACACGTTCGGTTCGCCCTGGACGCCATAGAAGATGGAGGAACGATGCACAGCCGCTTCGAGTCCCTATGCCGATACCGAATTGCCAGCGCCGGCCGCGTAACCGTGCTTCTCGCGTTGATGTTGGGATTGCTCCCGTTCCTGAGCGCCGTTTCGCAGCCCGCGGCCGCCCAGGATGAGATCATCGTCGGATTGATCACGAAGACCGAGTCCAACCCATTCTTCGTCAAGATGAAGGAGGGCGCACAGGCCGCGGCCGATGCCGCCGGGGCGCAGTTGCTGACGGCCTCTGGTCAATTTGATGCAGATAACGCCAGTCAGGTGGCCGCTATCGAGAACATGGTCACCGCGGGCGCCCAGGGCATTTTGATTACTCCTGGCGACACCAAGGCGATTGTGCCGGCGATCGAGAAGGCGCGCGAAGCGGGAGTGCTGGTGATCGCCCTGGATACGCCAACCGAACCGATGGACGCGACCGATGCGCTCTTCGCGACGGACAACTTCAAAGCCGGCCTGCTCATTGGCCAGTACGCCAAGTCGGCCATGGGTGACACGGAGCCGATCATCGCCACGATCGACGGATCAACGGGCGTTTCGGTGAGTGTGCTGCGCCATAACGGCTTCCTGGCCGGGTATGCCGTGGTTGACGCGGCGGCGACGCCGGAGGCATCGTTGAGCACCTTTGCCGAGGATGCGCGGGTGGTGTGCAGCCAGGACGCGGACGGCGACCAGGCGAAGAGCCAGACGGCGATGGAGAACTGCCTGCAGGCGAATGGCGACATCAATGTCGTGTACACCATCAATGAGCCGGCCGCACGCGGCGCCTATACGGCGCTGAAAGCGGCGGGCCGCGAGAACGACGTGTTGATTGTCTCCGTGGACGGCGGCTGCGCCGGAGTCGAAGCGCTCAAGGCGGGTGAGATCGCGGCCACCTCGCAGCAGTATCCGCTGAAGATGGCGCAGATGGGCGTCGACGCGGTGGTGGAGTTTGCCAAGACCGGCGCCGCTCCGTCCGGCTACACCGACACGGGCGTCACGCTGATCACAGACAAGCCGCAGCAGGGCGTCGAATCCGAGGACTCCGTCTTCGGTCTCGAGAACTGCTGGGGCTAAACGCAAACGAGTGACACGAATGCCTGGGTCTGGCAGGCGCCAGA
Source organism: Thermomicrobiales bacterium (assembly GCA_038246475.1). GTDB lineage: Bacteria > Chloroflexota > Chloroflexia > Thermomicrobiales > UBA6265 > JACCXM01. Next base: position 9,581 of record JBBRVX010000094.1, on the reverse strand, counting down.
CCCAGGCGTTGTAGCCCACAGGACCATTCATCCATGGGTGATGCAGTTTCCATGGGGCGGTCGTCGCCGCGAACGGGAAGAAATCTCCGTGCGGTGATCGCCCCTTTGACCAGCCTTGGGCCTTTGATCGCGCTCATATTGGCGTGCGCGTACTTTGCTACCCAGACCGATCGGTTCCTGACGGGCCCCAATCTCTCTCTCGTCATCCAGCAATCGATGGTCGTCGGTGTCCTGGCGATCGGCCAAACGCTCATCATCCTGACCGCTGGGATCGATCTTTCTTGCGGCGCGGTGATGGCGCTGTCGGGGATAGTGATGGCGAGGCTGGCGGTGGTCAGCGGCGTCAATTCGTATCTCGCGATTCTGCTAGGGATTCTGGTCGCGGTGGCCTTCGGGCTTCTGAATGGGGCGCTGATTACCAAGTTTGATTTGCCACCCTTTATTGTGACGCTGGGAACACTGAATATTGCCTTCGCGATTACGCACATTTACTCGCAGAATCAAACCGTGACGAATGTACCGGCGGTGTTGACGTTTTTCGGCAATACGTTTCGGGTGGGACTGACGTCGATCACCTATGGCACGGTGCTGATGTTCCTGTTGTACGTGATCACTGGATTCATCCTTCAACAAACCGCCGCGGGCCGACATGTGTACGCGGTGGGCAACAATCCTGAAGCAGCCCGCCTGAGCGGCATCAATACCACGCAATTGCTGATCGCCGTCTATGCACTGGCGGGGCTGTTGTATGGAGTGGCGGCCTGGCTTTCGGTGGGTCGGACCGGCGCCGGCGATCCCAATGCTGGTCAGACGGACAATCTCGCCAGCATCACCGCCGTGGTGCTCGGCGGGACGAGTCTGTTCGGCGGGAGAGGCCGGATCATGGGGACGCTCGTTGGCGTGCTTATCGTTGGCGTCTTCCGCAATGGCCTGCAACTGATCGGCGTGGAGTCGGTGTTTCAAGTGCTGATCACCGGCATTCTGGTGATTCTGGCGGTGGTGGTGGACCAGTTCGCGCGAAGGCGGCAGCAATGACCGACCTGCGCGAAGCAGTCGCGATGACCGTACCTGCCGGCATGGTTCCGGTGCTCGAAGCGCGGGGGCTGGTCAACCGATATGGACAGGTCACAGCCCTGGACGGGGCTGATTTCCAGCTCTTTCCGGGCGAGATTCAGGCCGTTATTGGCGACAACGGGGCCGGAAAATCGACGCTGATCAAAGCACTGTCCGGGGCGCTCATCCCGGATGAAGGGGAGATCCTCATCGATGGGACCGTCGTCCACTTTCGGAATCCAAACGACGCGCGGCGATTCGGGATCGAAACGGTCTACCAGGATCTGGCGTTGGCTCCGGCGCTGAACATTTCGGAGAATATCTTCCTGGGACGCGAATTACGGCGGCCGGGGGCGCTGGGCTCCGTGTTGCGCATCCTCGACAAGCGGCGGATGCGAGCCGAGGCCAATGGCCATATGAGCGATCTCAAGATCGGGATCAGATCGATGGGTCAGGCCGTTGAGACGCTCTCTGGCGGGCAGCGCCAGGGCGTCGCCGTCGCCCGCAGTGCGGCCTTTGCCCGGCATGTCGTGATCATGGACGAACCGACCGCCGCCCTCGGGGTCAAAGAATCGCACATGGTGCTCGACTTGATTCGCCAGGTGCGGGATCGAGGGCTCCCGGTCATCCTGATCAGCCACAATATGCCACAGGTGTTCGAGGTCGCCGACCGGGTGCATATACAGCGTTTGGGGAAACGGGTGGCGGTCATCGAGCCGCGTAACTTCAGCATGTCGGATGCGGTGGCGATCATGACCGGGGCGATGGTGGGAGAGCGGGTTGTCGATCGCTGACTCCGATCGGGCGGCGATCAGGCGCTGAAGTCCTGGGTGTAGACGACCCGCGCCATTTGTTCAAAGCGGGGCCAGTCGAACTCCACGCCAGCGGAGATGCCATTTCCGAGTGCGAACTCGCCCGATTCGGAAAAGAGTGGTTCCCTGGTGACATCTTCGAGGAAATAGGCGCCGCCCGGCGAGAAGTGATCGCCAGGGAGATCGATTTCGGTGAGCCCATTGAAGTTGAGGTTCATGGCTTTCCCCCAGGCGGAATCGAGCATGCCGCCGATCCAAGTGCGAACGCCCTGGGCGTGGCAATAGCGGGCGATCTCAATGGCCTCGGTAAAGCCGCCAACCCGCGGGGGTTTGATGTTGATGATCAGCCGATCGAGGGCCTCATTTCGTGCCCAAAGGGTGACGGCCGCCTGGGTGTCTCGGAGCGAATGGATGCTCTCGTCCAGGCATATTGGCGTTCTCAGCTCGCGCGAGATCTCGCTGTGCAGGACGATGTCATCGTCATACAACGGCTGTTCGATGAGCAGCAGGTCAAGGTCATCCAACCCTTGCAGGCGACGCCAGTTTGCGGAGGAATAGGCGGAATTCGCGTCGACCTGGAGCAGGAGATCGGGGAAGCGACGCCGCAACGCTTCGGCGACGTCCACGTCGAATCCGGGCCAGATCTTGACCTTCAGGCGCCGGTATCTGGACGCGACCGCCTGGTCGGCAAGCATGAGAACCTGATCGATGGTTTTGCCGCCAATGCTGACGCCCACAGGAAAGGTTCGCTGCTCGCCGCCCCAGATGCGCCAGAGCGGCTGATCCGTGCGTTGCGCCACGATGTCCCACATGGCGGCTTCGACGCCGCTCCTGGCAAAGACCGCACCCTTGATCCAGGCATAGCTCTCGCGCAACGCGGGAACGTCGTTGATCGGGAGGTAATCACGCTGCCGGCGGGCGATGCTAGGGAGGATGAATTCCTGGAGCGATGTGAGGACGGCGGGGGTGTCGACCTCCGCTTTGTACGCCGGATCGAGCAGCGTGGGAACCTCGCCGATGCCACGTACGCCATCGCGCGTTTCAATTGCCACGAACGGCCGGTCGAGCGTCTCATACGTGCCAAAGGAGGTCGTAAACGGCGCGCGCAGGCGGAGCGGCAGGCGATAGACGGTGATCCGTTTGATGGACACGGTGCTTGAGCCTCCCGGAAACCTACGCTTGACCGCCGCGACGGCGAAGGACATACCAGTTCTGACGGTCCTCGGAAGCGCGGTCGTCGCTGACGAAGGCGACAACATCGTACGCTCCAAACCTGGTATCGACACCGATCGAGATGGGTGAATCCTGAGGTCCCGGCGATGTGCGTGCTGACTTGATGGTCAGGAAAGGGGTCAGGGCATCGCGCATCTCGTTGCGCCAGGTATGCGCGAGCTGGGCGTCCTGGATCATCAGGGCGTCGATGTCGGCGGGAATCTGATAGCGAACCATTGGCGGAGCACTCCGCGCGAGGTCCCCCGCATGCTCGGCCGTGATTTCTGGAATGGCGCGGATGGCGTCGGGGGCGAGGCCAGAATATCGCCCAGTGCGCACCTCTTCGAGCCGGCCGTGTGTCGTCGCGGAGACGAGATCCCAATGGGTGGTGAAGCGATCGCTGCGCACGTTCCCATACAGCTCACTGCGCAGGACGCCGTACTTGTCCAGCGTCAGCTCGCGCACCGTTGCTCCGAGCTTCTCGATGTTCAGGCGGGCGTTGGCGCCTCGCATCGGATCGTAGGTCCAGATGGCCGAGCGATGCCCGGAACGGAGGGCCTCATATCCCTGCAGGAGTTTCAGGTGCCACCCCAGGTCGCGGGCGCCTCGTTGCTCTTCGCGAACGCCGAGCATATGAGAGACCAGCACACCGGACCGGCTGCCGGCGGAGATGGCGAAGCCAAGCCAACCATCAGCGTTGAAGCCGAGCTCCTCGCGATAGGCCACGAGCACCGTGCCGCCGGTGTCCGGCAAGATGGCCAGCATGTTTACCGGGACAAGATCTTCCGGGGGCATACCCCAAACGCGCGCTTGCAGGCGAACCACCAGCAACAGGGCATCGATCGGTTCCCGGACGCCGTCGACAAGATCGTATGACGTGCACTGGGCGTGCTGCCAGCCAAGGGGAGCGAAGACAACGTCGCCGATTCCAGGAAACGCCTTCCGCCAGCCGTCACGATGCCGGCGGAGACCGAAACGCTCCGGATGCAGCGCCGCTACCGCGATTTCGACATCGGCGCGCTCCAATGTGGCTCGATCCTGATCCTGGGCAACGGTCTCTTCTGGCATCGCGCGCAGTCTACCAGCGGACTGAAGGCGCTGAATAGACGTTGCGGCAGGTATTGACGATGGCCGAGAGGGGGCATATTATCCGCCGCGATGCCACAACCGATCGCGGGATGAACGGAGGGCGAGTGCCGGAAGGCAGTCGCGCGAGAGCAGGGTTCATTCGTGGCGGTAAAGCAGCCGGTCAGGTGAGGGTGCACGTCGTCAAGGCGTGGGCTCATGGCTGGAGGTCGTGCTGACGTGGCAACCCTCTCCGCGTATGTGCGGAGAACTGAAACAGGGAGCAAGGCTCTGGCCCCACTTTGGGCCGCGGCCGCATGTGTGGTCGCAAGAACGCCGGCGAAGTCGCCGGCCCTGTTCGCGAAGGAGTCGAAACGATGGCAGATCGTCGTGTTCACGAGTTAGCACGCGCGCTCTATGCAGGGAGTCTCGATCGGCGAGGATTCATCCGCGCCATGACCGCCCTGGGGGTATCCGCGGCGGCGACAAACCTGTTTCTGAGGGGCGCCGCCGCCCGGCAGGGCGACATGGCCACGCCAGAGCCAGATGCTCTCAAACCGCCGGTCGTCGCGCAGCCCTGCGAAGGAGATGGCTGCCTCTGGACGGGCAAGGAGATCACGGTCCAGGTCATCGACGCCTCGGTCAAGGTCCCTCTGGACGAGGTGCGTGGTGAGTTCGAAGCGGCGACCGGCGCCAAGCTGACCGTGGTGGCCGACCCCATTGAGGGCGCATTCACGAAGCTGATGGACGATGCCACGTCGGGCACCAACGCCTACGATGGGTCGATGATCGCCATGCAGTGGTTGGGGGAGCTGGTCGAAGGCGACCTCGTGGTCCCCGTGGATGAATACTATGGCGACACCAGCGGGAAGTTCCCGGCGTACGACATCGATACCGAGCCCGAGTCGCTGAAGCTGCTTCGCTATTACGGGGGCCAGCAGTATGTGGTGCCGTCTGACTGCGACGGTCAGGCGCTCTACTACCGCCGTGACCTGCTGACCGACCCGGAGCATGCCTCCGCGTTCGAGGCGGAGTATGGCTACGCGCTGCCCGTGCCCCCACAGACCTGGGATCAACTGCGGGACATAGCGGTCTACTTCAACGGCAAGCCGAATGGCATCGACGGCAACCCGGTGAGCGGCGTGTCGCTGCACCTCAAGGTTGGCGGTCAGGGGATGTACCACTACGCGTCGCTTTCCGCGCCATACGTGATTGGCCCGAACAACACGAATCTCTGGTGGTTCGACCCGGACACGATGAACCCGGTGGTCGAGAGCGCGGGCCACGTCGCCGCCGCCAACATGCTCAAGGAGCTCTTCGGGCTCGGCCCCGAGGCGATGGCCGGTTGGGCGCTCGGTGAGGCGTGGGACTACTTCCTGAAGGGGAACGCTGTCTTCACCTACTCCTGGGGCGATGTGACGCCGTTGGCCATCGAGCAGGACCAGCCGACAGTTGGTCTCCTCGGCTGCGCGCAACTGCCGGGAACGATGGCCTACACGAACCCACTTACCGGCGAAGAAAGCACGGTCGAAGAGCCGAACATCGTTGGCAACACGACCGGGGGCTCGTGGTCCGGCGTGGTCATGAAGGGCTCCGAGAACCCCGATCTGGTCTACTACTTCCTGGCGCTGATGGCCACCGAGCCGAAGCAGCGCTTCTACGCCGCGCGCGGCACCGATGGTGTTGACCCAGGGCGCTCGTACCAGATTCCGGAGCCATACGGCACTGGCAACATCGACGACTATGTGGCGCAGGGCTGGGATCCGAAGGACGCCGAAGAGTACACCAAGGCGTACTTCGACAATTACAGCAACCCGCTGCAACTGACCTATCTGCGCATCCCCGGCGCTGAGCGCTACTGGTCGGCGCTCGATATCCGACTTTCGGAGTTCTTCACCGATCAGGTTGCCACGGCGGAAGAAGCGCTTGCCAATGTGGCCGCTGACTGGGATGAAGTGACCGACGGTCTGGATCGAGACCTCCAGATGGCCTCGTACCGGACGTCGCTCGGCCTCGAGTAAGCGGGACTGAACATTCATCCTGGGGCCGAAACGACGCTGTTTCGGCCCCACTTCCACGCTGCCGCTCACTGAAGCACGCCGGCGAAGCGCGGCAAGACGTAATTCCTGCATGAACATCCCAGCGGAGATCTGATGGCCCACATCGATGCAATTCCGGCGGCGGGTCCTGGAGTGTTGTCGACGGTTCGGATCGAGCCCGAACGTGGCACGGTGCAGAAGATCGGCCCCAAGGCAGCGATGCTCGGCGCGATGGCGCTGGGCGTGCTGGCCGCGAACATCCTGCCGGCGATCGGGATAGCAGGCGGGGGAATTCCACTCAGCGAGGTTGCGGCGGCAATCACCAAAGAAGGCAACGGCTGGGTGATGACGCTGGTCTGGCTGGCCGGGATCATCGCCTTGCTCGGGGTCATCGCGTTTCCGGTTGAAGAACGATTCATCCAGACCGTCGCGATCTCGTTCGGAAGCCTGCTCGTTCTCATCCTGCCGATCTACGTCACGCAGAATCTGTCGAGAATCGAACCGGGTGGAACCGGTCTGGGCGCGGGGCTGATCGGGCTGACCGTCGGGTATCTGATCGCGGCCGTGCTCCCCTGGCTCAATCTCCTCTGGTGGAACCGGATGAAACCGGTGCTCGGCCCCGCGTGGCAAAAGTGGCTCTTTCTGGGGCCAGCCACCTTCTGGATTCTGGGGCTGACGGTCTTCCCGCTGGCCTATGCCATTACGACCAGTCGCTACGCGTTTCGCACCGGAAAAATCGTCAAGGATGTTGGTTGGGGAAACTATCGCAAGCTGTTTAATGACGTGCTCTTTGATGCCTCTACCCGAAGTGGAGCGATCGTTCATACCGTTGTCGTCGGCGTTGCCGTTGCCGTGATCGTGCTCGCCATCGGGACGGCGGTGGGGATGCTGACCGACCGAGGCGATGCACGGCAGGCGCTCCGCGGCTCTTTGACCTGGGTGCCGATCGTCGTTGTCCCGGCTCTGCTGCTCACCATTTCCGGCGATCCCAACGTCCTGCCGAGTGTGATGGGGCAGTCGCTGCCACTCTTCCCGGTGTTGGATAAGGACGTCTCATTCACCCTTTCGATCACTTACATTTTCGTCATTGGCGCGGTGGCCGTGGAAATGGTGCTGGGCTTCCTGCTGGCGCTGCTGTTCAACCGGGAGATGCGTGGCCGCTCGATCCTGCGCACGATCATTACGCTGCCGATCTTTGCGACACCCGTTGCCATTGGTTTCCTGGGACGCACGATTTTCTACGAGGGTGGGGGCCCGGTCAATTCGTTCCTCGAGCTGTTTGGCGTCAATCCGCCACCCTGGCTTTCGAACCCGACATGGGCGCGGGTGACGACGATCATCACCGACGTCTGGGAGTGGACACCCCTGGTCTTCATCATTGCCCTGGCGGGTTTACAGGGCCTGCCGCAGGACGTGACCGAGGCGTCGGCAGTGGATGGCGCAGGGTGGTGGGCGACGTTGCGCTACATCACGCTGCCGCTGATGGCGCCGATTCTGTGGCTTATCCTGCTGCTGCGGACGGTTGACGCGTTCAAGGTGTTCGACCTGGTCGTGGCCATGACCCTGGGTGGACCGGGGCAGGCGACGCGTTACTACTCCTTTTTCAACTACCAGACCGCGAGAAAACAGTTCTTCTACGGCGAGGCTGCCGCGCAAGCGTTCCTGTTGTTGTTCATCGTGCTCATTCTGGTGTCCCTGGTCTGGGGCCGTATCCGGCACATCTATGAGGATCAGGGGGTAGGGGCATGACGGCCAAGAGTGAGCGTTTCGACGCAAAGCGATTGCTGAGCGGGGTTCTCGTTTTTCTTGTCGTCGCGATCTTCATCATCTGGACGCTCTTCCCGATCTATTGGGCGGCGATTTCATCGGTCAAATCGTCGACCGACAATTACGGCAATCTGTGGTTGCCCTGGGTGCATTTTCAGCCAACGCTCAAGCCGTGGCGCGACATGTTCGCCTTGCCAGAGGTGAAATCGGCCACGTTGATCAGCATCCAGCTCGCGATCGGGGCGGCGACGCTTTCGCTGATCCTGGGCACCCTGGCGGCGTATGGCATTGCGCGATTCCGGTTCTTTCGACCTCAGAATGGGAGCCTTACCACCTGGTTTCTGTCGCAGCGGATTGCGCCGCCGGTGATCTTCGTGACCCCGTACTTCCTGCTCATGCGGCAGGCCGGATTGCTGGACACGACGTGGGGATTGATCATCCTGAACGCGACGTTCAACATGACCTTCCCTATCATCATCCTGACGCAGATGTTTCGCGAGGTGCCGATCGAGCTCGAAGAAGCGGCGCAGGTTGATGGGGCCTCGCGATGGGAAATGTTCTGGAGAATCTCGCTGCCGCTGGTGGCGCCGGGGTTAGTGGTGGCCTGGATGCTCTCCCTGGCCTTCTCGTGGAACGAGTTCCTCTTCGCGTTCTCCAGCACGGTCCAGAACCGCCCGCTTTCGGTCGCGGTCGTTGGGGCCGAGCAGACGCGCGGGGTGGACTACCAGTTTGTCGGAACGCGCACGTTGTGGGCGATGATCGTTCCGCTCATCGCCGCGCTGCTCGCCCAGCGATACATCGTGCGTGGACTTTCGCTCGGCGCGGTCAAGGGCTAGCGTTCGCGTGACGCTTCTGCTCGGCATCGATGTCGGGACGACCAGCATCAAGGCGGTAATCTATCGCACGGACGGGGCCTCGGTGGCCTCGGCGGCGCTGCCCACACCGACCCACGTGCCGCGGCCACGCTGGGCCTACTACGATCCGAACGAACTCTGGGGCAGCGTGGTGACTGTTGTTCGCCGCGCACTGGAGCAGGTGAACAATCCGGAAGAGGTCGTGTCCGTCGCCGTGGCCTCGGTGGCTGAGGCGGGGGTCCTGCTCGATGCCGCTGGCGAGGCGACGACGAACAGCATTGCCTGGTTCGACACGCGAACCCAGCCGCAAGCGGAATGGTTGGGGGAGCGGGCCGGGCAGGACGCGCTTTTCGCGCGAACGGGTCTGTCACTGCAGCCGATCTTCTCGTTGAACAAACTGCTGTGGCACCGCGAGCATGAGCGCGACGCCTGGCGCCGATCGACGCGCTGGCTCCTGCTGGCGGACTACATCGCGTTCCGGCTCAGCGGTGAGGGCGCAACAGATTATTCGCTCGCCTCGCGCACGCTGATGATGAATCTGCGGGAGAAGCGTTGGGACGAAATCACCCTCGCGATCGCCGGCATCAATCCTGATCTGCTGGCGCGCCTGGCGCCCGGTGGGACGCCGCTGGGACACGTTACCGCCAAAGCCCATGCTGAAACCGGGCTGCCGCGGAGGGCGCTCGTGTCGACTGGCGGCCACGACCATGTCTGCGGGGCGCTTGCGGCCGGGGTGACGCGGCCAGGCCAGATGCTGAACTCATTGGGCACCGCCGAAG
>JBBRVX010000093.1:0-18667 GCA_038246475.1 Thermomicrobiales bacterium | reverse complement strand
ATCTGCAGAGTACGAGCCTGGCACTGGCGCGCGAGATCGATGATGCGTGGGGAATGGCGGCGGCACAGGGTGACCGCGCCATGGTCAAGTTCATGATCGGTGGCGATGCAGCTCAGGCGCGCAAGACGACCAGGGCCGTGCTGAAGCAGTTTCGCTCGCTCGGGGACCGGTATTCAGAAGGGCTCGCGCTTATTGCCCTCGGCAATCTTGCGCAGAGCCAGGGGAACCTCGTCCGGACGTCCCGCCAATTCCTGGAAGCGCTGGCCGTCACCCGGCAGAACGGTGACCGTCGTGGCCAGGCTCTCAGCCTGTTCAATCTGGGTCAAGTTGCACGTCTCGGCGGGGATCTCGATCAGTCCGCGGCACATTTCCACGAGGGACTGGCTCTGGCGCACTGCCTGGGCCTGCAAGAGGAGGTTCTCTACAGCTTGGCGGGAATTGCCGGGATCGCCGTCGTTCGAGGGCAATTCAAGCGCGCTGCCCGCCTCCTGGGTGCAATTCCCGCGCTCGCGGGCTGGATGGGCATATCCTTGCAGCCGATGGAGCAGGCACGGCTCGACAACGACATCGCGACCACGCGAACCGCCCTGTCTCAAGGGCCATTTACCCGGGCATGGGAATCCGGGCGCGCCTTTGCCCTTGAAGACGCGGTCGCCGAGGCATTGGATCTCACTCAGGTGCCTGATCGGCTGGGGATCGGCCACGATCTCCCGGACCACCGCAAAGACGGTCAGCACGTGGCAAGCCCGTATGACAACCGAGACGTGGTGGGGGATCAACTCCAGAACGGCGACCGGTCAGTTGTCCAATTCAAGATCGACCATGGTCTCAGCCAACGCGAACTCGAAGTGCTGCCCCTCCTGGCCACGGGATGCTCGGACCGGGTGATTGCCGAAAAGCTCTTTATCAGTCGCCAGACCGCGACGACTCACGTCAAGCATATCCGTGCCAAACTCGCTGTCCATTCCCGCGCTGCCGCGGCCGCCTACGCCATCCGCCGCGGCATATCATGAGCGGTCTCGTTCTCGATCAAGCCAATGATGCGCTCGGTTTCCGTTCAGAAAACCGCGAGTGCCGTTCCGGAGAACGGGCCGAGCCGACCGCGAGCCCATCGCGCTCGTACGTTTGATGCCTTCGTAGCATAAACTACAACTCTTCGTGGGAGTCCATTAATGAAAACCCTCAATTGAGCATTGGCGTCTCTCCAACCCGCCACAGAAATACCCAATTCTAGGGATTCTCCGTCGCTACATAATTTGTTATCAATTGACGATCCGGCATGAGGGAAGCGATTTGGGCTTGGTCCGAGTTGTCATCGCCGGAGCGCGATATCGTTGATCGATGACTGACGGGCGCTGTCGAGTGGGGTCGCTGCCACCGTCGTCTCGGAAGACGAAGCGATGGGAGGGGTGCGTGTGATGAATGATTTTGGATAACTAAGGAGCAGCTCTTCACACTGGTGGACCCGAGAGATGGCCCGAACCTGGCCTTCTGAAACCGTGTAGTCCGCCGTCGATCCGGGTTGATGTGTCCGACTTGCGCGAGCTCACGGGCGACTCATCGCTCGTGCCGGATTGTGTTCGCAAATGCTTTCCAATCAAATCAAATAGCGCGTGCTGGAGGAGATCATGGATGCCCGCTCCGCTGATCTATATCCTGTTGTCGTTCAATTTCTCGATGGAGTTGCCGCCGGGGCGCCGGACCAAGGCGGCGACGCCCTTCCGAGTTCCCAGACCCTGGTCAGGCCGCTTCCCGTATTGCCAGCGGTGGTCAAGAACGCCAAGGGCGCAAGCATTGTCACGACCGTCGAGGGCCAGGTGCTCGACTGGAATCCTGGAGCACAGCGGCTGTACGGCTACGCGGCTACTGAGATCTTGAGGCAATCGGTCACCTCGCTCGTGGCTCCCGAGCGACGTGAGGCACTGCGCCACATGACTGAACGATTGCGTCGTGGCGAGGGCTGCGGTCCGATTGACACGGTGGCCCTGCGTGCGGATGGGCGACGCGTCGACATCTCCATGACCATTTCGCCGGTACGGGATGACGCTGGTCGGGTCGTCGCCGCGCTGGCCGTAGCGCACGAACTGTCGGAGCGCATACGCGTCCGAGAGGAACTGCAACGAGCGTGGCGGGAACCTGAAAATTGGGGCTCCGAGGAGAGACTCCCGCTCAGGATGCTGAAACGGTTCGATGAGCAATGCGCCTGTCGCATTCGCGAGCGAGAGGCGCATGCAGCCGATTTCGCCGCGATTGTGGCACACGAGCTTGCATCGCCAATCGCCGCGATCCGCTACCTGACGAGCATGGTGATGATGGGAGGGCTGCGGTCGGAGGAGCAGGCCGACGCCCTGGCCACGATCCGCGCAGAGACCGAGGTTCTCCAGGCCCTGGTGACTGACATGGAATCCGCGTTAGTCTCGGAGTGCAAGGAGTTCGCGGTCAGGCTGCAGCCAATAGCAGTGACACAGCTCATGGCCGAGCCGATCACCTTTGCCCGTACGCTGCCAGGAGAACACCCACTGACGACACTGATCGACATCGACGATGAGGTCCTGGCCGATCCCCAACGCGTTGGACAGGTGCTCCGCAATCTGATCGGGAACGCCATGAAATACTCGCCGCCCGGAGCCCCGGTCGAGTTGCGCGCGACGCGGTATCGGAGCCGGATCAGGATTGAGGTGGCTGACCGCGGGCCGGGTATCCAACCCGACGATCGAAGACGCATTTTCGAGAAGTTCGAGCGGGGCCACGCCGGACGCAGCCACCGCGAGCCTGGCCTGGGGCTCGGACTGTATCTGTCGCGGCGCCTCGTTCAGATGCACGGCAGCGAACTGACCGTAGCGCCGCGTCCAGGCGGCGGCTCGATTTTCGGCTTTGAATTGGAGGTCCTCGGATGAGCCAGGTGCTGCTGGTGGACGACCACCTATCGTTTCGGCAACCCCTGGCCTTCATGCTCAGCCGGGAACCGACCATCACGGTGATCGGACAAGCGGGGACGGTGGCCGAGGCGCGCGAGTTCCTCCCTCAAGCGAATATCGCTCTGGTTGACCTTAACCTTCCCGACGGCGAGGGAGAGGTCCTGATCCGCGCCTTGAAATCGGTCAATCCGAAGGCGAAGGCGTTGGTGCTCACGTCCAGCGGCAGCTCCACCGCCATGGCTCGGGCAGTTGAGGCTGGAGCGGAGGGCGTTCTCCACAAGTCGCTCCCAATCGATGAAGTCATTACGGCGATTGGTCGCCTCGCGGCGGGGGAGCATCTTATTTCGCCGATGGAGACGATCGAGATGCTCCGATTGGTCGCTCATCAACGCGATCAGAATCGGGCCGCCCATGCGGCGATCGATCGTCTCACCCGGCGTGAACGAGAGGTGTTGCAAGCCCTGTCCGGTGGACTGCACGATCGCGAGATTGCCGAGCGACTCCACGTCAGCACGGAAACGATTCGCACGCACATGGTCAACATTCTTCACAAGCTTGGAGTGGACTCCCGCATGGAGGCCCTCTTGTTCGCGATGCGCCACCATCTCGTGACGATTGATTGAATACGCTGCCGCTTTGCTGCTGATTGCGGCATCCCGTGCCAGCCCCAGCGCTCAAGATTGGAAGCGCGCAACGCCCCTGCTCCTGTTGAGTTCGTGATGGAGATGCGGCTCGGCTTGGGAGCAGGCCTTGGTGGGTGGTCGGAGACTCTCGGAGGACGCTTCGGCGCCTCCGCGGCGGTAGGGGCGATGCCGGCATCGCCCGCGGCACGGCAAACGGCGCCGATGTTCCAGGACTTTGTGACCACCTCCTTTGGCATCTGCCTGGGTCCGAACTGCCGCATGGGAGGTCGCTGGCGGTACGTTCCAATTGGTCGGAGTTGCGTGAGTTCACGATCGTTTCGGGAGCGATAGCCTGGCCACCACCTGGCGCCGCTTTCCTGAGGCGCGTCAAGGTGAACTGGTCGGCGCTGACATTTCCGCCTGGTGGGTGCGAAGCGCAACGAACGTCTAGCTCAATTGAACCACGAAAAGATGGCTGCTATGAGGGATGATCGGCCGTTCCGTTCGCTGTATTCTCTGGCAATCTCAACTATGCGTTGGTGGTGCATTGCCCGCGGCAGACCGCGTGGGAAGGGGTTGGTCGTGATTCGTGCGGAACCGGCGTAGTCTCTTCCAGTTGCGAACAAGAAGACGGGCGGGGTCAGCGCGCTAACGATGGGTCCCCACCCGCCTTACATAGCCTAGGCAACCCCAAAAGGGCGCCTGGAGGCCTCCTCAGTATACCGCTTTCGGTGACACCCCTGGCCTCCAAGCCTGCTCCTTCAGGTTCATGTCGGCGCGGTCGTGAACGCGCTGTAGCTTGGAGATTGACCATATGTGCCACCACAGCGACAGGTCAACTCTATTCTCGGGGATTCGCCCGGCATCCCGACTTGTCGGGGCGGATCATGACCGATCCCTCTCGGTCAATGGTTTCAAGAATGTTAAACCGCATGTGCGTTCCGAGATTCTGGCCCCAGCGGGCGAGCAGAAGCTGGACCGCAGCGACGCTACGCTGCTCCCCCCCGGCCTTCAATCGTGGTTGCCAGCCCTCTCCCTTGTTGTTCCGACCCGGAACGAAGCGGATAACGTCGCGGAGCTGGTGCGCCGGGTGGAGAGGGCGATGCCCGATCTGCCCATGGAGATCATCTTCGTCGACGACAGCACCGACGGAACGCCGGAAGCGATTGAGGCCCTGCACGGACGCGTTCGCCCTGAGATCGTCCTGGTTCATCGGCCGCCGGAACAGCGCGGAGATGGGCTGGGTGGAGCGGTGGTGCGCGGACTGCAGATGGCCCGGGGACCGTGGGTCTGCGTGATGGATGCCGACCTCCAGCACCCGCCCGAGCTGCTCCCGCGGATGCTCGCGGCAACTGAATCGGGTTCCGTCGATCTCGTGGTTGCCAGCCGCTATTGCGGTGGCGGTGATGCCGGAGCCTTCGGGCGCCTCCGGGCCGCCGTTTCGCAAGGCTCGACACACGTTGCGCGTGTCATGTTTCCCAGTCGATTGCGCACGGTGACCGACCCGATGAGTGGGTTCTTCCTCGTCCGGCATGGTGCGATCGACCTCAAGACGCTCCGGCCCCACGGATTCAAGATTCTGCTCGAGATCATCGGCCGCACCCCGGGTCTGCGCACCACGGAGGTGCCATTCCAGTTCGGCACACGGCATGCCGGTGAAAGCAAGGCCTCGCTGCGTGAGGGCTTGCGATATCTCCAGCTCTTGGTGAATCTGCGCTTCGGGGAAGGCGCGTTGCGCCTGGCGCGATTCGGTCTGGTCGGGATCTCCGGCCTGCTGGTGAATGCCGTGGTGCTTGCGTTCACGACCGAGACACTCGGGATCTTCTACCTCCTCTCGGCCGTGATCGCCACGCAAGGGTCGACGTTGTGGAACTTCGGGCTTAGCGAGGCATGGGTCTTCGGTCAGGCTCACTCCCCGCGGGGCAGACCGCGTCGCCTGGCGATGTTCCTGGTCTTGAACAACGCCGCGTTCGGCCTACGTGCGCCAATGATCCTGATTCTGACGGCAACCCTCGGCTTTCACTACCTCGCCTCAAACCTCATCTCTCTCGTTGCGCTCCTCGTCCTGCGATATGGGGTAGCGGACAACATCATCTGGTCTTCAGCCCAGCGCCCATCTGGCGCCGAGCTAACGGATAGCGCGGCCATTGGCTTGCCGTTCTCTGTCGAGTAGTAAGGACGTGAAGATGCAATCCCAGGAACACTCGTATGATATCCACGGCATCGTCGGTGTTGTCTCCGCCGCGCGGCTACCTGAGCTTGAGCCATTTCGCGTTCCGATCTTGGCCCGCGAGCCGGAGATTCGGGTCCGGACTGGAACATTGCAGCGGGCCACTGGCGAGGAAGCCTCCTCGCGCGGTTCACGTCGCGTCAGATACGACGAGGGGTTCCGGCGCTTCGGCTTCGGCGTCGAGATCGAAAGACGAGTCGGCCACGTCGACGTACTCGCCACGCCTTTCCTCGCCCGTTCGCCGCACGTCCTCTATACGAACGTTGTGGAGCCGCTCCTGCGCTGGACTTTCGTCGAAAAGGGCTTCGCTCTCGTGCACGGCGCCTGCCTCGCCTTTGGCGACGACGCCTACCTCGTCACGGCGCGAACCGACACTGGCAAGACGACAACGGTGTTACGCGTGCTTGAAAGCCAGCCAGCGTGCTCCTTCATATCTGACGATCTTACGCTCGTCAGCCCCGAGGGGAGGGTGCTGACCTACCCAAAGCCGCTAACGATCAGTCGCCATACCCTGGTCGCGGTGCATACGCCGTTGCTTTCCCGCTGGGAACGTGCAGCGTTGCTGATCCAGAGCCGGCTTCACTCGAAGTCCGGTCGCCGCTTTGGTCTGTTCCTTACGCGGTCCGGGCTGCCAATGGCGACCACTAATGCGGCCGTGCAGTTTCTGGTGCCCCCTCCAAAATACCATGTCCAACGGTTAGTCCCGGGCGTCAAACTCGCCACTGAGGCGCGGCTGGCCGGTCTGATCGTTATCGAGCGCGGAGAAAATGGCGAGATCCGCCTGAGTGACCAGGAAGCGCTCGAAATCGTCATGGCGAACAGTGAGGACTCCTACGGCTTCCCGCCCTACGAGTCGATCAAGAGCTTCCTGTACGGTTCGGAACGAGGTGACCTCCGGCCGATGGAGAGGGCCACGGTTGCCGCCGCGCTGATTGGCAAACCCGCCACCCTGGTTCGCAGCAGTACCCGCGACTGGTGGCGGAGCGTGCCCGCGCTGGTCCAAGGCGTTGCGGCCCCCGGCGCGGCTGCCCAGCGCGCCGCAACCGCTCTCCCGAGTCCTGCCTGGGTTCCCGTTGCATCCCCCGGGATGGCGCCAGTCGGCGCGGACTAGCCATGGCGCCCTTGCCGCCTCAGCCTCGAGGCGGGGCGCCGAGGTTGGCCGAGCTGGCTCGCCTTGACATCACGATGCGGTAACCCGCCATCGCCATCATCGCGCCGCGGCCCGATTGCGCCCTTGTGACTCCAGGCCGCGGCGCTTCCATCGCGGAGAACCGGGGCGATCCTGCATGGCTCAATTGAGCTAGAGAAAGCTGGCTCGTTACGGGGAGGAGTGTTTCGGCCAGACACCGTACTCTGTGGGAATCTGCATCGGACTCCATGATCTTGCGGCATACCACGAAGGGCGTCGGCCACTTGGTGATGGGATGATTGAACAGTTACCGGCGTTTGCACCAGAGCCGATCCGCCCGTTATCGCCGGGTCGGCTCGCACGCGTCATTCGGTTCCCGGTACAGCCAGCGTCGGCCCAGGCCCTGGGCCTGGCAGCCGCCGCGGCGCTGACAGCCATTGCCGTTGTTGGCCTCGGATTGCGGTTATGGCATGTCAACAGCATGGGGTACAACAGTGACGAGGCGGTCTACGCGGGCCAGGGCGCGGCACTTGCCAGTGATCCGGAACTGACGCGGTTCTTCCCGATCATCCGCGCTCACCCGATGCTATTCCAATTCTTGCTCTCGATAGCATTCCATTTTGAAGTCAATGACCTTTACGGTCGCCTGGTCTCCGTCGCGTTCGGCGTCGCAACCATCGTGGTCGTTGCCAAGCTCGGACAAATGCTTTACGGCCGTTGGGTCGGCGTCGCCGCTGCTCTGCTGATCGCCGTCATGCCATATCACGTCATCGTCACTCGCCAGGTTCTCCTCGATGGACCGATGGTGTTCTTTACGACGTTGACGCTGTACCTGGTGGCTAAGTTTGCCGTGACGCAGCGCCCGATCTTCCTCATAGCGACTGGAACATCGCTTGGCCTGGTCTTCCTCGCCAAAGAAACCGGGTTCGTGATGGCCGCCGCGGTCTACGCCTTTCTGGCCCTCTCTCCCCAATTCCGTATTCGGATCAGGGATCTGGTGCTGTCGGTCTTCTGCCTCGGCCTGATTATGGTGTCATACCCTATCTCGCTTTCCCTGGCTGGAGGCGGCGCCTCGGACAAGGCGCGTGGATACGCGGTGTGGCAGTTGTTCCGGCGCCCGAATCACACCTGGGACTTCTACCCAACGGTCGTGCCGCCCGCCATCGGCGTCCTGGTGATCCTGGCGGCGATCCTCGGTCTGTGCCTGCTGCGCCGTGAGCGGACGTGGCGGGAAACACTTCTCCTGACCTGGATCGTGGTTCCGATCGTGGTTTTCCAGCTGTGGCCGGTGAAGGGCTTCCAATACCTGCTTCCAGCGGCGCCCGCCGTGGCGATGCTCGCGGCCCGGACCCTTGTTTGCTGGAGGCCAGCTTGGAAGGCGGACTCGTTCGGGGGGCGTGGCGAGGTTCTGGCACGCGCATTCGCGATCGGAACCGTCGCGCTCACGCTGGCCGTCCCCGCGTGGCAGAACATTCAGCCCTCGGCGTCAACCGCATTCCTGGCCGGCTCGGGAGGCATTCCGGGTGGGCGCGAGACAGGAGAATGGATTCGTGACAATGTGCCCCAAGGCGCCATATTCTTGACCGTCGGCCCGTCCATGGCCAACATCGTCCAGTTCTACGGTCATCGCAAAGCGTACGGACTCTCCGTCAGTCCCAACCCGCTGCATCGCAACCCGTCCTATGAATCCGTACGCAATCCGGACAACCTGATCCGCAACAGCGAATTGCAGTACCTCGTCTTCGACACGTTCTCGGCGGGGAGGTCCCCGTTCTTCGCCGAGAAGTTGATCGGCTACGTCGAGAAGTACAACGGCCGCGAAGTGCTTCGGCGGTCCGTGACGGTCACTCGACCTGACGGAAGTGTTGAAACCAAGCCGGTTATCGTCGTCTACGAGGTTCGGCCATGATGCCATTCCGCGCGCTACGCCGAGTGTTTGAAGTGCTGTGTGTGTGCAGCCTTGCCCTTGTCACTCCGATTGCTCCCCGTGTGGCGGCGGACGAATCCAGTGGCGAGCCCCGGCCAAACACGCCAATCGAGCATTTCATCTTTTTGATGCAGGAGAATCATTCCTTCGACAATTACTTTGGCACATACCCGGGCGCCGATGGGCTCCCCCCCAACCTCTGCATGCCGGTCGATCCAACGGACCCGGACAGCGCGGAGTGCGTCGAGCCGTTCCACCTCGGAACCCGTCCGGTCGAAGACCTCGACCACAACCTGATCACGCACGAACGTCAGTTTCGTGACGGCAAGATGGATGGGTTCGTCTATGCGTTTCGCCAGGAGGGGAAAGACGGCGATCTCACCATGGGTCATTACGATGACCGGGACCTCCCCTTTTACTGGAACATCGCGGACGAATACGTGCTCTTTGACCGGTATTTCACCTCGGCAAAGGGAGGAAGCGTTCGCAATCACATGTTCTGGGTGACTGGCCAGGCGGGTGTCAAAGATCCCCGCAAGGACTCGATTCCCGACGAAGGCTGGGGAGACATCCCGACCATCTTTGACCGACTCCAGGAGCGGGGCATCTCCTGGAAGTTCTACGTGCAGAATTACGATCCGAACATCACCTTCCGGGATCGTGGAGTCGGCGACAAGAGCGCACAGGTCGTCTGGGTGCCGCTCATGGCGTATGCCCGCTACCTCGATAACCCAGAGCTTTCGAGCCGCATCGTCAACTTGGATCAGTACTACGTAGACCTGGCGAATGACGAGTTGCCCGCCGTCTCCTTCATGGTCCCCTCTGGCGCCAGCGAACATCCGCCCGGCAGCATTCTGGCCGGCCAGCGGTTCGTAAAGGGCTTGGTGACCGCGCTCATGCAAAGCGACGCGTGGGAAAGCTCCGCCTTCATGTGGACCTACGATGACTGGGGCGGCTGGTATGACCATGTCCCACCCCCGATCGTCGACGATTGGGGTTACGGCTTCCGCGCGCCAGCACTCCTGATCAGCCCCTACGCGAAGCGCGGCTACGTCGACAGCACCGTGCTGGACTTTACCTCCGGGCTGAAATTCATCGAGGAGAACTACGACCTCGAGCCCCTCGCTGCACGTGACGCCGCGGCCAATAGCGTCCTGAGCGCGTTCGACTTTACACAGCCTCCGCGCGAGCCCCGCATCATCCCATCGACGCGGAACGAACCGCCAATGCGGGTTCCGTGGCGCCCGGGACTCTACTTTTCCTATACCGCCGCAATCTTGCTGCCGACCGCGATCATTGGTTTCGCTCTCGTCGACATCAGACCACGCTCATGGCAATTCGTGCTCGGCGGACGCCGGTGGCGCGAGTTGGCCGCGAGCCTTCTTGTTCGATGGCGCACGTGGTTCCGTTCATGGTCTGGGCGTGGAGGCCAACGATGAGCGGCTCGATCCGGCGCAAGCGCGCCGTAGTGATTGCCCTCGCCGCAAGCTTTTGCGCCCTATTGACCGCAATTTCGGCGCGCGCCCAGGAGGCGTCTTCGGATACAGGCACGGCCGACGCGCCGGCGCCGCTATTCAGCGATGGCTTCGAGACGACCGGTGATCTTTCGCTATGGACGATCGAGGGAGATCTGGAGGTTCAGCAGCGTGAGGTGATCTCCGGCGGCTTTGCGGCGCGGGGAACGAATACCGGAAACGATGGCCCCAGGTTCGCGGTCAAGAAGCTCGATGAGGAGTCACATGACATCTATTACCGGGTCCGGTTCAACCTGATCAGCCAAGGGGGGACCCCCGTCAATTTGTTACGGCTGCGCACCGCGCGTGGAGACGCGATCATCAGCCTGTACGTCAACCAGGCCGGTCGGCTCGGCTACGTCAACGATGTAACTAACGAGACCGTCGAGAGTGCTGTTGACATCGATCGCGGCATATGGCACGAGATTCAGCTGCACGCCAGGGTCGATCCGAGCAATGGGCAGATTGAAGTCTGGCTCGACGAGAAGCCGATCGCCGAACTGACCGGCAAGGCCGGGCTCGGCGCTACTGCCATCGGCCGGGTCGAGCTTGGCGACAATACCGGTAGTCACACCTACGACTTGGCGTTCGACGACGTCATCGTCCAACGCGGTTTCATTCCCACCTCCCAGGCGCCCAGTGCGGTGCCTGGCCAGCTTGATATCCAGACACTCCCGGTTGTGCCCGGCGTTACATTCTCCATCGACGGCCGCTCATTCGTAACCGACGATCATGGATTCGTCCGCATCACGATCGACCGTTGGTCTCCGAAGCTCAAGGAGCGGATTGAGATTCCCGACATCACGCTTCCGGACGGCTCGCGAGCCCGCTTCGCGCGATGGTTCGGGTGGTCCGACGCCCTTTACGATGACGTCACCGCCGCATTCTTCGTAGATTTCCCGATTGCCTATACGTTCATTGACCTTCAGGGGAATACGATCGACCCCGCTATGGTCGAGTCGCTGACGTTCAGGAGCAGTACGGGAGTCAGCCATACGTTCGAGCAAACTCAGCACGGTGACCAACACCTGCTGCAAGGGAGCCGGGTGGTCCCAACGCAAGCCGGAGCCCTGAACAAGGAGCTCTACTACACGCTTGAGAACGTAATGGTCCGCGGTTCGAACGTGGTCAACCGCGCTCAGCAACGGTTTCACCCGGCTACAGAAAGCGACTGGACGATCCAACTGCGATTCTTCTTCGTCGACTTCAGCTCACGCGATGCCTTCTTCGGCTTTCCGATCGGCTCGGCGGTCAAGCTGGTCTACCCGGACGGCAACATCGAACGGGAACCCTTCGGATCGGGAGCAAATTTGAGGCTCGGTCCACTTCCCCGCGGCGAGTACCAGGTGAGCGCCGTGGGACCGGGCTTTTCGCCCCCTGCTCCGCTCATGCTCACTCGGGACCAGGTCGTGGACATGAAGGTCGTTACCTACCTTGACATGGTTTTCGCGGGCCTGCTGCTCGCGGCGATTGGCTTCGGTCTCCTGTTCATTGGACGGCCGCAACTGATCCTCGTCCCGGTTCGTCTCGTCCGCCACCCCTCACAACTTGTGCAACTGGTGCGGACGGCGGATTGGCGAGCGGCGCGGTGGACGCCGCGATGAACCGTACCTGGCGGTGGTTCGGCATGGGTGGTGGCGGGCACATCGGCGGCCGGGGCCAGTGGATCATGGGGCTGCTCATTCTGCTCCTGCTCATTCCACGTACCGTGGCGGCCGGCGAGCCCGCCCCGACGCCGGCGCCGATGCCACCCCCTCCGGGAAGCAACGGCGGCGCATCCGATGCCCTGATAGAGGCGAGCAAGGCGCCGGTCCTCGCCTACTACTACATCTGGTTCGACCCTCGCTCCTGGAACCGGGCGAAGACCAATTATTCCTTGCTCGGTCGCTACTCGAGCGATGACCGGAAAGTGATCCAGCAGCAGATCCGCTGGGCGAAGGCCGCCGGCATCGATGGCTTTATTGTCAGTTGGAAGGATACCGAGGTTCTGACCCGTCGCCTTGAGCTGTTGGTAGAAGTCGCGGCGGAGGAACACTTCAAGCTCGCGATCATCTATCAAGGGTTGGATGTTAAGCGGCATCCTTTCGCTGTCGATCGGATTGCGGCCGATCTGGACTATTTCCTCTATCTCCACGGGGACAACGAGGTCTTCAATATCTTCGGCCGACCCCTTGTGATCTGGTCCGGCACCTGGGAGTACTCGCGCGACGACATCGCCGAGGTGACAGAACCGCGACGCAACGAACTCCTGATCCTGGGCTCAGAACGGAACGAGGGGGCTTACCGGCATATTGCCGATCTGGTCGATGGAAACGCCTACTATTGGTCGTCAGTCAATCCCGACACCTACCCAAACTACCCTGGAAAGCTGCAGGCGATGGCGGCTGCGATTCACGAAAACAACGGCGTGTGGATCGCCCCGGCAGCCCCCGGCTTTGACGCCAGGGAGATCGGCGGGGAGCGGGTGGTCGAGCGCGACGAGGGTGCAATGCTGCGGCGCCAGTTGGGTGCTGCCTTTGCGTCGAACCCAGACGCGGTTGGCATCATCAGTTGGAACGAGTTCAGCGAGAATTCCCAGATCGAACCAAGCTGCGACTACGGCGGACAGGATCTCGCGGTGGTTGCCGCACTCCTTGGCGGCGTTGCACCCGCGGACCTACCGGAGTGCGTCAATGGCGTTCCGGCGGTCTCTTCCGTCCTTTTGGCCGCGGACGCACCTGTCGAGATTCACGAGGATTCGGGACAGACCGATCCGGTCCCGGAGCGAACACGCACGTCGAGCAGGACCACGCTCACGATCCCCGAGGAATTCCGGTCCGACTTTGATTCCAGTTCGCCGGGCGGCACACAACCTGGCGTCGGGGGGCTGGCCGTGCTCGGTCTTCTCGCCGGGTTCATGCTGTTCAACGTGGCGATCGTTGTCCGGCGCGCTCGCGGACAATCGCGGCCGCCCACGGATACATCGCACCAGCCTGGATAGCAATAGGGATTGGAGCCGATCCGCCGGGTCTGGCGCTCCGCGCCTCCCTCAATTGAGCCATGGGAAACTGCCTCATTTAAGGGATGGCGTACGCTCTCATGCCGCGTACGCTTGAGGAATCGGCGCTTCTCTACCTGTTCTTCGCCACGCGGTCGCGGTCGACAGATGGTCTTGCACACTGAACTCGTGCATCTCCAATTGGCGCCGCAAAGACCTCTGGCGCGGCTCCTTGGCGGTGCCCGCTGGCTCGCCGCAAGTCGCCACTTGGGATGGGCAACCTGCCGCTCAAAGGAAGGATACATGGGCGTTTCGGTCGCCAGTCGCACAATCGCCGCGCTGGCCGCGCGCAATCTCTTGCTCATGCCGGCTCGAAGGGGCGCCCGCTCTCAAGCGCCGCTTGTGATGCCGCGCGGCCCGACACGCCAGAAGCTGTCGAGCATCATGCTGCTGGAGATGGTGTTCAGTCTCATGCTGGCGCGGGAGGCCACGGCGCCTCCAACCTGCCTGTCTAGCAGCCCACCGACCGGAATCTACAGGGTCAACGTTTGCCTCACGACGCCAGTGAACGGCGACCAGCTCGCGGGGAACCAAACCTTTCAGGGCTCGGTCTCCGTCTCTGGCGACAACCCGGGGGTCCGGTCGCTCACATTCTTCCTTGACGCACAGCACCTCATAACGGTCTTCCAGAGCCCATACACCTTCATCCTCCCCACGGAGACGTGGGGGGACGGAAGGCATAGCCTCGCGATCGAGGCCACCATGCGTGACGGCTTCCAGTCGCACCCGATGACAACCGCGGTGGCGTTCAGCAATGGCATCACCATGGCGCCGATCAACCGCGACAGATTCATCCCCACCCGGGGAACGGCTCCAGCTCGGGGCCAGCCCTTCATTCTGGCCGCCACCGGGGACGGGGCGGCCGGCGAAATGGCCGCGGCTAACGTCACCAACATGATCGACTCGTGGCACCCAAACATGTTCCTGTATCTCGGCGACGTCTACGCGAATGGATCGGCAACCGAATTCCTGAACTGGTACGCGCCAGATGACTATTTCGGGCGCTTCCGAGACATTACGAATCCCACGGTCGGCAATCATGAGTACTTGACGCCGAACGCTCAGGGCTATTTCGACTTCTGGGGCAACGTGCCGGACTTCTACAGCGTCGACGCCGCGGGCTGGCGCCTCATTAGCCTGAACTCAAACAGGCCCACCTCCTGGAACGCACAGCTTCAGTGGCTGAGCCAAGATCTCCAGACGAATGCGAATCCCTGCACCCTCGTCTTCTTCCACCATCCCCTCTTCAGTATCGGCCCTCAAGACGGCGCCTTTAGACCAGGGATGGTCGCCATTTGGGAACTGCTCGACGAAAAGGGCGTCGACGTCGTGCTCACCGGCCACGACCACAATTACCAGCGTTGGAAGCCACTGAACGGCGCCGGCGAACTCGATCCGAACGGGGTCACGCAGTTCGTGATCGGCACGGGCGGCCACGGTGTCCAACGTTTCACCCGGACAGATCATCGCGTCGCCGCTTCCGATGCAACAACAGGCCACCAGGGTGCGCTCCGCATGGAGTTGAATCCGGATGGAGCATCGTACCAGTACATCACCACAGCGGGGACGGAAGATTCCGGCGCGATCGCCTGTGATGGTGCTGACGATGCTACGCCTCCGACCGCGCCAACCGGGTTGAACGCCACCAGCAGCCCACGAACCTCCGACACCTACCAGCTCCAGGCCACGGACCGGGGCGGCAATGTCCCCGAACCGAGCAACCAGGCAACGGTGACGACCCCGGCGCTGAGGCTGCACTTCCGTGGCGCGGAAAGGCGAGAAAGGCCGGAACAGGGAAGGCAGGTGGCAGCAACGGCCTCGGATACGGCATCTGGGACGTTCTATCACCCCATGTTTCGGTACGCAGACCAAGGGAGGTTGACGTGGCGTTCCCGCTGAAGACGGTGTCCAACCTGGCGAGTGCGGACACGCGGACAGACGACGCCTTCTGGGCCGTCGTTCCCGCTGGAGGGTCCGGAACGCGCCTCTGGCCGCTGAGCCGGTCTGCCCACCCCAAGTTTCTGCTTCCCCTCCTGGGGGATCGATCGCTGCTCCAGCAGACGGCCGACCGGCTTCAGCGGCTTGCTCCACCAGAGCGGACGCTGATCGTCTGTGGGCCGGCGCACCGCGCCGCCGTGGCGGAACAGTTACCGCGGTTCCCTGAAAGCAGCCTCGTCGTCGAACCCTCTCCACGAGGTTCAGGACCCGCCATCGGTCTGGCCGCGGCCATCATCGCTCTCCATGATCCGGAGGCAGTGATGGGCAGCTTCGCCGCGGATCATGAGGTGCGGGACCAGGAAGCCTTCGAATCCGCGGTGAGCGCCGCGATCGAGACGGCGGAGGCTGGTTGGCTCGTCACCATCGGACTGACCCCTTCGCGCCCAGAAACGGGCTATGGCTACATTGAGTCGAGCAACGAATCGATCGTGACCAACGGGAATGGCGCCAGTTACCGCGCGATGCGCTTCGTCGAGAAGCCTGACCTCGCCCAGGCGACCGCCTACGTTGAGTCGGGGCGCTTTCTCTGGAATGCGAGCATGTTTATCTGGAAGGTGGGCGCCTTCCTGGATGAACTGGCCAAGCTCCAGCCTGATCTGCACCGTGGGGTCACCCAGATCGCGGCTGCTTGGGGAACCCCAGGGCAGAGGCAGGCTGTTGCGGACGTTTGGCCAACCCTGCCGGAGACGACGATCGACCAAGGCGTGATGGAGCGCAGCGGTCGCGTGGCCGTGGTTCCGGCCGAGATGGGATGGTCGGACGTCGGAGATTGGCATGGACTGGCTGAGATCCTGAACCAGGATGCGCACGGCATCTGCGGGCGCGGCGATGTCATCAACGCGCGGAGCCGCGCCAGCCTGGTTTGGTCCGAGACGGACCGGGTGATCGCCCTCGTCGGGCTCGAGAACGTCATCGTGATCGACACGCCGGATGCGCTCTTGATCGCCGATCGATCCAAGGCGCAAGAGGTGCGCGGTGTTGTTGCCACCCTCAAGGGTTCGATGCGCAGCGATATCCTATGAGACCCGCGATACGTGGAGTGGTCACGGGCGCAGCACCAATGTCCAGGAAGCCAGGGCTGGCTGTGCCGTTTCGGGTCCTTCCCCGGCTAGACCCAAAACCTTGGGGAAGTCGCAGGCTCGAGCGGTTTGGCTTTCCATTGCCCCCTGACACGCCGATAGGCGAGGCGGTCATCACCGCAAGCGAAGCTCGCGTTCTCGACGGCCCCGCGGAAGGGGTCAAGCTGGGGACGTTGATGGCCGCCGATCCCCTCAGCCTTGCGGGTCGACGCGGCATGGCGGCAACCGCCAACCGTCCCCTCTTCCCGCTGCTTGTGAAGCTCATCGACGCGGCCGAAAACTTGTCAATCCAGGTGCACCCTAACGACGACGCCGCAAGGCATATGGACCGGCTGGGAAAGACCGAAGCCTGGCACGTGCTCTCTGCTGACCGTGGCGCAGTCCTCTATCTTGGGCTGCAGGCAGGCGCCTCCGTCTCCGAATTCATCGCGTGTTGCCGTCACGGGGGCGCCACTGTGGACTACCTTCGCCAGGTTCCCGCGGTCCCCGGAACGACCATGCTCATCCCCGCGGGAACCGTGCATGCGATCGGCGCTGGAGTTCTCGTCTACGAGGTTCAGCAGCCGTCCGACATCACCTACCGGCTCGATGACTGGGGACGAGTCGATGCGGCGGGGCGACCTCGAGAACTCCATATCGGATTGGGGCTGGCGGCGATCGATGCCCGGCGAAGTCCCGAGGTCATCCCGCCAGTCCCCGTGGGTCTTTGGGGAGGACGTCGGTTGCTGACGGCATGCCGCTACTTTGCGCTGGAACAGATCCTCCTCGGCACCCGGCAAGAGGAGACTCTTGAGCATGCGGTGCTAGAGAGCCCACAGGTGTTGACCTGCCTCCAGGGGAACGTAGATGTGATAGCGAACCAAGCCGACGTTGCCCTCACAATGGGGGAAACGATGGTCATCCCCGCTGCCTGCACCGGCGTAAGAGTTCGCGGAACTGTCCCGAGCGTGCTGCTACGAGCGTGGGTGCCGGATCTGGAGCATGAGATCACGCGTCCGGCCCAGGCGATGGGAGCATCCAACGATGCAATAGCGGCCCTTTCCGGAGGTCTGCCAGACATGGGCAAGTACCTACGGAAGTCATAGGGGCTCGTCCAGCGCATGCGCTTCGTGCTTCTGTTCCGTAATGGAGCTGGCGGGAGCGCGCCGCGGAAGACATTGCTCGTCGCCACGACGGTTGGCGCCACGAGTGCGCCGATCACGGTCAGACTCCTCCGCGTGTTGCTCTCGGCGCCGCCGGGCCTGGGGTGGAGGCGGCGCCCACTGGACACGTCCATGGTGGGTCGGGGCGTGGGCTCTCCGATCCTCTATGAGCCTTGGCTGATTCATGATCGACAGCGCCGGCTTCCCAGTCGGCGCTGTCTTCCGATCACGAGACGGAGGGTCGTTGCGAGACGATGAGTGCCAGGCATATCGCGTCATGCTGTGGAGTGACTCGTCGAGCTCGAGCTGGTCGCCCGCTTCCTCTCCGAAGGAGCTCGTCCGTTCTTGCGTCCTTGCGCGTGAGCAGCCGGGCTGGCTATCTCGAGGACGATCCGAGCGCCGTGAGAGCGCGTGCGGAGACGGCGGCGACGATCACCTCGGCGAAGAGCGTGGCGAGGCCGAGCGTCTCGAACCAGTTGCCGATGTCTTCCTTCGCGGACGGCAGGCCCGTGGTGCGCGAGAGCGCATAGGCCGCCGAGAGCACGGCTACGGCGATCCAGGCCCGACGATCGTCTCGCTCGATCAGCACCCCGCCCGAGACCAGGCAGCCAATGATGAGCATGACGTAAGCCCATCCGAGATAGGGCGTCTCATGAAACTTGCCGGTGGCATCGATGACGTGGACCAGTGCGATTCCCGCCAGCCCGACGAGGCCACTCCTCGGCGCAGTAGCTGGCCGCCCTCTTGGCGGATGGCTCCGCGTTCGGGGATGAGGTGGTCTTCCACGATCGTGGGATCTTCCGAAAGGGTCGACCGGGGCCTTCGAGGGCGCTTTGGACGATCAGCGACTACGGTTGAGCCGCCCGCGGTGGGGCGTGATCGGGGGGCGAGATCGGAGGTCCGACGGGAAAGTCGGGGGCCCGGCCTCTCTCAGGCGCGGGCGCCCGATCCGGCGCTATTCGATCGGGTGGCACTGAAGAGGTAGGTGTCGTACACAGCGATGGGCTTCGAAGGCGGGAAGAGAGGAACGTCATGGTGGGAGCACGGATCGAGTGGCGTGGGCGACTGCT
>JBBRVX010000092.1:0-18888 GCA_038246475.1 Thermomicrobiales bacterium | reverse complement strand
GGTCGCCGCATGGCGGACGTGGTCCTCCTCTCCCAGAAAAAGGAGGAGCCGCGGCCCCCACTCATGGTCGGTGGAGCGGGCGGTGTCATAGCCCAGCACTTCGGAGCCGTAGCCGATCAGCGCCGCCGAGTGAGTCAGGCCGGGGAAGTCGCGGCGCAGGATCGGGGCGACGACCTCGGCGTAGAAGCGGCCGCTCAGCTCCAGGCCGGGAATAAAGCCGGGGTCGCTCGGGGTATTCAACGCGTCGTGGGTCGTGGCGGCGGCGGATCGTCCGGGGCCAGGAGGGTGCCGATGTCGGTGAAAATCTGCTGGCTGACGTTCCCGAATCGGTAATCGCCGGTTTCGGCATCGAAGCCCTGCTCGGCGTAGGTCGTGGCCACGGCGATGGCGATTTGCTTGGCCGGCAGATAAGCCGCAACTGATCCGTAGCCGCCGAGAAGCGGGTTTTGCAGCAGCCATGACTTGCTCAGCACAATGCCCAGGCCATAGGTGTAGCGCGCATCCAGCGTGTGGCAATTGGGACACCCCGCGAGCGGCGCGCCGAAGCCGAGGAGATCGGGGGCGATCTGCGCCGCATGCGATTCCGGCGAGAGCAACGTCCCTTCGCCAATGGCCACGGCCGTGGCTGCCATGTCGGCGATGGTTGTGGTCTGAATGGCGCCCGCCGGGAGGGTCCAGGACGGATTCCAGAAGGTCGTCTCCTCGTAGAAGCGTGGGCCAAGGGGGATCTTCAGGAACGGGCGGCGTTCGGCGCTGAAGGCATGCAGCACCGGTTCGGGAATCGTGGCGGTCGACGCACCGATTGTGTTGGCAAGACCGAGGGAGTAAGGACCTTCTCCTGAAGGAGGGCGTCGAGCGTCTGACCCGTGATGGCCTCCAGCGCCCTCCCCAGGATCACGTAGTCGGTGTGCGAGTAATCCCAGTTCGTGCCCGGCGCGAAGAGCCGCGGCGTAGAGAGGCCAAAGTCGATCAGCTCCTCGGGCGCCCACTGCCAGAAGGGATCGGCATAATAGGCATCGATAAACGCGGCGTTCTGCACGTAGTCGGGATAGCCGGCGGTCATGTTCGCCAGCATGCGCAAGGTCACCCCATCGCTGTCCGGCAGATCGGGGAGCCAGTTCGACAGCGAATCGTCGAGGGTGATGACGCCATCATCGACGAGGAGCAGGAGCAGCGTCGAGACATAGGAGATGGCGACGGCGCCATTGCGAAAATGCATCTCCGGTGTGGCGGGGACGCCGGTCATCGATTCGCCGAGCGCCAGCGTGACGATCCCTTCGCCCGCGATCTGCACCTGGAGAATCATGGCGCGTAGGCCGTACGTCGTCATCGCGTCCCGCGCGATGGCCTCGATCGCCGCGGCCGGATCGCCGGATGGCGTGGCGATCGGGGTCGCTTGGCGCAAAGGCGCGGCGAGCGGATGCGCATCACGAATCGCCACCGAAATGGCGGCTTGCACCGGCACGCTGTCTCCCCATGGCGTCGCGAACGGCAGACCCAGCGCCCCCGCAAGTGACGCCTTCAGGAGGCCGCGGCGCGAACCGGCGCCCGCGCTTATGACACGTTGGCTGGGGTTTTCCGGCAAGACGATCTCCTTCTCGCGGTCATGGGACGGTCGCTGTTGGTGGCGCTTCCGCGATCATCGCATGTTTCGCCTTCCGGGATGGAGCAGCGTTTTGCGGCCGAGGAGGAGAGGGCGACGGGTGACGGGTGACGGGTGATGGATGATGGCTGGTCGAAGAGTGCAAAGAGTGCAAAGAGCGCAAAGGGTATGAGACTCAGGGGCGGGGGGCATCTTCGGTGTCCAGGGGGGCCGATGGGCATCCAGCGGTGCGGGGTAGCTAGCGGGAGCTGAGCGCGATGCGATTTCCTTCGCTGTCCTCGAACTCGGCGACCTGCCCAAATTCGCCAATCGAGGTCTTGGGGTAGAGCGTCTTCCCGCCCAGAGCGCTGACGCGATCGAGCACGGCGTCGATGTCGTCGACGGCGAAGTAAACCCGCGTGCCATCGACGGACGGGATGTAGCTTTCCCCCATGGCCAGCGCTCCCGTCGCTCCCCGACCATCAAGGGCCTCGGGGAAGAGCGCCATCTCATAGCCATCGATCATGGTTCGCTCCAGACTGACCTCGAAGACGCCACTGTAGAACTCGATGGATCGATCGAGATCCAACACCGGAATCTCAAAATAGCTGACGAGCTGCACCATGCTCCTCCTGATTCTGCTCTGCCTGGTCTATGGTCTCACACCCCGCGTGTCGGATGTCACGCTGGAGGATCGACGTTGAGGCGAAGCCCCGTGCGGTTGTTGAACGCGTGCAGTTGGTTCTGGTCGAAATCGAGCCAAACGGGGGAGCCCGGCGCGAGCGGCATCAGCCCGGGAACCTTGACGGTGAGGGACTGACCGGCCAGCCGCGTCTCGATAATCGTATCGCGGCCCAGCGGTTCCGAGACATACACGGTCGCTGGCAGGACCGCGAGGGGCGATTGGGTCGGCTCCAGCCGCACCGCGCTCGGCCGAACGCCGATCTGCCATTCGCCGCTCTCGGCATTGGCCAGGGCATGTTCCAGGGGTTTGGCCAGGGGGATCTGATGGCCATCGATATCGAACAGCAGTCGTCCGTCGCGATGGGCAAGCCGACCGTTCAGGATGTTCATCGGCGGCTCGCCAACGAAGTCCGCCACAAAGCGGTTCACGGGGCTGTTGTAGATCGCGTCCGGAGTGCCGGTCTGGATGATCCGTCCATGGTTGAGCACCGCGATGCGATGCCCCATCGCCACGGCCTCCACCCAGTCTGGCGTGGCATACAGCGTGGTGACGCGGAACTGCTCGTGAAGCTGCTTGAGCTCGCTCCGCATATGGTGGCGCAGCTTGGCATCGAGGTGAACGATCGGTTCATCCATGAGAAAGGCGCGAGGATGCCGAACCAGCATCCGCCCCAGCGAGGTCCGCTGGCGTTGGCCGCCGCTGAGCTGTGAGGGGGAGCGCTCCAGCAACTGGTCGATTTGCAGCATCGTCGCGATGCGCTGCACCTGCTCCTTGATCTCCGGCTCCGAGAGGCGGGGAGAGCGGGCCGGGGCGCGCAAGGGGAAGGCGATGTTGTCGAACACGGACATGTGCGGATAGAGCGCATAGCTCTCGAAGGCCATGGCGACGTCCCGCTTCCAGGGATCAACACGGGTGACATCGTCGGCGCCGAGGAAGACCTGCCCACTGTCCGGCGCTTCGAGGCCCGAGATTAAGGAAAGCGTGGTGGTCTTTCCGGCGCCGGAGGGACCCAGCAGGACAAAGAACTCGCCATCCTCGACGACGAGGTCCAGCTCATCGACCGCTCGGGTCTTCCCAAAGCGCTTGGTGAGTCCGTGCAGGGTTACTGTCGCCACATCCGCTCCCTGGCCTTCTCGGCCACCTTCAGCCTCAGGCCACCAGCGACCGTCCGGTCGCGGAATCAAAGACGTGCGCCCGGCCAGGCTCGACCCGGAGCCAGACGGTGTCCCCCACGTTCGCCCGTACGCTCGCGCTGACGACGGATTCGATTGACCGCTGGCCGGTATCCACGGCGATAATCTGCTCGTCTCCGATGTTTTCGACCAGGCGGATTGTTCCCGTGCCCGCGCTCTCTGCACCTGGCGCCCACGACAGATGAACATCAACCGGACGAATCCCCAGAATGAGCTCCTCTGCTCCCTGGCGGCGATCAAGCGCGGAGCGCAAGGTGTCGGGCGCATTGATCGTCATCGTCTCTGCCTGCAGGACGACCCGGCTGTCGTGGCTGATCGGCGTGCAGGGCATGAAATTCATCGGCGGCTCGCCCACGAAATCCGCGACGAACAGATTGGCGGGGCGCTCGTAAATCTCCTCGGCCGTGCCGACCTGCTGCAATTCGCCATCGCTCATCACGGCGATGCGGTCGGCCATCGAGAGCGCCTCGGCCTGGTTGTGGGTCACGTAGATCGTCGTCGCCTGAAGCTCACGCAACAGGTGTTTCAGCTCGGCGCGAACCTTCGAGCGCAATCGGGCGTCGATATGCGAGATCGGCTCATCCATGATCAACACCGTCGGATTGCGCACGATTGCCCGGGCAATCGCCACGCGTTGCTTCTGCCCGCCCGAGAGCTGACGAGGCTTCCGATTGAGGATGTCGCCAATATCCAGGGTCGCGGCCGCGCGATCGAGCAACACCTTGATCTCGGCGGCAGGTGTGCCTTTGACCTCGAGCGAGAGGGTGATGTTATCGCGCACCGAGAGATGGGGATAGAGCGCGTAGTTTTCGAACACCATGGCGATGTTGCGGTCGCCGGGCCGTGTGTCGTTGACGACGCTGTCGCCAATGGCGATCGTGCCCCGGCTGATCGATTCCAATCCGGCGATCATGCGCATCGTGGACGATTTGCCGCAGCCAGACGGTCCGACAATGGCGAGGAACTCGCCGTCGGCGCAATCGAGGGTCAGGTCGCGCACGGCCTCGACCGATTTGCCCCGCTGCCCATAAATTTTCCAGACGTGGTCCAGCGCCACCCGTGCCATGCAGTGCCTTACCCTCTCCGGTTCGCGCGCTACCCCGCGTAGCCCGCCAGCCGTCCGCGGCGGTCAATGTTTTTCGGGAACTCCGTGCGCACCGTGACGTTGTAGCCGGCGAACGCCGCCTGACTGATGCGCACGTTCCCAACGGCGCAGAGGATGTGGGCGGCATCTTCCATTGAAATGTCGAGACGATCGACCAGGAAGCGCGCCGCGTATGACGCCGAGACCTGAATCGCTTCTTCCAGCGTTGCCGCGTCGGCCGGGAAGACCCACAGGTCCGCCGTTTCGATGCGGGCGTAGGGCAGATGCTCGCCTTTCACCAGATCGACGAAGCGCAAGGTCACCTCGCCGTCGATCTCGATGCCCATGGCGATTTCGGAGTCGCCCTGATTGGCATGCACGTCGCCGACCATCACCAGCGCGTCGGGGACGAAGACCGGCAGGTGGTAATAGGCGCCGATGGTCGAGTTGGTGTCGTCGAGATTTCCAGCATGCGCTCCAGGATGGATCGCCGCCAGCCCATCCTCAGCCGGCATGGTGCCGAAGGTGCCCAGGATGGGGCGAATCGGAAAGCGGATGTCCTCGTTGAAGACCGATTCGCCATCGACGATCTGCCAGATCTTCGTATGCGGTGGATTGGTGTAGTTCTTCAACACGCCGGTGTTCGGAATCAGCGCGATATGCCCCTGATCGGTGACGGTGATGTCGACGACCTCGACGATCAGGGTGTCCCCGGGCTGCGCGCCTTCGACCGCGATCGGCCCGGTCAACGGGTTGAGCTGGGTCAGGGGCAGGCTATCGACCAGGTCATCGTCCGAGTTCATCTCGCGGAAGAGCGCGAAGTTGTCAGCCGTCTCGACGACGAGCGTGTCGCCGACGTTCACGCGGACCCTCGGCTCGAGATCGTGCTTCCACTGGAGGTGCAGATGCTCCTTGGCGCGGCTCAACGGCGCGGTGGTCGTGGTCATGTGATCTCCTTCGCTAGCACGCCCGGAACCGGGCAAAACCTCGTTGCTTGATCGCCTATTTCACCGCGCCCAGAGTCAGGCCGCGCACGATGTAGCGTTGCAGTGCGAACACTACGAAGAGCAGCGGCAACAGGGCGATCACCCCGGCGGCGGAAAGCTCGCCCCACAACACCTGGTAGGCCAGGATCATCTTGGAGATCTGCACGGGCACGGTCACCGCGTTCGTGTCCGTGAGCAGCAGCGCGAGCAGAAACTCGTTCCACGAAAAGATGAAGGTGAAGATGGCCGTCACGGCGATGCTCGGCGTCGCCAGCGGAATGATGATCTTGAGCAGAACCGCCAGATACGAGTAACCATCGAGCATCGCCGCCTGGTCGAGCTCGCGCGGGATTTCGGCGAAGAAGCCGCGCATCAGCCAGACCGCGAAGGGCACGCCGAAGGCCATGTGGACGAGGATCAGCACCAGATAGGTGTCGATCAGTTGCAGGCGGCTGGCCAGGACGTAGTAGGGAATCACGACCGCCACCGGGGGCAGCATGCGCAACGACAGGATCCACATGGCGATCCGCTCGTTGCCCTTGGTCTGCCAGCGGGCCAGGCTGTAGGCCGCTGGGATGGCGAGCAGGATGACGAGCGCGGTCACGCAGAAGGCGATGACGAAGCTGTTGAGCACCACGTCGGCGAAGGTGTAGGTGGGACCGAAGATGGTCCGATAGTTGTCGAGCGTGGGATTGAAGATGAAGGAGGGGATCGGATTGACGATGTCCCCTTTCTGCTTGAGCGAGGTGGCCACGATCCAGTAGACGGGGAACAACCAGATCAGCACGACCAGCGTGACCGCGATATTGCCGATCCACTTCGCCCAGGAGGGCGCGCTCGCGCGCTTCATGATCTCATCTCCTGGCTCCTAGGCGACCGAGGCGGCATCGGCCGCCGTAACGCGCTGGGCTTCGGCGGCATCGCTCGATTCATCCTTGGTTGCGCGGTCGCTGAGGGCGAAGATCAGGGCGATGGCGAAGACGTTCACGATGATCAGGATGATGTAGGACATCGCGGCGGCGTAGCCGACCTGATAGTTTCCGAAGAAGAGCACGTAGTTGTACATGCTGGCGACGTAGGTCGATGTGCCGGGGCCGCCGCGGGTCAGCACGTACACGGTGTCGAAGACCTTGAGCGCATCCATCATCCGGATCAGCAGGACGATCAGCGCCACGGGTCGCAGGAGGGGCCAGACGATGCGGGTGAAGTGCTGGCGAAACTTGAGCCCGTCGAGGGAAGACGCTTCGACGACCTCGCGCGGTATGGACTGCAGGCCGGCTAGCAGCACGAGCACGACGAACGGCGTCCATTGCCAGATGTCCACCACCATGATGGAGATCAACGCCGTGCCAGGCTGTGAAACCCACTCGACCGGCGGCAGGCCGATCTTGCCCAGGGCGTAATTGAGCACCCCCCAAGGCTCGTACATGTAGCGCCAGGTGAGGCCGACCACCACGGGCGAGATGAGGATCGGGATGATGATGAGCGTGCGCAGCAGGGAGATGCCGCGCATGGCCCGATCGAGCAGCAGGGCCATACCCAGACCGGCGACGAACTGCACGGCGACCACGCCGATCGTGTAGATGAAGGTGATCCGCATGACGGTCCAGAACGTTGGATCGTTCCGCAGCAGATCGACGTAGTTGCCAAGCCCCACGAACCGCTTGTCGTCCGGGGTGAAGAGGTTGAAGTAATGGAGGCTGTTCCAGAGTGAGTTGAGCATGGGGTAGATGGTGATGACGAAGAGCACGATGACGGTCGGCAGCAGGAATGCCCAGCGAATCCAGTCTCGTTGTTGGGCGCGCCCCTTCACGGATCCCATGGGCACAACGGCTCTGACATTTCCTTGCGCTTCGCTCACCGCGCTCACGCTGTTTGCTCCTCGCTTCCGCTTCCTGAACCCATGCGTCTCGGCCGATCGCCGCCCCTGTCACCGGCGGTGCGGGGACGGCCGGCGCCGACGACCGTCCCCATAGCGCGACACCGGCTTGGCTGCACGTTCGCGCGGAATCGCTGGTCCGGGCTAGTTGTAATATCCCGCTTTGCGCATGATCTCCTCGACCGCCTTCTGGGCATCCTTGATGGCCTGATCGGGGGCTTTGGTCATCGTGGTGACGTTGGCGACCTCGGTGCCGACGACTTCGTAGAGCTCGCCCGTCTCGGGAATCGGCTCCATGCGGTGCGCCGTGGGGAAGCTCTTGGCCAATGCGTTGAAGTAGGGCTGAATGGAGCTGTACTCCTGCAGAAGGGAGAGCCGGGCGGGCTGACCGAGGTTCTCCACCCACTCCTTGCCGACCTCCTTCGAGCAGCAGAACTTGATCCACTGCCAGGCCCAGTCCGGGTTCTTGGAATAGGTCGGTATAAAGAGCCCGAGGCCGCCCATGATCGGCCGGTGACCGCCGTTGGCGGTGCTGCCTTTCGGAACGATATCGACCCCGATCTTGTCGAAGAATTGTGGGTTGGTGCTCTCAGTCGTCCAGACGCTGCCGCCCCAGAGGTTGGGGGCAAAGACCGCGCCACCGGTGGTGATGATCGCGTTGGCCTCGTCGTCGACGGCGTTGAGTGTTCCCGGCGCGGCGTACGGCATAAGCGCGGCCAGGGTCTCCAGCGCGATCAGGCCCGCCTCGGTGTCGAGGGTCGGCGGCTCGTTGTAGCCATTGGCGAACCACTCGCCGCCTTCCGACCAGAAGATCGTGTTGAAGCAGTGGCAGGCCCAGAACCCACGACGCAGGGTGGCGGTGTAGCCGTACTGGCCGCCGCCAGTGAGCTCCTTCGCCAGCTCAATGGCCTCGGGCCAGGTTTCCGGGAGGGTCGTGATCCCGGCGCTCTCGAAGACATCCGTCCGATAGACCATCAATTGGCAATTGCCGTCGGGGGGAAGCCCGTGGAGCTGCCCACCCTCCGCGAGCGGCTTGTCCCGGTAGAGGTCCAGGATGTTCTCCGGGACGTCGTTGTAGATATCGGTCTTGTAGGCCTCGTCGACGTCAAGATAGCTTTGCAGGTTGGTGAGATGGCCGCCGGCGATGAGCTGAGGGAAGAACGCATAGTCGTCGTCGATGATGTCGTACTTGTCCGACTTCGAGGCCATGGCGAGCTGAATCTTCGGGAACATCTCGCCGATGGGGGTGGCCTGGATCTCGATCTGCACGTTCGGGTGGATCATCTGCCAAATGGGATAGATCCCCCGTTTGGGGAGCTCCCAGCGCTCGCCGGCCTCCTCCCAGTCGACGAGAACGATGGGCGCCTCCGGCTCCGGCGGGGCGCCGACCCACCCCTGGGCGGCCAGGATCGCCGGATGATCGGCCGCCACCGTGTCTTGCAGCGCCGGGGCAGCGCCGGCCGACGGCGCCTCCGGTCCCATGCGCACCGCGCCGATCAGCCCGGCGGCGATCCCGGCATTGATCATCAGGCGACGCCGGTTGACCGTCGTCGTCCGCAATTTCTCGAGGTGCTTCGCGACGTTCTGCTGCTCTGGGCTAAGCCCTTCATGTTCGGCCGCCATCTCGCTCCTCCCGGTGATCGATCCGCTGCCCCAGCGCCACATGCCTGGGTGAACAGCCACCTGTTATCGCGCGCTCGCGGTCGGTGGGGTAGCCACCCAGTCCGGACGTCCTGTCGTCCAGCCCACGCCTGCCCGCGCCGCGTCCTGAAGGAATGCCGCGATGTGTTGCGCCATCGCGTCAAGCGCCTCATCGCCTTTTGCCTTCGATGCCTTGCTGGCAACGCCGCAATACCCACTCCGCGAGTGCTCGCCAAACTGCCCGTAATAGCGGACCTGAAGTGGGTCGAACTCGAGGGGAACGAAAAGCTCATCCCCCGCGATCCGCTCCTGATGGACGAGCTCGGGCCGGGAAGCGAGATTGAGCGACGTTTCCGCCTCTCCCCCGTGGCCATAGCCGTCCCACGCTTCGAATCGCCCCGCCGCAACCAGCTTCGGAATCGCCTCCGGCCTGACGGTAATCAACCCGGTCGCTTGCAGCATTCGAAGCGCCTCACGGATGGATGTACGACCGACGGCGAACTGAGCGCTTGACTCTCGCTCCAAAGGGGGGCGGCCTCCCGCCACGAACTCGCCGGACCTGATAATCCCGGAGAGCCGTTCGGCGACTTCGCCAGACAGGGTCGTGCGCCGAACAGCGGCAAACCGCTCCACCACTCAGGGCCCGCCTGACCGCTCGTGTGAAGACCTGCTGGTCTGATGTGTAGTCCACTCGCACTATATGGGCAGTCGCCAACACAGTCAATAGGCTGATTGCGCGATCACGGGCGGGCGGCGATCCCGATCCCCTTGCTGGCATTCTTCACGAAACGGGCAGTGCGTGGCGGGTGAATTCCTGGGGCTTCGATTCGCGAGATATCGACATCGAGCTCCCCGCGATGGAGATTCCGCGGGCGGCGCCTGACCGCTGGCATGCCTCCTGCGCTCTAAGCCGGGAACAACAGGCCGGTCACACGGCCGACTAAGCGGCTAAAGGAGCGATTCTCATGGAACAGCAGTCATTCGATCGATTCGTGCGCAAGATGGCGACCGGCGTCTCGCGGCGCTCCGTGCTGCGGCGGGCGGCGGGCTCGGCGATCACCAGCCCCCTCGCCCTGCTCGGCAGCTCGGTGGCGCTCGCCGATGGCAAGGACAAGGAGAAGAACAAAGATAAAGACAAGGACAAGAATCGCGGCAACGCAGGGAACGTTGACGCGGGCGGTGGCGTCGCTGTTGCGAGCAGTGGCCCCGCTCAGGCAACCCAAACCCAGCAGACCGTACAAACCAGCAACCAGGTCTGTGCCGGCGATTGCACGCAGACGAACCAGCAGTCGGTTGGCGGGCCGACGCAGTAGACGGTGCTGGTCGGCAGCGCACAGGATTTTGGCCGTCCGCCCAGCTACCTGGTCGATGTCTCCTGTCAGTTCGATGCCCCGCGCTATGAAACGATCTGCACCTGCACCGCCCACGGCGACCAGAACGCGCCGCCGGTGCGCAAGATCACGGTGCCCGTGGCCGATCTCTGCGCCGTGGTAGTGACCGAGGAGATGCGGCCCGAGACGCGTCGCACGGTGCGCGAGACCTCCACCGCGCCCGCGGCCGGCGGCGGGCAGGCCAGCGCCGGGAACGGCGGTGTCGCCAACTCCAGCGCTGATGGCGGATCGGTGACGATCGGCGATGTGCACGGAGGGAGCAACGACATCGCCATCGACGCCAGCGGCGGCACATCGACGGCCGATGCCTCGGGCGGCGATAACAACGTCGCCATCGCCGGTGGCGGCCAGGTCCGCAACGAGACGCTCAGGGAAATCATCGAGCCGAGCCTGCTGACCTTGACCCTGGAGGGGAACGTCGTTCCCGGCCGGCCAACCACCTACTGGGTCGACACCGATGCCGGCCGTCGCCCCGCCTCGGGGGCGGCGCTGGTGCAGGTCGCTGAAGAGAGCCCACAAACGGGCACGATCGTGGCTGAGGCCAGGGTTTGCACCATCGGCGCGGCGGAGGCGGGCTACGACTGGTTCGGGCAGTGCACGGCGCCGGCCACGGGGATGGGCTTCAGCCTCTACCCGGAGGGTGGGGAAACATCGCCGATCGCCACCATCCCCGCGAACGCGCAGGGGCGGGCCACCTTTGGCAATCTGGCCCCGGGCGTCTATCAACTCTCCTCCGAAGGGACATCCTGGTGCTACGCCGAGAGCGACGGCGTTGATGCCAATGGCAACGTCCTGGTGGAAGCCGACCGCGAAACGCGCGTCTGGACGTTCGCCTGCGGCGGCGCCGGCGGGAGCTAACCCGCGCGGCGAACACCGCATCTGGTTCCTGGCCATCTGGCGCTCCATGCGCCAGATGGCCATCTTTTTGTGTGATTGCCGCTCGTGCTTGACAGGCAACCGTCCAATCTTTAGACTGCAAACCACCACACTACGAATACTGAGTTCATAATATGAAGTGGCGAGGACCATGGCCGTGACGCCAACCGGGCATATCCGCTCCCTCGATAAGGCCGTCGACATCATCGAGATGCTGGCGGCCGCGCCGCGCGGTCTCTCCGTGCGGGAGATCGCCAAAGCGCTCGGCTTCAACGCCAGCACGACCCATCACCTGGTTTCCACCCTGCGCGGCCGCGGGTTTGTCGATCAGGACCCCGAGACCCGCGCTTACCGGCTCGGCTATCGCCTGGTCAGCCTGGTGAACGAGTTCGTCAGCGAGGCGGATATCTACGCGATCGGCGCCGGTCCCATCCGCGAGCTGCGCGATCGCTCCGGCGACACCGCCTATCTGACCGTGCTGCAGGATCGCGAAATCTTCGTCGTCTTCGAGGCCACCGGCGTGAATCCGGTGCAAACGCGGCGGCCGCGGCCGCCGGGGCAGAGCTGCCTGCATGGCATTGCCTCGGGCAAGACGCTGCTGGCCTATCTGCCGGACGAGCGGCGCGCGCCGCTCCTGACCTCAGTGTCGCTGGCCCGGTTCACGCCCCACACCATCACCACGCCGCACGAGCTGGAAATGGAGCTGGCCGCCATCCGCGCCCAGGGGTATGCCCTCGACCGCGAGGAGTGGCTGGTTGGGCTGGCCTGCGTGGCGGCTCCTGTATTCGACCGCAATGGGGCGTGCGTGGCGACGGCCAGCGTGGCCTATCCGGCGGCGCAGGGCGAACGCCGGGATGCCTTGATCGGCATGGTCGGGGAGACCGCGGCGCGCATTTCCGCCAGTCTGGGTTACGTCGCGCGCGGCGAGGATGCCGCAGATGCGGCGCGAGTGGCCTGAGCGCTAGCAAAAGGTGACAGGAGCGTCGATGCCGATCCACCTGGGAATTATCGGCGCCGGGCAGATCGCCCGGTTCCACGCCGAGGCCATCGCCGCGGGCAGAGGCTGCCTGGCCGCGGTCGCGGACCCGGACGAGACGCATGGGCGGCGGCTGGCCGGGCAGGTCGGCGCCACGTACTACGCCGATCCGCACACGCTGCTGCGCGATGCCCGCCTGCAGGCCGTGGTCATTGCCACGCCGAACGCGACCCACTACGAGCTGGTTCTCGCCGCGCTGGAGGCGGGTCTGGACATCCTTTGCGAAAAGCCAGTGACCACCAGTGCCAGCGATTCCGCGCGGTTGGTGCAGGCGGTGCGCGTCCGGCCGGGCGTCATCTTCCAGGTGGGATACATGAAGCGCTTCAATCCCGGCTTCCGGCTGCTGCGGGAGAGCCTGGCGGAGATCGGCGAGCCCCTCTCCGCCGAGCTGCGCGTCCTGGCCGAGCGCACGCCTTCGCCGGTGGAGAGCTGGTATCGCCAGCCCCAACAGTCCGGCGGCGGGATCCTGATGCACAGCGGCAGCCACCTCATCGACGTGATCCGCTTCCTCCTCGGCGAGCCGGCCCGCGTCGATGCCCGGGTGCGCTACGCGCCAGACGTGCCGGACCTCGACTACGCCACCCAGGCGCTGATCGATCTGGAATCGGGCCTCACGGTCCATCCGGCGGCCATCTCCACCCCGGCGCCGGGGCTGGGGCACACCGGCGAAGGGTGGGAGGAGACGGTCGAGGTGATCGGCTCAGAGGGGCGGGTGCGCCTCTCGTCACCGAACTGGCAGGGCACGGCGCCCTGCCTGGTGACGCTGCAACGCGGCGGCGAGGGTGAGGCGCGCACCCGTTTTCCCGCGCGCGGCAGCCAATGGGAGGCCGAGATGGCGGCCTTCCTGCACGCGGTGGAGACCCGCCAGCCCCCCGTACCCGATGTCATCGATGGCTATCGGGTCGACGAGACGCTGGCCGCCATCTACGCCTCGGCGGCGAGCCGGTCGCCGGTCGAGGTGCGTTTTCTCGCGGGCGATGAACGGACGCGCCAATGAGCCGAGATGCTTCGCTGTGCTCAATACCGCGATACGGAGATGGTGTCATTCTGAACGAAGTGAAGAATCTCGACTCCAGCCGCGAACGTACGCGATGGAAACGACGAGATTCTTCGTTCCTCAGAATGACACACTTGCCGTGTCGGTCCACTCAACATGACACCTTTCGAGCGAGCTGAGACGGAGGAAAGGAGGCAGGTACCCCCGGTTTTACCGAAGCTTTGACCGTTTGTGGCCGACAACGAGGGAGATCAGTGACGATGAACCCGCGAATTCCAGCACGAGTGAACAGCGGCGCCGTGGCCGCCCCCCGCGTGACGCGGCGCGGACTTCTGGGCAGGGCGGCCGCCGGGGCGGCGATCGCCGCCACGGGCGGTCTGCCGTCGTTCCG
Source organism: Thermomicrobiales bacterium (assembly GCA_038246475.1). Classification (GTDB taxonomy): domain Bacteria; phylum Chloroflexota; class Chloroflexia; order Thermomicrobiales; family UBA6265; genus JACCXM01. The sequence goes on along the minus strand of JBBRVX010000092.1, from coordinate 5,147 downwards.
CCGCGGCGTGAGCGCGCAAGAGAACGTCACCATCACGTTCTGGAGCGAATACTCCACCGATCCGGCGCGGTCGACCATGGATGCCGCCATCGCCGCGTTCCAGGACGCGAACCCCGGCATCACCGTCGATCACCGCCCGATCGAGAACGAGCAGTTCTTTACCGTGCTGCGCACCGGCTTCACCAGCGGCGAGCCGCCGGATATCTTCCAGCACGAGGGACATCAGAATCTCTTCCAGTTCTCAGACCTCGGCGAGGTCGAGGCCATCGACGAGTTCTACGACACGATCGACGACCGCTTCATCCCCGGCACGGCGGCCGCCATCGCCAAGGATGGGCACTATTACGGGGTGCCCTGGTCGATCCACACCGACACCCAGATCTTCCACAACGAGGCGGTGCTCTCGGCCAACGGGATCGACCCGGCGGCGCTGAAATCGTGGGACGATTATTTGGCCGCCTTCGCCACGCTGAAGGGCGCCGGGGTGACGCCGATCGCCTTCGCCAACAAGTTCGGCTGGTCCGGCTCGCAGTGGTTCTACGCCTTTCTGGTGCGGCAGGTCGGCGCCGACGCCGTGCTCGATCTCTGCGCCAGGGCCGGCGACGCCAAGTGGACCGACCCCGGCATCGTGCAGGCGGCCCAGCACTACGTCGATCTCAACACGAAGGGATACTTCTCCTCCGGCGCCGCCAGCGACGACTATCCCACGGCGACGGCGCTCTTCTTTTCAGGGCGCTCCGGCTTCTTCCAGACCGGCTCGTGGCTGCTGGGCAGCGTCGAGGCCGAAGCGCCGCCCGACTTCAAGATCGGCTTGAACACCTTCCCCACCCTGCCGGGCGGCGAAGGGGATCCGGACAACATCGTCATGCAGGTGATCGGCGGCTACTCGCTCTCCAAGAAGGGCGCCGAGGACCCGGCCAAGCGCGAAGCGTCGCTGAAGTTCCTCGATTACCTGACCCAGTTGCCGCAGGCCCAGGAATGGGTCAGCAAGACGCAGGCGATGACCTCGGTGCAGGAGTCGGTGACCCAGGAAAACGCCACACCGGCGCTGCTGAAGATCGTCGACGAGCAGGTCGATGGCAACACGGGCTCGTTCCCCTTCCTGGAGCACATCCTGCCCAAGGAAGTGGGCGAGGACGCCATCTGGATGGGGAGCGTCGGCGTGCTTACGGGGCAGCTCGACGCCGAGAGCTGGATGGCCAGCGTCGAGGCGGAAGCGGAGAAGCACGATCCGGTGTACACCCGCTAGCGGGCGCTGGCCAGGCCGACGCGTGTCATTCCAAGGAAACGTGCAGAGGGATCTCGGTTTCAGGTACGTACGCGGAAGAGACGAGATTCCTCCTGCAAGTTCGTCGGAATGACACGGCCTCCGGCGGAATCACACTATTTGCGGACGCCGCTGCACAGAGGTAGAAGCCTATGACCACGAGCCAGACCGTCGCCATGCCGTTGCCGGTCGCGGCCGCGCGCCAACCCCGGCGCGGCCGGGTTCTCGCGGCGGTCGAGGCGTACCTCTTCGTCCTCCCCGCGCTTGTCTTCTACGCCCTCTTCCTGGCCCTGCCTATCGTCGGGGTGGTGATCATCAGCCTGCTCGACTGGAGCGGGATCAGCATGAAGGACATCAAGTTCGCCGGCCTCGCCAACTACCGGGCGATGGCCGGCGACCCGGTGTTCTGGCAGGCGCTCTGGCACAACATCGTCTTCATCGGCGTCGGCGCGGTGGCCATGGTCATTCTCGGGCTCTTCCTGGCGGTGCTGCTGGAGCAGGGGTTGCGCGGCTCGAATCTCTTCCGCGGCATCTTTTTCATCCCCACCATCATGTCGCTGGTGGTGGTCGGCATCGTCTTCGTGCTGTTGCTCAGCCCCGAGCTGGGGCTGGTCAACCCGCTCCTCCGCTCCGCTGGGCTCGGATCGTTGACGCGCGCCTGGCTCGGCGATCCGGCCACGGCGCTGCCGACGGTGATCGGGGTCGATGTCTGGAAGAACTTCGGGCTGGCCATGTTTCTCTTCGTGGCCGGCCTGAAGTCGATCCCCCAGGAGTATTACGAGGCGGCCAGCATCGATGGCGCGGGGGCCTGGCGGCGCTTCCTCGACATCACCCTGCCGGCGTTGCGGCCGGTGACGGCGGTGGTCATCACGCTGACCAGCATCAACACCCTGAAGCTGTTCGATCTGGTCTACGTTATGACCGCCGGCGGGCCGAATCACGCTTCCCAGGTGCTGACGACCTGGATGTACGCCCAGGGGTTCATGTTCAACAACATGGGCTATGGCTCCGCCCTGGCCGTTGTGCTCCTGATCGTGACCTTCGTGATCACGGTGATCCAGTTCAAGCTCGTGTCGCGCGATGAGACGTGAGTGTCGCGACATGGAAATGGTGTCATCCCGAGCATGCGAGGGATCTCGGTTTCCTGGGCGAACGTTCGCGGGGAAGCACGAGATTCCTCCTGCAAGTCCGTCGGAATGACACGTAAGGAGGCATCGACCGGTGGTGGGACGCCTGAGGCTGACCCGTTCGCTTTCGATGATCGTGACCTACGCCATCTTCGTGATGGTGGCGATCATCGTGCTCTATCCCCTGATCTGGATGTTCTACACGTCGTTCAAGGAACAGTGGGAGATTTTTCGCGACCCCTTCTCGCTGCCGACGTCGCTGAATCTGGCCAACTACGTCGAAGCCTGGACGCGGGGGAGCTTCGGCCGCTTCTTTTTCAACAGCGTGCTGGTGACCATTCCCTCCGTCGCCGGCATTCTCCTCGTCTCCTCCCTGGCGGCCTATGCCTTCGCCCGCTTCACCTTCCGGGGCAGCTCGGTGCTGTTCTACGCGATTCTGATCGGCATCATGGTGCCGCCGCAGGCGATCGTCATTCCGGCCTTCCTGCTGGTGGCGAAGCTCGGCTTGATCAATTCCTTCGCCGCGCTCTTCCTGACCTACCTGAGCTGGTGCCCGGTCGGCATCTTCATCCTTCACGCCTTCTTCAAGTCGCTGCCGCAGGAGCTGCTCGACGCGGCCCGGATCGACGGCGCCGGGTCGTTCCGGGTCTTCTGGGAGATCGCGCTGCCGCTGGCCAAACCGGCGCTGGCGACGGTGTCGATCTTCTACTTTGTCTGGGTCTGGAACGACTTCATCTATCCGTTGCTCTATCTGCAGGACGATGCGATGAGCACCATCCCCCTCGGGCTGATGCTCTTCCGTGGGCAGTACCAGACGAACTGGGGCCTGCAGGCGGCCGCCCTTTCGATCGCCAGCTTCGTCCCGCTCGCGTTCTACCTGCTCTTCCAGGACAAGTTCGTCAAAGGGGTGACCGCCGGTGCGCTGAAAGGCTGAAGGAATCTCGTGTCAGACCGCGATCGATCGGCGATGCCCGCCGGGTGCAGCGCGGTCAATGCCGCAATTGCCGGAGAGGTTGAACAATGAAGCGGGTGGTCTTCGCGGGGAACTCACGGGTCGACGTCCAGGATGCGCCAGTGCCGGAGCCGAAGCCGGGTGAGGTGCTGATTCGGGTCGAGGCATCGGCGATCTGTGGCAGCGAGATGAAGCGCTATCGCGGGCCGGATGCCTTACCCGGCAACCCTGGCCACGAGATGGTGGGCGAGGTGGTGGACGCGGGCGGCGGCGACGCGCCGGGCGTTGGGGACCGGGTGGCCGTCAACATCATCACCGGCTGCGGCCAGTGCGCCGCCTGCCGCGCTGGCGACCGCCGCTTTTGCGCCGCGCAGGGCTACGTCTTCAACGGGCACGCCGACTTTGTCGTGGCGCCGGCGGTCAACTGCATGCCGATGCCGGACGATCTTCCCTTCGACGACGGGGTCCTCATCGGGGGCGATACCCTGGGAGTCGCCTTTCACGCGCTGGCGAAAGTCTGCCTGCGCCCGCGCGACAGCGTCGCGGTCGTCGGCTGCGGCCCGGTTGGTCTCGGCTTCGTGCGCCTCCTCAGCTTCTATGGGGTGCGGACGATTGCCGCCGAAGTCAGCCCCTACCGGCGGGAGATCGCCAGGCGCCTCGGCGCGGAGACAGTCGTCGATCCGGGTGCGGGCGACGGCGTGCACGCCATCCGGGAAGCGAACGGCGGGCGCGGGGTCGATATCGGCATCGATGCCAGCGGCTCCGACGCCGGCGTCAATCTGGCGCTCGACGTCACGCGCGACGAAGGGAAATTCATCTTCGCTGGGGCCGGGCACAAAGCGACCATCAACCCCTGGACGCAGTTCCTGGAAAAAGAGCTGACCGCCTACGGCGTCTGGTACTTCGTCGATCGCGATTACTACGGCTTGCTCGATCTCTACCGGCAGGGGCTCACCGTTTCCGAGCTGATCACCCATCGTTTTCCGCTGGAAAATGCCGTTGACGCCTATTCGCTCTTTGATAGCGGGGAGACCGGCAAGGTCGTCTTCATGCCGAACGACGCCGGGGTTGAAGGATGATGACGATCGGAGGAATAGTGATTCCGTTAGGATGCTCGACGCTCGGATTTCGCCACGATCCCCTGGAGGTGGCCCTCGCCGAGATTGCCGCGCAGGGGTTCCATCTGGTTGATCTGGCCATGTACCCGAGCTATTGCCCGCATTTCAACCCACGCACCGCCACGCCAGACGAGAAACGCGCCCTGCGCGACAAACTGGTGGAACATGGGATGTCCGTGGCGACCCTGAATGCCACCGATGGTCTGCTGGGTGTCCCAAGTCAGCGGGAGCAGGCGCTGGCGTACGCCCGTGCCAGCTTGCAGCTCGCGCGGGAACTTGGCGCGTACGGGGTGACGATGCAGTCGGGGGTGGAGCCCGCGCCCGGCGCCTGGCGGGATGTGGCGCAGTCGGTGGCGGCGGACCTGCGCCCGCTCGGCGATGCGGCGGCCGATCTCGGGCTCGAACTGACTTTGGAGCTGCACAAATCGATGCTGATGGCCACCGGCCAGGAAGCGGCCGATCTGATGACGCTTATCGACCATCCGGCAGTGGGCGTCGCGCTCGATCCCAGCCATGCGACGTATGCCGGGGAGAACGTGGCGGAGATCGCCCGCGCCCTGGGACCGCTGGTGAAGCACGTTCACCTGCGCGATGCCCGCGGCCAGGACATCATGGTCGTCCCCGGCGATGGCGAAGTCGATTTCGCTCAGCTCGCGGCGGCCCTGGCAGAGATCGGCTACGGG
>JBBRVX010000091.1:0-18965 GCA_038246475.1 Thermomicrobiales bacterium | reverse complement strand
GAGCGCCTCAAGGGCGTGCTCGACGAGGTCAAAGCGGCCATGACCGGCCTCCTGGCTCCAATTTTCCAGGACGTCACCGATGGCTACGCGGAAGTGCGCGAAACCTTCAAGCTGCCAGGCGGCGATGTGGTGGCCGGGCTCTACGTGCTCGACGGCCGCATCAACCGGAACAGCCGGGTGCGGGTGCTGCGCAGCGGCACCGTGGTCCACGAGGGGACCGTGAAGTCGCTCAAACGCTTCAAGGACGATGTGCGCGAAGTTGCGGCTGGGTATGAATGCGGCATGGGCCTCGATGGATTCAACGATCTCCAGGTGAGCGATCAGACCGAGTTCTTCCACCCGGAAGAGGTAGCTCGAACGTAGTCGTGGGTCGTAAGTCGTAAGTCGTGGGTCGTAAGTCGTAAGTCGTAAGTCGGGAGTCGTGGCCAACGGGAAGCACGCTGCTCCGTCACTCTTCACGACTCACGACTTGCCGACTCGGGAGTCCGTCATGACCAGACGCACGCAACAGGTCGGCGAGTTTCTGCGGCAGGAGGTCACGGACATCATCCGCACTGAGCTGGATGATCCCCGCCTTGGCTTCTGGACCGTGACCCGTGTCGATGTGCCGACGGATCTGCGCAAGGCGCAGGTCTATGTCTCCGTGCTTGGCTCCGAGGAGGAGCGCAAGGAGACGCTGATCGCGTTGCGGGGCGCGGCGAAATTCATCCGGGGCCACCTCAAGCCGCGCATGCGTACCCGCATCATTCCCGATCTGGAGTTCATGGATGACCGTTCTATGGAACATGCCCAAGAGATTGAACGGACCCTGCGCGGATTGAGGCGAGAAGTCGAGCCGTCGAGGAGTCGAGGAGACGTGACATCCGTCTCGACTGCTCGACCTCTTGACTCCTCGACTCAGGAGACAAAAGCGTGAGCGATTCCTGGTTCATTGATCCCGCGGATGCCGCGGAAGCGCTGGCGACGCTGCGCGGGGCTGCGACCATCCTGATGCCGACCCATCAGAACGTCGATGCCGATGGCCTTTCCTCCGCATTGGCGATGCGTTTGGCGCTTGCCGAGTATGGGATCGACGCCTATCCCCTCATCACTGACGGCGATTTCCCCTCGAACCTGCGCTTCCTGCCCGGGGTCGAGGCGGTCCTCATCTATGGCCGCGATGAGCTTCCCCCCTATGACATGCTCTGCCTCATCGATTGCGCCGATCCCCGGCGGCTGGGCAATTTCGTCAAGGACGATCCTTCCCGTCTGAACGGGGTGGCGCCCATCGTCAACATCGATCATCACAAGACGAACGATCGTTTTGGCCTGGTGAACATCGTCGAGCCGGATGCGTCGTCGTCAGGCGAGATCGTCGCCGAAATCCTCAAGCTCTGGGGCACGGAGATCACCCCGAACATCGCCCGCAATCTCCTCGCGGGCATCTACGGCGACACCCTTGGCTTGCGCACGCCATCGACCACGCCCCACACGATCCGCACCGTCGCCGATCTGGTGGAGCTTGGCGCCGAGCTGGAGCCGGTGGTCGATCAGCTCTTCCGGGTGAAGCCGCGCTCCACGATCTGTCTCTGGGAGCACGCCCTGCATAACATTCGCTGGAATGGGCCGATCATCTGGACCGAAATGACCCAGGAAGGATTCCAGCAGTGCGGAGCTGAAATGGCCGAAGCCGAAGGGATCGTCAATTTCCTGGCCGGCACTCAGGGATCGCGCGTGGCCGTCATCCTCTATCAGGACGAAGACCGGCAAGGGTGGCGGGTAAGCCTGCGCGGCCTCGAAAAGAACCTCGATGTCTCCGCCATTGCCGCCCACTTCGGCGGGGGCGGCCATCCCCTCGCCTCGGGAGCTCACGTCGAAGGGGGCGAAGCCGAGAAGCAAGCCTTCATTCAGAAGGTTGCCGACCTCGTCTCCGCGGCTCCGGCGGCGACGCCAGTCCTCGCGTCGGCGGGGTGATGGGTGATGGGTGATGGGTGATAGGGAGGATGAGAGACGGCCAGACGGCCAGACGGCCAGACGGCCAGAACGAGGACAGGACGGTAACCGAACGCCCCATCTCCCGTCACTCATCACCCATGACCCATCACCCATCACCCATCACCCATCACCCTCGCTGCATGGCTATCTCGTCATTGACAAACCGGCTGGCTGGACGAGCTTTGACGTCGTCGCGCGCGCGCGGCGCCTGCTCGGCGAAAAGCGCATCGGGCACGCTGGCACCCTCGATCCGGCGGCCACTGGCGTGCTGCCCCTGGCGGTCGGCATGGCCACGAAGACGCTGGAGTTCCTGAACGACGCCTCCAAGACCTACCTGGCCGAGGTCACCTTCGGCGTGGAAACGGACAGCTACGATGTCGATGGCCGGGTGACGCGGGTCACCGGGACGGATGGTCTCGTCAGGGAGAGCGTCTCGTCCACGCTGGCCGGCTTCCTGGGGCCTGGCGAGCAGATTCCCCCGATGCACTCCGCCATCAAAGTTGCCGGGCAGAAGCTCTACGAGCTGGCGCGTCGCGGCGAGGAGATCGAACGCGCGCCGCGGCCGGTCTGCTTTCACACGCTCGAACTGCTGGAGTGGCACGCGCCAACGGCGACAATCCTGATCGATTGCTCCAAAGGGACGTACATCCGCTCTCTGGCGCGCGATCTCGGCGAAGCGCTTGGCACGGGCGCCCACCTTTCGAACCTGGTGCGGCTGCGCAGCGGGCCCTTTGACCTCTGCCAGGCGATCACGGTGACGGAGCTGGAGGAGATCGCGTGGCCCTGGGCGTGGCCGCTCGTCGCCCTTCATCCCGATCTGCCGGTCCAAGATTGGCCGGCCCTCCTGCTCGACGAGCCAGCCGCGTTATGCTGGCGACAGGGGTCGCCGATCGCGGCTGTCGGCCTCGCCGCTGGACCTATTCGTGCCTATGACGCCGGGGGAGAATGGTTGGGAACCGGCTTCGCGGACCCTACCGGCGCCGGATGGCGCCCCCGCAAAGTCGTGGCAGAGGAGGGGAGCGCCGCATGAGCGAGCGCTGTGCAACGCCGGAGCCGATCGCCGCGGGCGAGGGAGCGCGCGTCGTCACCATTGGCGCCTTCGATGGCGTCCATCGCGGCCACCGGCGGCTGCTCGAACAGGCGGTGCGGCGCGGCGAGGAGCTGAACCTGCCGGTCACCGGGATTACGTTTGAACCGGTCCCCGCCGCGGTATTGCGGCCGGACGCGTTCGCCGGGCGCATCTCGACACCGGAAGAGAAGTTGGAACAACTCGTGGACGCGGGCATCGATGAGGTGGTGGTCATTCCCTTCACCCGCGAGCTGGCCACTTGGTCGCCGGAGACGTTCATGGGGTGGCTGAAGGAAACGACTGGTCTGCGCGAGCTTTGGGTGGGCGAGGAGTTTGCCCTTGGCAAAGATCGGGCCGGAACAGTCGAGCGGCTCACGCGGATCGGGGCGGATCTCGGATTTCGGGTGGTCGCGGTGCCGCGCCTGACCAATGGGACGGAGGTCGTCTCCTCCTCGCGCGTGCGCGCGGCGGTCATGAATGGTGAGGTGGCCACGGCGCGTCGTCTGCTGGGACGTCCCTTTCGCGTCCAGGGTGAGGTCGTTCACGGCCAGCATCTCGGCCGCCAGATCGGATTCCCCACCGCGAACGTGGTCCCGCCCCGAGATCTCGCTCCGTTGGCCGACGGCATTTACGCGGCGTGGGCCTGGCTGGCGAACGAGGACACACCGCGCCCGGCGATCGCCTATATCGGCAGCCGCCCGACCGTCGATGATGGCGAACGGATGGTGGAAACGCATCTCCTCGATTTCGAGGGCGATCTCTACGGTCAGCGACTGGCCACTGACTTCCTGGAGCGTATCCGCCCCGATGCTCGCTTCCCATCTCTGGACGATCTCATCGCCCAGATGAAGCTCGACAAGGCCGCGGCCTGGGATATTCTGGCGGCGGAGCCCGCATAATGGCGCACGGTCAACGCGGGGAAATCTCGCGCATTCCCTCGCCCGGTCCGATCCGCCACGCAATCTCGTGCTGGGAAACCGGACTCTCTTGACACGACACATCCCCCTCGCTAGATTGCCTACTGTATACAATTTCTGAAGACGAAAAGGGTGGAGAGCCTATTCACGCCCACCGGCGGAGCCGCCACGGGGGGAGACGGCTGATTCAGAAAGGAGGTGGGTTGACGGCGAACGCCCCCTGATCCGGGTCAGCAGATCCGCGAAACGCAGAATGCGGCTCGATGCGAGCCGCTACGATCGACGGAGGAACTCCCGTGAAGATGGATCGCCGACGACTCCTCATCATGTCCGCGGGGATTGCGGCTGTGCCCGCCCTGGGATGGACCGGAACAGCAGCGCAGGATGCCACCCCGGCCGCGGAAAGCAGCCCCGTGGCTGACCCGCGCACCATGTACGGCCCGGTGCAGGGAAACAGCGCCTACAAGCTCGCCTACATGCAGGTCTTTCCCGATAACCCATTTTGGCAGACCATGAAGGACGCGGTTGAGGCCCGCGCCAAGGAAGATGGCGTGACAGTCGATACCATCGCTCTGCCCACCGCCAGCGGCGTCGCCGATCAGGTCAGCCAGATGGAGAATGCCGTCACCCAGCAGTACGACGGCATCATCCTGGGCACCGTCGATGCCGCTGGCATCGTGCCGGGCATCGAGGCCGCCAACGCCGCCGGCATCCCGGTTATCGCGGTTGACACCGCGCCAGCCGGTGGCGATTTCATCAGTTTGGTGCAAACGGACAACGTGGCCGCCTCGGAGCTGGGCGGCAAGTTCATCGCCGAGAAGATCGGCGGCGCCGGCAAGGTGCTCAACCTGCAGGGCGACATGGCCAACCAGACCGCGCAAGCCCGCAACGAAGGGCTGCACAAGGCGCTGGATGCCTTCCCGGACATCCAGGTCATCGATCAGAGCTCGATGTGGCTGGGGGACAAGGGCCTCTCCATCACCGAGAACATCCTCACCTCCGATCCCGACCTGAAGGCGATCTTCGCCGCGAATGATCCACCGGCGCTGGGCGCCATCCAGGCGCTGAAGGCCGCCGGCAAGACCGATGTGGTCGTCGTCGGCTTCGACGGCACCGAGGCCGGATTGCAGGCCATCAAGGACGGCGATCTGGCCGCCGATGTGCTGCAATTCCCGGACGTGATGGGCATCATCGGCGTCGATCTCCTGGTCCGCCACCTGAACGGGGAAGACATCCCGGAGCGGGTCGATTCCGGGTCCGGGTTGGCGACCGCCGAGAACGTGGACGACTATCTGGGTTAGGGGAAACGTTCAGCGGCATGGAATTGACGGCAGGTGGAGGGGCGACGCCCGCGTCGCCCGGCCTGATCCGCCATGAATGTTGGCGGTTGGGAATGGCATAGCGAGTCTCCAGGCCGCATCGGCGGAGGAACGGGCGATGCCTGCGCCGCCCCTACCAACCGCGCCGACAATGCTCCACCACGGCTCCCCTCTCCCGGCTCGACGGGAGAGGGGTTGGCGGTGAGGGCAAACGAGGTCCTCAACCCCGATGATCCCGCAACCGCTTGATCTAACCGCACCATCGCCCCCTTCCGTCCTTGAGCTGCGCGGCATCTCGAAGCGCTTTCCCGGCGTGGTGGCGCTGGACGATGTCTCGTTCGATCTGCGCGCGGGCGAGGTGCACGTCCTGGTCGGGGAGAATGGCGCCGGCAAATCGACGCTGGTGAAGATCCTCTCCGGCATCTACCAGCCGGACGCGGGGGAGATCCTGCTCGACGGCCGGCCGGTGACGCTCCCCGATCCCCACGCCGCCCAGGAGTTGGGGATCAGCACCGTGCATCAGGAACTGAACCTGGTCCCGCATCTCGACGTCGGCCGCAACATGTATCTCGGCCGCGAGCCGATGCGCGCCGGCGGCATCATCGACTGGCCGGCGCTCTACCGGGGGGCCACGGCGCAGCTAGCCGCCCTGGGCATGACGTTCGATCCGCACACGCGCGTGCGCGGGCTCGGCGTGGCCCTGCAACAGATGACCGAGATCGCCAAGGCGTTGATCGCTGAAGCGCGCGTGCTGATCCTGGACGAGCCGACCGCCGCCATCACGGCCGAGGAATCGGAGCAGCTCTTCCGCATTGTCGACAGGCTGCGCGGTCAGGGCGCGGCGATCGTCTTCATCTCCCATCATCTAGAAGACGCCTACCGCATCGGCGACCGGGTGACGGTGCTGCGCGACGGCAAGCATGTGGCCACCCAGCCCCTGGCTGGCGTCTCAACCCGCAATCTGATCCAGTGGATGGTCGGCCGGGAGCTGACGCAGCAGTTCCCGGAGCGCCCCCACGCGCCGGGGCCGGTGGCGCTGCGGGTGGACGGCCTCAACCGGCAGGGCGTCCTGCACGACATTGCGTTTGCGGTGCGGCAGGGAGAGATCGTTGGCCTGGCGGGGCTGGTGGGCGCCGGCCGCACCGAGGTGGCCCGCGCTGTCTTTGGCATCGATCGCATCGACAGCGGTGAGATCGAGGTGCATGGCCAGAAAGTGCGCATCACGAACCCGAACGAGGCGATCCGCCACCGCATGGCGCTGCTGCCGGAAGACCGCAAGCAACAGGGGCTGGTGCTGCTCCTTTCCGTGGCCGACAACGTGGTGATGGCCGCCCCCGGCAAGATCTCCTCGCTGCCAGGGATCGCCCCGCCGGGACGCCGCGTCAGCACCGCCGATCGCTTCATCGAAGCCTTGCGCATCCGCACCCCGAGCGCGCGGCAGCGGACCATGAACCTTTCGGGCGGCAATCAGCAGAAAGTGGTGCTGGCCAAGTGGCTGTTGACCGAAGCGGACATCTTCTTTTTCGATGAGCCGACGCGAGGGATCGACGTCGGCGCCAAGGTCGAGGTCTACCGGCTGATGAACGAGCTTCTGGCCCGCGGCGCCGCGATCGTCATGATTTCGTCCGAATTGCCCGAGGTCCTCGGCATGAGCGACCGCATTCTGGTGATGCGCGAGGGGCGCATCGTGGCCGAGCTCGATGGGCCGAGCGCCACGCAGGAGAGTGTGATGACCCTGGCGGCAGCGGCAGAGGAGGTGGTGGCGTGAGCCAGCCAGCGGACGTTGGTACGGTCGAGGGCGCAGCCCAGCCTGGTCCCCGGTGGTGGCCCTTTCCGGGGATTCAGCTTGGTACGATTTCGCAGACGCTCGGCCCGCTGATCAGCCTGATCATCCTCTCGCTGCTGCTCTGGACGCAGCAAGACGTCTTCATGTCCTCCAACAACTGGCTGAACATCGCCCGCCAGGCCTCGTTCAACGCCATCCTGGGCATCGGCATGACGTTTGTCATCCTGACCGGCGGGGTCGATCTGTCAGTCGGCTCGATTGTCGCCGTCAGCTCAGTCGTGGGCGGCATGCTCATCATCAACCAGGGGTGGTCGATGTGGCCGGCCGTGCTGATGATGCTGCTGGCCGGCGGGCTGTGTGGCCTCGTCAACGGGCTGATCATCACCCTGGGGCGTATCCCGCCGTTCATCGTTACGCTCGGCACGATGCAGGTTTTTCGCGGCCTGGCGCTGCAACTGACCAACGGGCAGCCGATCTTCGATATCACGAAAGTGCAGCCGGAGTTCGATATCTGGGGCACCCGCAACCTCGGCGGCGTGCCCTCTCCGGTGATCATCACGGCCGTCGTCTTCGTCATCGGCTATCTCATCCTGCGCTATACCCGGCTGGGGCTCTACACCTACGCCATCGGCGGCAACGAGCAGGCCACCCGCTTCTCGGGGGTGAAGATCAACCGCTATAAGCTGAGCGTCTATGTGCTGATGGGCCTGTCGGCCGGCATCGCCGGGGTGATGCTCACCTCGCGCCTCAACTCGGCGCAGCCCAACGTCGCCAACGGGGCCGAGCTGGACGCCATCGCGGCGGTGGTCATTGGCGGCACCAGCCTCTTTGGCGGCGAGGGGACGATTGTCGGCACCATCATCGGCGCCTTGCTGATGGCGGTAATCCGCAACGGGTTGACGCTCATGCATGTAACCGCCTTCTACCAGCAGATCGTCATCGGCGCCGTGATCATCCTGGCCGTGCTGATCGACCGCTTGCGGCGGCGGAACGCGGCGTGAGCGAATCCGTCTTGGCAGAGCCGATCCCGCGCAGCAACCTGGGCGAACGGGTCTACCGGCTGCTCTGGGAGCGGATCCTCGACCGCCGCCTGCGGCCGGGCGAGAAGCTCTCCGATCTGCGCCTCAGCCAGGAGCTGGGCGTCAGCCGCACCCCGGTGCGGGAGGCGCTGCACCGGCTGGTCAGCGACGGCATTGTCCGGGTGGAGCCGAATCGCGGCTTCTACGTGGCTTCGTTTTCGGCCGAGGATATCGCCGAGGTCTACGACCTGCGCGCCACGCTGGAAACGATGGCGCTCGCCGCGGCCGCCCCCCGCCTTTCGGAGGAGCTGCTGCGCTCCGCCCTGATCGCGCTCGACACCGTCGCAGCGCGCTTGGACGCCGCGCGGACCGACGCGGAAAAGCTGGAGGCCTCCGCGGCCTTTCTGGAGGTCGACCGCGGCTTCCACCGGCTGCTGGTCGATCTGGCCGAAAACTCGCGCTTGCGCACGATGGTGGAAGGGCTCTGGGCGCAGATCGCGCTCTTTCAATGGGCGGGATCGTTCAACGAGCAGTGGACCGGCGCCGCCATCGCCCGCCATCGCGCCATCATCGCGGCGCTGCTGGACGCCGACATCGTCCGCGCCACCGCGGAGCTGCAGGCGCATATTGCCGAAGTCAAGACATGGGTCATTAACGATCTGGGATCGGAGCCGGAGGGGGAGCCCGCTCCGCGCCCCATGCCTGCCAATGCGCTCGCGGTGGACGTTCGATGAACACCCCTGATTTCATCGTCCTGCACGACGACGACATCGTCGCCACCGCGCTGCGCGATGTCGAGGCTGCATCCACCGTGCAGCTCGCCGGGCCAAACGGGCCGCTGCCAGAGCGAACGCTTCCCGCGTCCATCCGGCTCGGCCACAAGATCGCCCTGCAGCCCATAGAGGAGGGAGAGCTCATCATCAAGCACGGCCACCCGATTGGCCGGGCGACGGCCGCGATCGCGGCTGGCGAGCACGTCCATGTTCATAACGTGGTCAGCCTGAGCCGGAGGACGGGTGACGGGTGACGGGTGACGGGTGATGGATGATAGGTGACGGGTGATGGGACGATAGGCTATCGACTCCCGACCCCCGACCCCCGACCTCCGTCCTCCCATCACCTATCACCTATCATCCATCACCCGCGTATGGAGCACCACATGAACACCACCATCAACACATCCCCCGATGACCCTATCACCCCATCACCCTATCACCCGTCACCCAACACCCGTCACCCGTCACCCGTCACCTTCCCCGGCTACGTCCGTCCTGATGGGCAGGTCGGAATTCGCAACAGGCTGCTGGTCCTCTTTACCGTCGTTTGTGCCGAAGAGGTCTCGCGCAGAATCGCCTACGGACTTGACGATGCCGTCGTCGCCGGTTGGCGCGACTGCATGGTCAATCCCGGCGCTCAGCGCAAGATGCTGCGCCTGGCCGCCAATCCCAACATCGGCGCCGTGCTGGTGCTGTCGCTCGGCTGCGAATGCACCGACGCGCCGGAGATCGCCGCGCGCATCAGGGAGACGGGCAAACCGGTCGCGCTGGTGTCGATTCAGGCGGCTGGCGGCACGAAGAGCGCCATCGCGCAAGGGGTGGCCGCTGCCGAGGCCATGCAGCGGACACCAGTCGAGCGCCGCCCGATCGGGCTCAATGAGCTGATCGTCGGCGTCGAGTGCGGCGGCTCGGACACTACCTCCGGCATCGCCGCCAACCCCGCCCTGGGTTACGCGGCGGATCGCCTGGTAGAGGTCGGGGGCACGGTCATCTTTGAGGAGACGAACGAGCTGCTCGGCTGTGAGGCGATGCTGGCCCGGCAAGCGGCCTCGCCCGCCGTGGCCACGGAAATCGCCACCGCCATTCGCGTCGCCCGCGACTGGGGAGAGCGGACCGGGCAACGGGCCATCAGCGCGGGGAACATCGAGGGCGGGTTAACCACCATCGAGGAGAAATCGCTCGGCGCGCTCTGCAAGGCCGGCTCGACCCCCGTCGTCGGCGTCCTCCATGGCGGCGAGTGGGAGCGGCCGCACCGGCCTGGACTGCACCTGCTGGCGCCCTACTACGTGCGCGACGAAGGCTGGACCGGAGGCGGCACCATCAGCGATCCGAATGGCGTGACCGAGCTGGCGGCATGCGGCGCGCATCTGGTGGTCTTCACCACCGGCCGCGGCACGGTCACTGGTTCCGGCATCGTGCCGGTGATCAAGGTCTGCGGCAACCCCGAAACCTACGCCCGCATGGCCGAGAACATGGACGTCAACGCCGGCGCCATCATCACCGGCGAGCGCACCATCGCCGAGGTCGGCGAAGAGGTTTTCACCCAGATCTGTACAACAGCTGCTGGCGCCCTCACCAAGGCGGAAGAGCTCGGCCACTTCGAGTTCCATATCTGACGGTGGGTGATGGGTGATAGGTGATGGGCGATGGGTGATGGAGGATGGGTGATGGGCGATGGGTGATGGGTGATGGGTGGTGGTACATCAGCTATCAGCCCCATCGTCCATCTCCCTACCACCCTATGACCCCATCACCCTATCACCCTCCGTCATCCATCACCCATCACCTATCACCCATCACCCGCGTTACACTTTCCCCCATGGAACGAGCGGCGAAAGCGCTTGCGGTTGCGGCGACGATCGGGATGTTCATCGTCCTGCTGATGGGCGCGACGGTGACGAACACCGGGTCGAGCCAGGGCTGCGGCACCTCGTGGCCCCTCTGCCACGGCGAGTTCATCCCCGAGTACGCCTTCGAGACGATGGTCGAGTATTCGCACCGGCTCGTCACCGGCATTGAGGGGCTGCTCATCCTCGGACTGGCGGTCACGGCCTTCCCCCTGCGCCGCCGCTATCCCGAGCTGAAGGCGCTCCTGCCGCTAATGATCTTCACCCTCATCCTGCAATCGGGGATGGGGGCCTGGGCGGTGAAATACCCGCAGACGCCGCCGGTGATGGCCACCCACTTCGGCATCTCGCTGGCCTGCTTCGCCTCGGTCTTTCTCATCATGCGCGTCCTCTGGGAATCGACCTCGATCAGCACCTCCGCCTTCGCCGTGGTGCCCGCGGGCTACCGGCGGCTGGCCTGGATCACGCTGCTCTGGACGGTCGTGGTCGCCTATGTCGGGGCCTACATGCGCCATTCCGGCGCCGAGCTGGCCTGCCACACCTGGCCGCTCTGCAACGGCTCGATCATCCCCTACCTTTCCAGCCCTGGTATTGCTGTCGCCTGGGGACACCGGCTGGTGGCCATGATCGCCCTGGCGTTGGTGGCCGGACTAGCGTTCTGGTCGCGCCGTTTCAAGGCCGCGCGGCCCGATCTCTATCGCACCAACGTGCTGGCCTCGCTCTTCATCATCGCCCAGGCGGCGTCGGGGGCGTTCGTCATCTTCTCGCGCCTCTCGCTGGCCAGCACCCTGCTGCATGCGGCGCTGATGGCGCTGCTCTTCGCCGCCTTGGCCGATGGGGCGAGGAGGACGCTGGCGCAGCGCCGGGTTGCGGCAGATCGGCCTTCATTGGCGACGTCAGGAACCCCCGTCGCGGCGCGGTAGCCAACCGCGACCACACCGGCTTCTGTCCAGCATTGTCAAGGATTGTTATCCTGTTCATTGACAGGAGGAGCCGCTATGAACGTCAGTCTTACGCCCCAGCTCGAAGCGATGGTTCGCCAGAAAGTGGAAACCGGGCTCTACAACAACGCTAGCGAGGTCGTGCGCGAGGCACTGCGTTTAATGGAAGAACGCGATCGCCGCGAGCGGCTCAGGGCGGCCATCGCCATCGGTGAGGAGCAGTTCGCCCGCGGGGAGTTCACAACCTGGACTTCCGATTCCATGCGGCGGCTGATGCAGGAAGCGGACGCGGAGGAACGCCAGGGACTGCCGATCAGTGACGACATCCTCCCGTAGACTCGACCTTGCCGCGGGCGCCGAACGGGATATTCGCGGCATCCTCCGCTTCAACCGGTCAACGTGGGGGGATCGCCAGCAGAACGTGTACGCGCGGAGAATCTCCAGCGCCATGGACCAGTTGACGAGGTTTCCCGATCTGGGCCAGAACAGGGACTCCATTGCCCCTGGGCTCCGAGCGCGTCTCGTTGAGCAGCACGTGATCTATTTCCGCGTTGCCGATCAAGCCATTCAGGTCCTTCGCGTGCTGCACGTCCGCATGGATGCCGCTGATCAGTTTCAGTCATGAGCGCCGGCATTAACCAGCACCTTCCTGATTCGCGCCGCACATGGGGCGTGAGGCGCTTCAGGAAGCATGCCCGTCGATCGTCTCCTGGCCACGGTGCGGGAGCGCTACCGCTTCTTGTGCTTTTTCTTCCTCTTCGGCTTCAGCAGGACGAACTGCTGTATACGATTGTTGCCCCCGTCGACGACGTAGATCGTCCGGTTCGGGCCAAGGGCAACGCCTGCCGGTTTGGAGAACTGGCCGTCGCCGGTGCCCGGTGTGCCGAATTGGCCCAGGAATTTCCCTGCCCTGTCGAAGATCTGGACGCGGTTCAGCACGGCATCGGCCACGTAAACGTCGCCGTTTGGCGCGGCGGTGATGCCCGAGGGCTCTTCGAACTGCCCGTCGCCGCTCCCCTGCCCGCCCCATTTGCCCAGAAAATCGCCGGTCGCGCTGAAGCGTTGCACGCGGAAATTGCTCTCTTCCGCGGCATAGACATCACCGGCCGGGGACGCGGCCAGGGCCACCAGACCGTCAAACTGGCCATCGCCGGCCCCACGGTCGCCCCACTTGCGGATGAAATCCCCGGCCGGGCCGAACTGCTGGATGCGGCTGAGGGCGATGTCGCCACTGTAGACGTCGCCATTGGCGGCCAGCGCTAGACAGAAGAGGTTCGAGAATTCGCCGTCGTCTTCGCCTTCCTGGCCAATCGAGCTGAGGAACGTCCCTCCCGGACTGAAGCGTTGGATGTTGCTGTTGTTGGAGACCCGATTCGTGACGAAGACGTCCCGATTGGCCGCGACCTCGACGTCCAGAGGACGGCTGGAGCCCCCGCCGACGACAAACTGGCCGAGAAAGGCGCCGACGCCATCGAAGAACTGGATGCGGTCATTACGGTCGTCGGCGACGTACACGTCCCCGTTCGGGGCTACCGCGATCCCTTTGGGATCATCGAACTGCCCGTTGGCGGCGCCGAAGCTGCCCCAGGTGCGTACGAACTGGACGCGCGGCGGGGCTAAGCCCTTTTTCTTGCGCCGCTTCTTTTTCTTCTTCCCTTCAGCCCCATCACCGCCAAGGGCGGATGCCAATCCGAGCGCGGTCATGGCGCCGAACGTGGCGCGGCGCGTGAGCGTGCGCGCGGCACGCTCGGGGCGGGATCGAGACCAAGATTGTGTCACGGTTTCTTCCATGGTGGTTCTCCTGAACTGGGAGGCGCTTGCAGCTGATGGGCTCAACGACAGACAGGCGCGAGCCGAACAGTTCCAGCCTATCGACTTTCTCCCGGATCGCCATACCAGAAATCAGCCATTGCGAGCGCAAGGACGCGACGGGCTATGGGCTGTGGGCTATCGGCTATCGGCTATGAGCTATGAGCTCTCAGCTCTCAGCTCTCAGCTCTCTGTCTCCCTCGACTCCTCGACTCCTCGACTGGCCGACTTGCCGTCTCGCCATCTCGCCATCTCGCCGTCTTGCCGTCTTGCCGACTGACGTCCGATCGCCAAATACATAGGGCATCTCCCTTATCTACACAGTTTTGATGATTCCCACCGTGGCTCGGCCTCGGTAGTGTGGTCGCACGGAGCCGAAGCGGTTCCGTGGCGCATCAACGGCAGGAGGGCATCATCATGAACACCATGCGCCGCATCGTCGTCGCCTCACTCGCGCTCGCCTTCGCGGTCGTCGCGTTGGTCGGATCGCCCGCCGCCCGCATCAGCGCCCAGGACGCCACCCCGCCGGCCGCGCCCAATCTCACGGTCGGCCAGCTCGCTCCCATCGGGCAGCCGTTCGAGGTCCTCCCCGGCGTCGACCTCGAGTTCCTCAACGAGGGCCAGCCGGCCACCACGCCGGGCCAAAGCCTCGTCCTCTACCGCATCACTTTCCGCGGGGGCGAGGTGGCCGCGCATAGGCATCCGGGCACGACCGTCGCCGCCGTCGAGTCGGGGGCTTTCAGTTGGACGCTGTTCGAGGGCACGGTCTGGGTCACCCGGCCGGGGGCGGCTCCGGAGAAGGTGACCGCGCCCGGCGCCGAGCTGATCCTCCACAGCGGCGAGGGGCTGATCTACAACGCCGACGTAGTTCACTCCGCGAAGGCCGCCGGGGCTGAACCGGCCGTCGTACTGGTCACCGTGCTCTTCGAGGTCGGTCAGCCGGTGTTGACGTTCACCAACGTGCAGGGAACGCCGACAGTGATGGGCCTGGATCATCCGGCCGAACTGCACAGGAGCACACCATGACGACTTTGCCAATTGACTTGGGGATCACGTTGAGGCAATCCAGCGCAAACGCCACGATGCACGTTTGCCTGGCTGGCTGCGTGCTGCTCGCCTCGCAACCGCTGCTGATCGTCACCGGCCTCTTGGTGAAGTGGGCCATGGCCTGCGGTGGCGCCTGCGCCGCCACCCCCTTTGGCTCGCCCCGGGACATCATCCTGACCGCGCTCGCCGCGGCGGCGCCGTATCTCCTGGCGCTGCTTGTCGCGGCGGTGACCTGGCTGCTGGCCAGCCAACGGGACGCTCAACCCGTCGTGGAACCTTCTCCAGCCCGGCACGAGCAGAAGGGGTCGCCCGCAAGCTGGCCGGCAGCGCTTGCCCATGCCACGGACGCCCATGAACGACGCCCGATTCGTTCCTAGGCCATGGCATCGCCATGCATCCGCTGTGAGGAGTTGAGCAATGATCCCCCATCACTTCGACGCGTGCACCCGCTTCCTGATCGAACGTCCGAAACGTCGGGAGGTGCTGCACGCCTTCGTCGGCATCGGCATCGGCCTCGCCGCAACCGCTGGCGCACCGCTCGTCCCGCGCGACACCGTGGCCAGGAAGAAGCACGGCAAGCAGCGCAATAACCACAAGAAACAGCGCCGCAACCAAGCGGCGCCACGGCCGACCGCCGATGCCACGTGCGACCCCGCGCTGTGGCTCTGGCTTGGCGGCAGTCGCCGGTATGCCCAGACCTTCCGGGCGCTGCGCGGCGGAAAACTGACCAGCGCCTCGTTCGGGCTGACCTACAACATTGGAAGCGCCACCTTTGATTTGGCGATCCGGGAGATCGATCCCCAAGGCAAGCCTGGCTATGTCCTGGCCAGCACCACCATCAGCAACGTGCCCGCCACCAACCTCGATGCCCCTCCCATCGAGAACAGTCCGACGCGGACCGTCACCGGCGTCTTTGCCACACCAGCGACGGTCGTGGCCGGGCAGGTCTACGCCCTGACGGTGACCAATGTGACAGGCGACCGCTATTCCTTCGATATGCAGGCGAGTCCGAACAGTCCTTGTCCCGACGGCGTGCTCTTTACCGACCGCAATGCTGACGGGGCGTTCTACCCACAAACGTCGTGGGATCTCGCCTTCTCCACCGAGGTCACGGCGTGAACGCGGTGATCGCGGCGCAGCCGCTACGCGCACAGGAGGCCTGCCATGGACATCGAACGATTCGACGAACTCACCCATCTGCTGGCCGCCGTCCCGTCCCGCCGCGACGTCCTGCGTGGCCTCTTCGGCGCTGGTTTGAGCGTGGGGT
The DNA here is from genome assembly GCA_038246475.1 of Thermomicrobiales bacterium. Lineage (GTDB taxonomy): Bacteria > Chloroflexota > Chloroflexia > Thermomicrobiales > UBA6265 > JACCXM01. The sequence continues at coordinate 3,194 of JBBRVX010000091.1, read as the reverse complement.
TCGCGCGGGGGCTTCCGGATGCCGCCGCGGCCAGGAAGAAGGGCAAGCACAAGCACAAGAAGAAGCCGAAATTGCAGCGCAACGCCTTTGGCTGCGTCGATGTCGGCGGGAAGTGCATGGGGCACAGCGCCAACTGCTGTTCGGGGGTCTGTGAGGGGGAAAAGCCGAAGAAGGGGAAGCGCGACACGAGCGTCTGTGTCGCTCATGATGACGCCGGCATCTGCTTCCCCAACGACTCCTTCACCGTAGACGAGGACTTCCCGTGCAGTACCAGCAACGAGTTTTGCTTCTGCGCGCTAACCACGGGGAACGCCGGCTTCTGTGGCGAGTTCGGCTTCGCCGCCGATTCGCCGTGCCGCAATTGTTTCAAGGATGCGGACTGTCAGATCGAATTTGGACCGGGTGCGGCGTGTGTTGTTCTCGGGGCGCCCGGATCGGCGATCTGCCCTGACACCGGCCGTAGGGCCTGTATTCGTCCCTGCGCCTGAGTTCACCCGCATCTGGCTTGCCACGCTTTCAGGAGACGCCCAATGGATGCCAATCGCTTCGATGCACTGCTGCGTACGCTGAGTGAGAGGTCTTCCCGGCGCGGCATTGTCCCGGCTCTGGTCAGCGTCGGCTTCGGCACAACCCTCGGCCTGGGCCAAAGCTCCAGGACGGGGGCGAAGCAATGTCCACCCTGCCGCAAGAAAAAACAGGGCAAGTGCAAGCGCCGCAAGCCGGACGGAGCACCGTGTGCAGAAAGTCGTGGCGCCTGCCAGGAAGGGGTGTGCGCCTGTGGAGGTGGACCGGTCTGTCCGCCGCGCCAGGCGTGCGTGGCCGGGAGCTGCTTCCCCCAGGGCGCCTGCCCGGCGGGAACGCGGGCCTGCATTCCGGAAACAGGTACGCCGTGTGGTGATGACTGCTTCTGTGCCCTAAGCGCCGAGGGGAACACGGTCTGCATCGAAAGCGGTGGCTTGTGCATCCAGTTCTCCGACTGCAAAACCGCGGCCGAATGCTCTACCTGCCATGACAGCGCCGACTGCGACGCTGGAGAGGCGTGCATCGACGTCAGTGGATGCTGCAACGGCACGCTCCGTGACACCCCGCTGCCGGTTGGCACGAAAACCTGCGCCAGCGCCTGCTTTGACCCCGACGCGTAGACATCCGCTTCCGGGGCCGTGGCTCCCCGCGCTGGCGGCAATCCAACGATGACTCTTACCCGTGCGCGACCGACGGCACGCGGCAGATGAGCGGCCACTCCGCGAAGGGAGATGCTAGATGGATAGCCATCACTTCGATCGCCTGACGCATTCATGGACTGAGCTTCCGTCCCGGCGCGACATCTGGCGTGGCCTCGCCGGCATGGGGCTGGGCGGGGCGATCGCGCGGCAGCCTGACCTCGCGGACGCCAGCCAGAAGCGGAAGCGAAGGCGGAGAATGCGGCGCCACAAGACGGCACAACCGCCCCAGACGCGGCCCCTAGCCGAACGGCTCGATGCCAACTGCCCGGCGGCGAGCGGCGCATCCCACGTGGCCAACCTGCCGGCGCTCACGTTCGTCCCACGCCGGTCCGGCCTGTTGACCCGCGCCCGGGTTCTCCTGTTCGATAGCCAGGCCGGCCAGGACTTCAAACTCTTCCTGACACGCGTCGACGCCGCGGGATTGCCGATCGAAGTCGTGCTGGCGAGTGAAGAGGTGCGGGATCTGCCAGCGACCGGTCCTGGCAATGCTCCTCAGCCGCTGGCGGCCACCTTCGCCGACCCGGCATTCGTCTCCAAGGGGACGCGCTACGCGCTCGTCATCGTGTCGGAGCAGGGATTCCAGCTTGCGCTGGGGCAGACCGGCCAATGCCCCGATAGCCTGGCATACGACGACACCAACCGGGATGGCGTCTTCACGCCGTTCCCCGACCGCGACTTCGCGTTTGAAACGTTCGTCTCTGGCGCCGTCTGATCGCGGCCTGCCCTGAAACGGGACGCGCGGCCCGCGTTCCGCCTTGCACTGATGAAGCACCGTGATTGGCATCACCATGCACCCAGGAGCGAACCCATGAACGCCAGGCGTATAGGTGCGATGACCCACACGCTGACCACCCTTCCTTACCGCCGCGACATCCTGCGTGGCCTCGCCGGTGCGGTCCTCAGTCGACGGCTCATTTCATTCCAGGACACCGCTGCGGCCAGGAAGAAGAAACGGCGCAAGCACAAGCACGGGCAGAAGCAGCCTCGCGTGATTCCTTGCTCCAAATCGTGCTCGGACGCGTTCGACTTGTGCGTTGATCGCCCGGAAGGTCGTCCATTGTGCGTGTCAACCACCTTTACCACCAATTGCGTGAACTGCGCGACTGACCAGGACTGCCTGGCCACGCCGCAAACGCCGTACTGCACTACCGGCGCGACCGAGCGCGCGACGGCAGAGCCGATTCCGTTGGACCAATTCTGCCCCCAGATGATCGTGGGGGTCTGCTCGCAGCTCTCCTGATGATGGAAATCTGGCGGTGCGACTCGGTCTGGCGACGGCTGAAGGTGGGTTCGCGCCAAGCTCACCGCCTTCGCCGTCCGCCAGGGCCTCGTGTAACGGGCTATCGGCTATCGGCTATGAGCTATGGGCTATGGGCTCGTCGTCTCTCTCGACTCCTCGACTCCTCGACCTCTCGACTTGCCGTCTCGCCGTCTCGCCGCCAGCAAAATACATTGCGTCACTTCTGTCTCGACGTTGGCCAGCCCTGTGCTGGTAATGACGGTATGTGCTGTTCCGGTAGTTGTGAGGGGAAAAAGGGGAAGCGCACCTGCCGCGCGCACGATGCCGGGACATGTGTGCAGGGGACGCCGGGGATCTGCACCGCGCCGGACCTCTCGCTTTCCGCCTGCAACAACAGCTCCACCTGCGCCTGCTTCCGCACGACCGCAGGCTCGAATTTCTGCGCCGAGCTGTTTGGCCAAGACCTCAGCGACTGTGCCGGGCGCCAACGAGACGCAGACTGCGAGACACTCGGGTTCCCTCCCGGAACAGCCTGCGCTCCAGTCTCGGAGGGCGAATGCGCGCTCCTCTGCGCGAGCGGCATGGCCTGCCTGGTTCCCTGTGGCGTCGAGTTTGCCGCGTAAGGGTGTTGGCCACGCGTTGCGGCGCCACGCCAGAGCATCTCGTTGACGGAGAACGGTGATGGATGGTTCCCAGTTCGATGATCTGATGCGCTCCCTGCTCACCTCCCT
>JBBRVX010000090.1:0-19202 GCA_038246475.1 Thermomicrobiales bacterium | reverse complement strand
TCCTGATCGATGAGCACGGGCGCGCCCGGATGGTTGATTTCGGGATCGCCAAGAGTCTCGCTGATTCCGACTTGACCGAAGCTGGCGGCGGCTTTGGCACCGCCCTTTACATCTCTCCGGAGCAGGCCGAAGGGTTGATGGCGACTCCCGCGTCCGACATCTATGCCACGGGTGTGGTGGCGTACGAAATGCTCACCGGAACATTGCCGTTCAGCGCCGAGTCTTCCATCGGCCTGGCCATGCAGCATCTTAACGAGCCAGCCCCGGCGCCATCGCGTGCCCATCCCGGCATTCCGCCGGCGGTTGATGCTATCGTCCTGCGCGCGCTCGACAAGGATCCGACGCGTCGTTGGCAATCGGTCGGCGCGCTCGCGCGGGCGCTCCGGGGGTGGCGCTCCGTCGATTCTCGCCGGCCGCTCCCTCCTGCCCGCGCGGCCGCGCCAGCTCAGCCGGGAAGCAGCACCCTGCCGACCGTCCTCGTCATCATCTTTGTGATCGCTGCTCTGGCGTTTCTGCTCTGGATTGGCTTCCGGAGTTTGCCTGGGGGCGGCGATACCGATCCGCCGGAAGTGCCTCAGCCATCGCAACCGACGATTACCGGCGGCATCAGCGCCGATGATCCTGCTTTGGTCACGAGAGAAACCGAACCCGAGCCCACACCAATTCCAACGCCTCCGGCTCCAACCATCGCCCCCACCCAGGCCGTCGCCGCGCCGACGATCGCCCCGCGCACGGCAGGCACGATTGTCGTGCCCAATTTGCAAGGTCTTTCCGTCGCCCGCGCGGCCAATGAACTGCTTCCGCTCGGACTCCGCATGGCAATGGGCCAACCCACGTTTTCTGATGCCATGCCACTCAACGCGGTCGTCAGCCAGGATCCGCCGCCCGGCGCAGCCGTGCCACCGGGAACCACCGTCCGCGTCTCCTTGAGCCGACCCCCCTCACCGTTCCGCGATGACACAGAACCGTGAAACAACCGGCGGCGCTTACATGGCGCCAGATTCTCGTCACCGCGACATTCGTCTTCATTGTCGTCAGCGGGGGCAGCGCGGCTTCATTTGCTCTCTGGATGAACGACATCTCCGGCGCGCAAGTCGCCTTCCTGGGTTCGGGAAATCGCCTTTCACTTCTAGTTACCGATGGTCCAGCGCGATTACTTCTCGCCACCGGCGACGATCCGATCGCCTTTGAGAATGCGCTATCCCGCTTCCAGCCCCTCTTTGCGCGTCGCATCGATATCCTGCTCGTGGCCGGGGACGGACATGACCTGCTTGTGCCATTGGCGGCGCACCGGGATCCTCACATCCGCACAACGGCTACGCTTGCGTCGCTGCCACCCTCCGCCGAAGCTGAAGCGTTCGGCACGCTTTCCATCCTCTCACTGCCAAAGCGTATTCGCCTCGGTCCATCGGTCAGTGTGACCATGGAGACCGCCTGGGCCCTCGGTGACGAACCGAACGACACGTTCCCCGCCTGGCGTGCGCTCATCGAGCGCGATGCTTCGCGTATCGTCGTCTATTCCAACGGTGAGGCTGCATCGCTTTTTCCACCGGCACGTGGCGCCGCCGTCGTCGCGGTCTCGGGTCCGGATCCGGCCGCGGCCTGGGGCGCCGGCCCGGCTATCTCCCTCGTCGCGAATGCCGAGGAAATGACCGGGCCCGACATGCGTGGCGCTTTCGCCCAGAGCGCACGGCCACCGCAATGGGGTTATCGAGTCGCGCCAGGCGAAGCGTTGCGACTTCGTTTTGTCGAAGGCGGCGTTTCCCTGCCTGGCGACGCGGCGCAACCCCTCGACGCAGGCACGCCGATTGCGGCGCTCCCATTTGCCTTGTGGACAGCGATCGCCCGCGTCAGCCGACGCGCGCGGCCCTGGCGTTCGCGAATTCTTCCTTCGCGGCAGCGAGGAGCCCGGCGTCGGCGATCAGATCGACGCCGGTGAGGGCCATCGCCCGCGCCACGGCCAGCGTATTGGTGAAGCCGAGCTCCGAGGTCGCGGCTTCGACGACATCCCGCGAATGCCAGGTGCAGACGCGATCCAGAATGGGGTACGCCGTTTCGACCGATGGCGTTAGGTAGCTGACGTTGCCCCAATCAGTCGAACCCATTCCCGGTTCCGCCTTCGCGGCCGGAAGATGCAGCCCGACCATGCCCAGGTTGTGGCTGAGGCGGTTGGCAATCGTGTAGTTGGTGATCATGTCCGAATTCGGCTCTTCCGGCATCTCGATCTCCACGGCAGCGCCGGTGATCAGGGCGGCCCCTTCGGCAATGCTTCGTACTTTGTCGACCAGGCGGTTCATGCCCGCCAGCGTGGCCGCCCGTACGAAGAACTCTGCCTGCGCGAAATCCGGCACCACGTTTGGAATCGTTCCACCATGCGTGATGATGCCGTGGATGCGCGCGTCCTGGGTGATGTGTTGGCGCAGGGCGTTGATGCCGTTGAAGAGCTCGATCACGCCGTTCAGCGCATTTACGCCGTTGTACGGATCAGCAGCCGCATGCGCGGCTTGACCATGAAAGGCAATCCGCATCAGCACACACGCCAGCGCCTGACCACTTCCCTCGACAGTTGGGCAGGTGGCCTCGCTGGCGCCTGGATGAGCCCCTAACGCGGCGTCGATGCCATCGAAAAGACCCGCGTTGGCCATGATTACTTTGCCGCCGACAGCCTCTTCGGCGGGTGTGCCGAAAACGTCCACGCGGCCCGTTCCGCCAAGGTGCTTCAGCGCTGCCGCCAGCCCCAGGCCCGCGCCGATGCCCGCGATCGCAATGAGATTGTGACCACAGCCATGGCCTAACCCGGGAAGGGCGTCGTACTCCGCGAGGAATGCGACCCGCGGACTCCCATCTCCTGACCATGCAGCGAACGCTGTCGGCAGCTCGGCCACCCCCCGCTCGACCTGGAAGCCTCGCGCCTCCAGAAACTCCGCACACGCCGCGCTCGACCGCACCTCCTCCAGCGCCACCTCGGGGTTTGCATGGATGAACGTCGACAACGCGATCAATTCGCCCGCGGCGTCATCGATCGCTTCAACGGCCGCGGCACGCGCCGCATAAAGTTCAGCCCCGTTACGCGTCGCGGTCAAAATATGCCCCCTCGTGCTGGCAAGCGGCGTGTTTTGGTGGCGTGGGCGTACGCTCGCCAGGTGATCGATCGCGTCGTCACCTTGTCAGCGGTTGCTTCGCGCTACAGCGTCGCCCCGCACTCGGGGCAAAAGACATCTCTGGGGCCAACCCGTGCCCGGCAGACCGCGCAACGGTCATCATCGGTTACGCCAAGCGATGCCGTCACTGGCCACTGACCTGGTGTGTCCGGTCCGGAAACGCTCTCTCTGCTCCCAGGAGCGCTCCAGGCCGCCCACACCGTCTCGTCCCCCTGGGCGGACGCTTCACCCCCCGCGTAACGCGTTGGACCGCTCGCGAACGGGCCGCGTCCATGGCCATTGGTGTCGCTCACCGCTGTCGCATCTCCCGCCCAGGGAGAACCTCCAGAGACCGGTGATCCCGTCGAAAGGGGCGAGGTGGCATCCAGACCTGGTCCGAAGCGTCCCGATCGGGGGATCGGCTCATTCCCAGGTTCGTACTTCCCTTCATCTGGCGCCGCGGCAACACGCACGGGGCGCTGACGGGCCGGGACACCGGCGAGCGGTCCGGTCCCGACCTCACGAGGCTGCCGGCGCGATCGCATGCCATTGACGATCCAGCCGAGTACGGTCAGCGCCAACAGCACCCCCGCCGCGGCCAGCATGAGAAGGTCAGTCCGCCGCAGTAACGCCTCGCTCAAGATTCCGTCGTCGAGCGCCGCGGTTTGCTGAAGATCCATTTCAATCCAGGAAAGGAGATACGTGAGCAGCAAGGCCGCGTTGAAGGCTGCCAGAAGCCCTCCCACCAGGCGAGAGAGCGTCCCGGGGCGAGTGACGCCAAGCGCTGCGCCCCCTCCGTATCCAAGCAGAAACGTTCCGGCAAAAAGCAGGAGCAGCGAAGCGACAAATGTCGCCGCGCCGGGTTCGAGATCGACCCGGGCGCTGATCTCGGAGCCCCATGATTGCCCGAAGCGAGCCGCGAGTGATGCCCCGAGAAAAATTCCCGCGGAAACCATCGCCTCTTTGGCGACGCCCCGGCGGATGCCGAAAGGAATGAAAAGGAGGATCACCAGCCCGAGCAGAATATCGAGCAGTAACGGTGTATCGATCTGTGGCACGATGTCTGCCCCGCATCCTAACGTCGACCAGCGCTCGCCGGTCCCATTGCCGCACCCTGCCTGGTCACATCCATCGTGACGCTATGGCGGATGTACGGTCGAATGGTGGATTGTGGTTTCCGTCGTCCCCGCGGGCAGAAGCTCGACGTATCCGCATCCGAACCGGCGACCGGCGCAACTCTGTGGCGCGCCCGACGCCCTTCGAGTCTAGCATGGCCCGCCAGCCGCTCTGGCTGTGACTGGTTGTCAATAACATTGGCGAATGTGCTATAGTGCCGAAGGTTGGGGCAACGTGGCCCCGTTCGATCTGTCCGCCGCGGCGCCACCATGCCCTTGAAAGGAGACGATCGATTTCACCTCCACGTAGGCGCGGTGAAAGCGCGCCAGCGGCTGTCTCCAACGTTTCGGCCATCCCGCACGAGCAGATTCCACGTCGCGTCCGGGCCGCTCTGCCGAAGGCGAATCCGTCCGCGCCGCTCGCCGACGCTGCCTGGCGCCGTATCGACCTCCATATCCATACCCCCGCATCCGTAGATTACCAGCAAGCCGGCGTCAGGATTATCGATATTCTCCGACGCGCCGAGGAACGTGGCCTCGATGCGATCGCCCTTACGGACCACAACTCCGTCCGGGGGTACGCCGATTTATGGCGGGAGATCGAAGATCTCGAGCTGCTTGAGTATTTGAAGCGTCTGGAACCGGCCGAGGCCGAACGGCTGGGCGAGTTCCGGCGACTCTTGAGCCGGATCCTGGTTCTGCCCGGCTTCGAATTCACGGCGCAATTCGGGTTTCATATCCTGGCCATCTTCCCCGAGGGCACCAGCGTGCGGTTGATGGAGCATCTTCTGCTCTTGCTCGGCATCCCGGAAGATCGCTTCGGGAGCGGAGAAGTCGGCGCCACCACTGATGTGCTGCGCGCCTACGAGATCCTGGCAAACCACGGCGCGCTGGTGATTGGCGCGCACGTCAATTCCACGCACGGCATCGCCATGCAGGGCCTCCGCTTCGGGGGCCAGACAAAGATCGCCTATACCCAGGATCCCAATCTCCATGCGCTTGAAGTCACGGACCTCCTGCCCACGACGAACCGCCGCTCCACGGCCCGCTTCTTTAGTGGCTCCAAGTCGGAGTATCCGCGACGCATGCACTGCATTCAGGGGTCCGACGCCCACCGCATCGAACAGGATCCGGCGCGCGAGAGCAACCTCGGCGTGGGAGACCGTCCCACCGAAGTCCTCCTGCCGGAAATGTCGTTCGCCGCGTTGAAACAGCTCTTTACGGGTTCGAATTTCGAGTTGTCACGGCCGTATACCCCGCCCCCCAGCGATCCCGTCAAGGCTGCCCGCCTGGATGGCAATACCGCCCACCAGGCATTCCATGAGAGCACCGCCACGAAACGTGGGCAAGGCGCCATCTTGCGGGACGTGGTCGCCTTCGCCAACTCCGTCGGCGGCCGCATCTATCTGGGGGTTTCCGCCGCGGAAAAGCGCGCGGTTGCCGGCGTTGGCGATCCCGTTTCTCTCATAGCCGAGCTCACCGCGGAAATCGCCACCCAGATAACGCCCGCGATAACTCCAACATTTGAGACTGTCGAAACAGACGGAAAACCCATCGTCATCATCGACGTCGCCGAAGGAACCCGGAAGCCCCATGCCATCCACCCTGGCGGGATTTATGTGCGTCGCGGCGCCGAATCGGCGCCAGCGACCAGGGACGAAATCGTGTTGATGGTGACCGGCGCCGCAGACTTAGTCCAAACGGGCGCGGCGTCCTCCCCGGCGACCGATGGAGCTGCGCCGTCGAACGGCCGACCGGTTTCCGCAAGCAGGGAAGCGGCCGTGGGCGGCGAATCGTTTGATGCGAGCGATCTGCCTCGGCGTAGTCGTGCGCTGCCGACCCCGTCTCCAGTTGCCGAGGTTTCACCGCCGGACGCCGGTTCGCTGCTGGCTGACGCGATGCAACCACTCGTCCAGATTGCCCCTTCCCGCGCCGAACCGCCCGCGATGTACGAAGAAGTGGTTGGCGCGGATCCTATCGCCCCGACCACCGGCATCGAGATTCTGGACGCGTTTGAGCTGGACGGCGCTCGCTATTACACATTGCGCGATCTTCGCTACCACAAGCTCATTCATAACGTCACCAGGAGCACCGATCGGCGCCTCTGGCGCGCCGCCATTTCACAGCGCGAAAAAGGCGAGCTTGACGCATCTGCCGTGCGGTGGGACGGTGACTATGGACTGTGGCGATCGTATCGGCAACGCGCCGGTGACCGCCGGTACGACCTGGTTTTCCGGGGAGACGGCGATCCGCGCATCTTTTTTGGGGTCAGCGAGGCCGGCATGAACGGTCGCTGGAAGCCGTTCGTCGTCGTCCCGAAAGCCCCGGAGTGATGCCCGCGGCCGATTCGGCCCGCGGCCGCGTACGCGTCGGCATCAGCTCCTGGAGCAGCCTGCCCGGCTTCTATCCGTCGGGAACCAAAGCGAGCGACAGGTTGGCGTGGTACGCCCGCTTTTTCGATGTCGTCGAAGTCAATGTCTCTTTCTACCGAATCGTGCCGCCACGCACCTACGCTCAATGGCTCGAAATCACACCGGACGACTTCCTCTTCGATGTCAAGGCATTTGGCGAGTTGACCCACGCCCCGGAAACCCCACCCGACGCAACCTTCGATGCGTTTCGCCAATCGTATGAGCCGATTCGCGCGGATGGTCGCCTTGGCGGCGTGCTTTTCCAGTTCCCGCCACGTTTCGCCAACACGGCGGAGTCGCGCGCCTATCTGGAACGCGTCGCTCGCGCCATGGCGGGAGACATCGCCATTATCGAGTTCCGCAATCACACCTGGCTCACCGAGGAGGAGAGCGCCTCAACGCTCGCGCTGCTCCGCGAGCTCGGCCTTGCCTACGCTATCGCCGATGAACCGCAAATCCCAAACGAGACGCCACCGCCGCTCCCGGCAGCAACCCATCCCGAACTCGCGTATCTGCGTCTTCACGGGAGGAACGTTGAGGGGTGGCGTCGCGGCGGCGGCGGGGTTCGCTACGACTACGACTACTCGACGGAAGAACTCGCCGCATTTGCCGCGACCGTGAACGACCTGGCAAGGACAACGCGCAACGTTCACGTGCTGTTCAACAACAATGCCCGGGGCGCGGGAACGCTGAACGCCCTGGCCTTCGGGAAGATGCTCGGGGTCGCGCGGTCCGAGCAGCCTGACTTGCCGCCAACCCAGCCGCGACTCTTCGAGGACCTGAGCTAAGTAGGTGGTCACAGAGCTCTGGAGCATCGGCGCCGTTTGCCGTGCCGCGGGCTGCAAGGATGCAGGCATCGCCCCTACATCCGCGGCGGTAAGGAAGCATGCTCCAGGAATCCCTGACCACCCACTTAGCGGCAGAAGGGATCACCCTTCGATAACGACGACATCCTTGTCAAAAAGTATCGGCAGCCGGCCTGTCCAGGGACCTTGCCGAGTCCCTTGCAACCATGGCTTCTGCACGAACATCGGCACCCAGTTGGCAATCGGCACATACACCGCATTCTCCAGAACCAGTGCCTCACCCTGCCGGTACAGATCGTTCCGGGTCGCGGTGTCCAGCTCGATATCGGCCTGAGCGATGAGTTCGCTGAACGAGGCTGCCGCCGCGCCGGGATCGCCGCCGATCGGCTCCAGATCCGGGGCCCAGTTGAAGACACCCTGCATGTACGGCGAGTCGGGACGAAAGACATCGCTGAGCAATATCGGCGTGTCGGTCACCGTCTGCCACCACATGATCGCCAGTTGCAGGCCACCGGTCTCCGCGATCAACTCGTTGATCTCGCTTTGGGTGCGGCCATTGTCAAGGGTCACGAGAACCCCGAGGTTTTCCTCGAAGATCCGCAGGACGGATCGAACCCGGTCGAGCTCTTCATCACTGTCGCCCGAGGGTTGGTAGAACACAATCTCCGGCAATCCCTGCCCCTCTGGAAAGCCCGCCTCGGCCAACAAGGATCGGGCCTGTTCCGGATCGAAAGGAAACCCTTCTGGCGGCGTGTAGCCACTCAGTTCATTGACGACCGGTGGCGTGAAAACCGTCGCCGGTGTCCAGGTTCCTCCGTAGATCTCGGCGTAGCGATCGCGGTCAAAGGCCAGACCGAACGCCCGTCGCACACGAACATCATTGAACGGCGCCTGACGGAAATCCATCGCCAATGAGCGAATGGCCGCCTGGGAGCTATCCAGCCGCCGCATTTCGGCCGAGAGAGTCGGGTCTCCTTCGACCTCGGCCAGCAGTGAAAGCGGAACGTCGGCAGAGGCCGCATTTTCATTCACGTAGAGGTCCAGCGCGGAGCGCGCGGCATCCGGGCCATTGAAGATTGGCCACGAGATACGCGCGATCGATGACGACACCGGATCGTAGTAGTTCGGATTCGGCTGCATCACGAACTGGGTCTCTTGCTGGTACTCGGTGAACTCCCACGGACCTGTTCCAGCGCTGTTCAGCACGAAGTTCTGCTCGCCGAAATCCGCGATGGCCTGAGGATCGACGACGGCCCAGATGAACGACGCCAGAAACGAGGGGAAGTGGGTGACAGGCTCGGTCAGCTCGATGACAACGGTCCGTTCGTCCTCGGCGCGGAAACCAAGCTCGCCGGTGTCATCACCCGAAATCCACGCGTCGTAACCTCGCAGGGGCTGCATGAAGGCGACCATCGAGGAAAGATTGGCCGGGTCCAGCGCCCGGGTCCAGGAGGCGATGAAGTGCTCCGCCAGGACGGGATTGCCATTTGCGTACTTCGCGCCCTCGCGTATCGTGAGGGTATAGCGCAGGCCGTCCTGAGAGCGCACGACCTTCTCAGCCAGATCGAGTGCGATGCGACCAAGTTCGTCATAGCGCAGAAATCCGCCCCAGACATTAGGATACATGACCCAGAAGCCGCCGTAGTCAGATGAGCGGTGCGGGTCGAGCGTGATCTCCTGCCCAAAGGCGTCGAATGGCACAATGATCTCCGCGCCTTCGACGATCGGCGCGTCTTGGCGCAGCGATCGCGGAGCAATGGCAGGTGCAGCCTGGGCAATGCCCTGCCGGGCCGTGGCCACGGCGCCAGCCGCGATTGCCGACCAACGCAACAGGTCCCGCCGGGTCGGATTTGGCGTCGAGCTGCTCAAGGCTTGCCAGAGTCGACACAGATCGCTCCGCTCCCGTGGAGCGAGCCCCTGTTCCAGCCGGGGATCCATCTTCAAGTCAATCTCCTCCTCGCGGGCCGCACGATAGCCTACCCAGGTGGACATTGGATTCTGGAGAACCGGCGCCGTTTGCCGTGCCGCGGGCGATGCAGGCATCGCCCCTACAGCCGGGTTTGGCTCTGCAAGATGCTCCAGGAATCTCTGACCACCCACCTGGGCGCGTGGCGCACCAGCGCAACGCGGCCGTATCCACTCGCGCTCAACAACGACCAGACGACCCGGAAGGTTACCCGCGGGAATCTGATGTGGGGAAGCGAGGTCGTCGCTTCCCCACCGCGTTTCACTCTTCTTTACGTCAGGAACCCGATTCCGCGATGTAAAGGATCGCGCTCGAGCCGACGCTCTCACCGTCCTGGAACGACACCATGCCGAACGCTCGAATATTCTCGAGGCTCCCTGTTGCGGCAACCGGGGTTGCGCCGGCAGCGGCGAACGCATCTTCACAGGCAGAGCCATCGAAGTCGAGATCGAGGTCGGCGTTGGTGGTTGGATCAGCGTCCAGAGCCGCCTGCGCCTCCTCCTGGTCCGCGTACTCGCCACAGGCGAGGTCGGCGTCCGTTATCCCGGAGGAACCAAGCTCGCCCGTCATCATCATGACTGGCCCCATGGCCTGGCCGATGTCGATGTAGGCGACTTGATAGAACTCAGCAGGCAACATGCCCATCACGGCCTGATACTGCGCATCAGCGGCCAGAGATGTTGACGGCTCGGTGTTGAGCTGCTTAATGCCGTCGCCAATGGCCACCACCGCCTGATCCCCAACCACACCGAATTCGAGCGCTGGCGCTCCTGCGGTTTCGGGATCGCTGGCTACATACACTGTGTCCTCACCGACACGACGCACCGCGATGTCAGCGGTTGGCTCGGAACGATCGACGAACGCGGCAACTTTCTGCATGGTTTCGGCCAGCGCCGGGGCATCGGTCGTCGTGATCGCCGCCACGGCATCTAACCCGAATCCCTCCGCGGAAAAGCTCGGGAACGACGAGAACGCCACGAATTCGTTGCCCAGTAGATCGAACAGATCGGTGGCCGGGTTGAAGCCGAGCGTTTCGGTCGCCTGCTCCAGTTCAGCTTGCATCTCTTCGGCGGATGGCAACGCCATCATCGCGTCTTCGTCATATGCATCAGCGCCCGACGCCGCGGCGTTGACCGCCTGTGCAACGCCGTACGCGGCTCCAGCAAACGAGTTTGGCAGCACCGTGCCCGCCGTGTACATGAACGTGCCGGCCGGGACCTGCTCCGCCCGTGAGACCACCGCCGGATCGTTCGGCGGCATCAGTGCCGACAGGTCGACGCCTTGCTGCACTGTCGAAACCGTGTCGAGGCGGAACCCTTCCGGATGTGCGCTGATCGCCAACCCGGCGTAGCCGCCCCAGGCCTCTTTGGGCATATTCTCCGGCATGAGACTCTCGATTGCGGCAAGGGTGTCGGCATCGAGCGACGCAAAGATGCCCTGCGCGTCGATATAGGTGAAGGAGATCGCATCGGCTGGCATTCGCGCCACGATATCCCGCGCGGGCGCCGAGTCCGCAAGCGAGGGCGCCCCGCCCTCGATCACATCGACGATCATCCGCACATCAGCCACGCTTTTCGCCGCGATGATGTAGTCACCGGAGCGTCCCGTGGCGAACACGTCCTTACCGTGGCCGCCGAACATCTCCTCCATCGGGTCGCTGGCGCCATAGTCGTCAGCGTTTTCCGATTCAGCACCCGGCGTGGACCAAATGAGCTCCGCATTCCCTTCCGTTCCGGTCTGGATCTCCAGATTGCGCTCGGATGCGTAAGAGTCGATCTGCCGCTGGGCATACTCCCAGGCGGCATCGGGATCACCTGGCAGCAGCACGGCTGCCATGCCGTACCCTTCGTCGTCGGGCGATCCAGCCATTGGCGTGGCTCCTCCGGCGGCCTTCGCTTCATGTTTGTCCTTGCCACGGTGCTTGGCTTGCATGGTCATGAAATGCTCGACAGCGCGCGGCGTCATGATGATCGCCATTTCGCCGCCGATCAGGGCATCGAGATCGGCTTCGCTGAAGTTACCCGAACCGGACGAATCACTCAGCAGTTCATCTCGCCAGAGATCGAGCGCGTTCGGGACGCCGACTCGGGCCAGCAGATCCTCGGTCTGCTGCCATTGATCGCCCTCAAAATCAAGATCGAGCTCGTGGTAGAGAATCGATCCCTCAGGAGCGGCGCTCGCCGTCACGGGGAGGGCATCCTGCGCGCTGACATCCGCCGCGCTCCAGATTGGCGCTGATAGGCCAAAGGTGAGCGCCAACGCTGCTAACGGCCGCCATCCTGATATCGCCGATTTGCCTAGAAGCCTCATGAACTTCCTCCGTTTCGCTGCAGGCTACGGAACCATGCAGACGTCCATGTTCCAGCCAAGACGTTTGATGGAGTCGCGGCGGAATCGCTCCGCCATTGAAACTCCGTCGAAATTGTACGGGGCGCTCAGGTGACTGAGCGCCCCGTACCGCGAATTCACGTTGCCGCACGGGCGACCAGCGCGCTATTCCGAGATGTACAGAATCGACGAAGTCCTGGGCAAGCCTTCTTCTTCGTGCGAGACGAGCGCGAACGCCGTAAGCGCCGAGTAGTCGACATCGGTCAACGTGGCCTCGATGTTACCGCCGCTGGCGTTGTCTTCGACCGCGGTGGCGTCGGCGCTCGCGAAGAAGTCCTCGCAGACTTCTCCATCGAAGTCCTGATCGAGGTCGAATGTATCTGGCTCCCCGGCGTCATACGCGGCTTGCGCCTCTTCCTGGGTCGCGTAGTTGGCGCAGGTCTCGCTGGCGTCCGTAATTTCTCCCATGCCGTCGAGACCGAACCCGCCGGACTCTTCGGATGTCGCCTCCAGGAGCGGCAACAGTTGCACGAGATCGACGTAGAGGCTGCCGGAACCTTCGACGGGGAGGGTATCCATCACGGCCTGGTACTGCGCGTTCTCCGCCAGCGACCCCGAGGACGTCCCACCGAGGCGATCAACCGCATCGCCGCTGCCGATCACCAACTGATCGTCCACGACGCCAAATTCGAGCGTCGAGCCCGCTTCGTCACCCAACTCGACGACATAGACCTGACCACCGGCTACGTCGCGGGTCGTCAGCGCGCTTTCGCCGCCAGATGCCCCCTGGATCAGGAACGACAACTGCATCAGGGTATTCTCAACCACCGCCGGGTCTGATACGGCCGACGCGAAGAGGCCCGAAACATTGCCTCCGGCCGCGTCTGCCGAGACCCAACCACCATACTCGCCGACCAACTGCTGGAAGAGATCAGTCTGCAAGTTGACGCCGATCAAGGCCGCCGCGTCCTCGTACTGGGCCGCGATAGTATCTTCCGGGGTTCCGGCCGGTGGGGTAGCGCTCGGATCGGTCATGGAGGGGTCGCCCATACCAAACGCCAATCCCAGCGCGACGGCGCCAAGCGCATCGAGCACACCGGTGGCGCCGAGATCCGGGGAGCTCATGAAGAAGATGGCATCGTCAGGAGCTGCTTCGACGAGGCTTGAGTCATACGGGGCCGGCCCGGCTGGCAGCGTCTCGCCGTCGCGGGGCAGGGTAACGGTTTCGAGGCGGAATCCTGGCTCGTCCGCGGCCAAGGTCATCGCCGAAAAGGTATCGGTGATCAGGCCTTCCGTGGCCGCCCCGAATGGGCCAAGGTCGATCTCGGCATCAGCCAAGCTGGTGGCAAATCCGAACGTGAGAAACTCGGCGGGAAGCGCCTCGCGAGCGGACGTAAACTCGGGAAGCGTCGTGATATCTGGCGTGCGCCCGTCCGCAGTGTCGATCAAGGGATGCAGATCGTCGGGCGCCGTAGCGATGAGAATATGGTCGCCGACTTGAGCGGCGGCCATTCCATCCTCTTCGTCTGATGCGGGTGGGGTGTAGAAAATCGTTGTGCCTTCGTAGGTGAGTTCTTCATTGTCGCCCGCTTGCGCCGATTCGCGAATGCCTGCCCACGCGGTAGAGGGCGCGCGCGCGTCGAGAACCACCGCGAATCCCTGGGCCTTGGGACCAGTCGAATCCGGCTCCGGCGTCGCCTCGCCGAGGTCGCCCATCATCATGCCCATGTCGGCAGCGCCCACCGACTCCGCGGTAAGCGTTTCAAGCGCCACCTGACTCAAAACGATGGCAACTTCACCGCCGAGGAAGGCATCGAGCGGAAGTGCCTCTCCCGATTCATCCGTCATTTCCTGGGCAAGCGCCTGGTCGATCGCTTCGCCGAAACCGGCACGATCCAGGAGCGTGTCCGCGAGCCTCCACTGTTCAGATCGGTCGTCGAGGGTGGTCACGATGTACGAAATCGAATCCGCCGGCGCCACCTCGGCCGTGCTGAATGAAACGGTGCTTGCTTGCGCGGCGGCAGGCACTGCCCGTGCCATGGCCGGAAGGGCCATGCCGAGGACAAAGAGGCCGCTCAACGCGACCCGCCCCGCCCGGGCGGGCAACGCTTCTCTCGTAACACCCCGGGATCGAGTTTTGGTCGAGGGCATCAACTCACCTCCATTTCGCAACCGGTCAGGAATCACGCGCTGCATCTGGCACTCCCAGCACGACGATGACTGTTGGCGCTCCGGCCCGACTGTAGGAGCGCGGAGGATCGATCGTCAATGTGTAGGCTACCCGGTATCCGCCTTTCATCGCCGCATGAAGAGATTCAGGACGAGTGTCAGTAGAATACTGATCACGATCGACGATACAAGAGGAATGAAGACGGTAATCGGTCCACGCTCAATCACGATGTCTCCCGGGAGCCTCCCGAGGTGGTCCAGGCCGGGGATTCGTGGCGCTAACAGGATGACCCCGCCAAGGAGCGCAGAACGATCCCCGCGACGATCAAATACCGACCGATGCCGGAAAGATCGCTCAAGGCCGCACCCGCCTACTCCTGAATTCTCTCATCGATCCCCGTGGCGATGCCAAAGATGATCATGAAGAGTGCGGCCAGCACCATGACGATGACAACCAGCGCCACGAGAGTCAGCCCACCTTGTACCAGTGTCAACACCCAATCGGGCATCTTTTTGGCCTTCCGCACACCCGTTTCGGCGATACCAGACGAGTATAGCCCGGGGATCGTTTGGGATCGTTTCGACTCTGCAGAATGAAGACGCCGCCGTATGTCCCGAAGGTACGTACGACGGCGCCATGTGGCAAACTCGGTGGTTGTTCAGGCGGCGCCGACAGGGGCCTCCGCGCGCGTCGTGCTGAACCGCAATTGGCCCCCATCGGCAGCAACGACCGCGGTGTCACCATCCCGCAACTCGCCACCCAGAACGAGGCGCGCCAGGGGATCGAGCACATCGCGCTGGATCACGCGCTTCAGCGGCCGGGCCCCAAACGCCGGGTCATACCCCCGATCAGCGAGCCAGGTCCTGGCCTCCGGTGTGACCTCGAGGTGGATCTGCCGATCCGCCAGCCGAGCATTGACCTGATCGAGCTGAATCTCGACGATTTCTCCGATCTGCTCCTTCGAGAGTGGACGAAAAATGATGATCTCATCGATGCGGTTGAGGAACTCGGGGCGGAAATGCCCGCGCAATGCCGCCATGACGCGTTCCCGCATCTCGTCCTCATTGCCCGCTCCCGCCGGCAGGATGGAGGTCGAGCCGAGGTTCGAGGTCATGATGATCACGCTGTTCTTGAAATCGACGGTCCGCCCCTGGCCATCGGTGGCGCGCCCATCGTCAAGGATCTGCAGCAGAACGTTGAAGACATCCGGATGCGCCTTTTCGATTTCATCGAGCAAGATCACGCTATAGGGGCGGCGGCGCACGGCTTCGGTCAGTTGTCCGCCCTCTTCGTAGCCGACATAGCCGGGAGGCGCTCCGATCAGCCGGCTGACAGAATGGGGCTCCATGTACTCCGACATGTCGATGCGCACCATGGCCTGGTCGTCATCAAAGAGATACTGGGCAAGGGCCCGCGCCAGCTCGGTCTTGCCGACACCGGTAGGGCCGAGAAAGATGAAGCTGCCGAGGGGCCGGTTCGGATCCGACAGCCCGGCGCGGGAACGACGGATTGCGTTCGAGACCGCCGTTATCGCCTCGTCCTGGCCAATGATTCGCTCATGGAGACGATCCTCCATCTTCATCAACTTTTCGATCTCACCTTCAACGAGCCGGCTCACGGGGACTCCCGTCCAGCGCGACACGATGTCAGCGATATCCTCCGCATCGACTTCTTCCTTGAGCAGGCGGCTGTCCTGCGTCGCGCTCTCCTTCGCTTCCGCGTCACGCAACTGTTGCTCAAGCTGGACCAGGGAGCCGTACTGCAACTCGGCAGCGCGATTGAGGTCATAGGCGCGCTTGGCCTGTTCAATTTCGACCTTCGTCTGATCGATCTTTTCCCGTAGGCCGGCGATATTCTGCAAGTCTTCGCGCTCGCCTTCCCAGCGCGAGCGAAGCGCATCCCGCTTCTCCTGAAGGTCGGCGAGCTCCTTTTCGAGGTTTTCCAACCGTTCGCGCGAGGCCGCGTCCTTTTCCTTGCGCAGCGCTTCCCGTTCGATCTCGAGTTGCATGATCCGGCGCTCAGTTTCGTCCAGCTCCACCGGCAGGGAGGTCATCTCCATGCGCAGTTTGGAGGCCGCCTCATCGACGAGATCGATGGCCTTGTCTGGCAGAAAGCGATCCGTGATGTAGCGATTTGACAGAAGCGCGGCGGCGACCAATGCCGAATCAAGAATGCGCACTTTGTGGTGGGTTTCGTAGCGCTCGCGTAGACCGCGCAGAATCGAGATGGTGTCCTCTACGGTCGGTTCCCCGACAAAGACCGGCTGGAAACGGCGCTCCAGCGCGGCGTCCTTCTCGATATGCTTGCGATACTCATCAAGCGTCGTGGCGCCAACAGTGCGCAGCTCGCCCCGCGCCAGCATCGGCTTGAGCATGTTGGATGCGTCCATCGAGCCCTCGGCGGCTCCGGCTCCAACAACGGTGTGCAGCTCGTCGATGAACAGGATGATTTTGCCAGCGGCGTCGCTGACTTCCTTCAGCACCGCTTTGAGCCGCTCTTCGAACTCGCCGCGGAACTTCGCGCCCGCCACCAGCGCGCCGAGATCGAGCGAGATGATCTTTTTGTCTTTGAGATCTTCTGGCACGTCGCCGCGCACGATCCGCTGCGCCAGCCCCTCGGCGATCGCGGTCTTGCCGACGCCCGGTTCGCCGATCAGCACCGGGTTGTTCTTGGTGCGGCGCGACAGCACCTGCATCACGCGCCGGATCTCTTCATCGCGGCCGATGACCGGATCGAGCTTGCCCTCCTGGGCCAGCTCCGTGAGATCGCGGCCATACTTTTCCAGCGCCTGGTATTTGTCCTCGGGATTGGCATCCGTCACGCGTTGTCCTCCCCGAATCTGACTGAGCGCCTCGAACACGCGATCCTTGGTGATGCCGAATCCATTGAGCAGCCTCGCCGCCCCACTGTCTGGGGTATCGAGCATGCCCAGCAACAGGTGTTCCGTGCTGACATATTCGTCGCCCATTTGCCGGACCTGGTCCTCTGCCTTCTGCAGCACCTTCCGCAAGCTGCTGCTCACGGCGGCCTGTGCGGAATAGGCGACCTTGGGCAAGGCATCGACACCAGCCGCCGTCTGATTGCGCACGGCCGCCGGATCAACATCCAGCTTCTTCACGATCTGAGGAACAAGACCATCGCTCTGGTCGAGCAGAGCAAGGAGCAATGCGATCGGCTCAAACTGAGAATTGTTCCGCGCTTCGGTGTCGCGCTGGGCGCTCACGATCGCCTCTTGCGCCTTTTCCGTGAACTTCGTGGTCCCTGCCATCCCATGTTCCTTCAACGATCAACCTGGTACGACGCCGGCAAACCCGCCGCCGCGACACAGTGCGGCGCCGCGGGCGACGCCCCTACCATTGTGCGAGGGCCTCCCGTGCCGCGGGCTGCATGGACGCGGGCATCGCCCCTGCCGCTGAGCCAGGCAGACGATATTCGCCATGCCAGAACAGACGTGCCGCAGCGCACCAGCCGCGGGGTCATCTTCTCCCGGTCGGTTCGCCAGTGCTTGCGCCGAGAAGGGTCATCACGGCGCCAAGATCCGCTTCGATGCGCGCCAGCGTCGAATCGCCGCTTGCTTCCGCCTCCGCTCCGACCCGCTTCTGCAGCGCTTTGAGCCTCAGGGTCATTTCGAGGACGAGTTGCACTCCGGCGAGGTTCAGGCCCCGATCGGCAACCAGATATTTCACCTGGCGCAGTCGTTCAAGATCTTCATCCGAGTAAAGGCGAAGATTCCCGGTCGTGCGAGAGGGGGCAATCAGCCCTTCTCGCTCATACTTGCGCAGCGTTTGCGGGTGCATCTCCAGGAGGCGGGCGGCCACACTGATGATGAAAACCGGCTCGCAGCCGGAGCCATTCATGAAACTCCTCCAACACGCATTAATCGCGTGCAAGTATAAAGATTGACACGATGCGTGTCAACTCTATGAGGTTGCGGCTGTCGCTCTTCGACGTCGACGAGAAAGGACCGTTGATGGTTCTGGTTTACGCCCATCGGGGATCCTCCGGTTCATATCCAGAGAACACCCTGCTCGCGTTCCGAGAAGCCCTTGAGGCCGGGGCCGACGGTATTGAGCTCGATGTCCATGCGACCTCCGACGGGATTCCGGTCGTCATTCATGACCGGGCCATCGAGCGCACGACGAACGGCTCAGGGTTTGTTGACGAATTGCCACTCGCACGCTTGCAACGCTTTGACGCGGGGCAGGACGAGCAGATCCCGACACTCCAGGCCGTGCTGGACTTCGTCGGCGCCGCGGCGCACCTCGACATCGAGATCAAAGGCTCGGGCATTGAGGCCAACGTCCTGGCCGTTCTCGGCGGTATCCCGCGGGCGCGGTGGGC
Source organism: Thermomicrobiales bacterium (assembly GCA_038246475.1). Taxonomy (GTDB): domain Bacteria; phylum Chloroflexota; class Chloroflexia; order Thermomicrobiales; family UBA6265; genus JACCXM01. Next base: position 925 of record JBBRVX010000090.1, on the reverse strand, counting down.
AATATCTTCGTTTGACTGGGGCACGTTGCGACGCATCCGTGCCCTGGATGATCTCGCTGCCCTTTGGCCCCTGGCCGAAATCGTTGACGCCCGGCTCTTTGGCATCGCCAGTGAACTTCGTTCACCCGCCGTATCGCTTTACTCAGGAGCGTACACTGCCGAAACCGCCGCTTCTCTCCGCAAAGCCGGTCTCGTTACTATGATCTGGACGGTCAATGACACTGGCGAAGCGAGGCGGGTTCGCGATCTCGGCGCCTTCGCGCTGTGCACGGACTATCCTGAGCAGATCGCCGAGGCGCTGAGAACCCCCTGAGAAGCTCCAGTTTCGCCAGTTCATCCCCTTTGGCTGGAAACAGGGTATCTTGGGGACGAGGAAAATCGCATGATTGATACGGGTTGCCGATCAGCACCGGTGCGTTCGCCCCGGACTGAGGAACACATCATCCGCATTCCGTTTGACTAGCACGACAACCAATGAATATGTCGCCCGAGGTTGCTCCTGCAAATCCGTCGGAATGACACAATGTTCGCGCAGCATTTGAGCTGAGGGGGAGAATCGTTGCTTGACTGGTTAGCGGAGTGGGTTACGGGCGTGATCGAGGCGCTCGGCTATCCCGGACTTACCGTCCTGGTCGCCCTTGAAAACGTTTTTCCCCCGATCCCATCTGAGGTCATCCTGCCTCTTGCCGGGTTCATGACGGGTCAGAATCGTTTTTCGTTTCCACTTGTCCTCCTGGCCTCGACCCTCGGCTCGATTATCGGCGCTCTTCTCCTCTACGGCATCGGCGCGGCGGCGGGTCAGGCGCGGATCAATCGGCTGGTCGCCAGGTATGGCCACTGGGCGCTGCTCACACCTCACGACCTTGCGCGGTCCGAAGCATGGTTTGACCGCTACGGTCCAATCGCCGTTTTCGTCGGTCGCCTC
>JBBRVX010000089.1:0-19326 GCA_038246475.1 Thermomicrobiales bacterium | reverse complement strand
TGTAGGGGCGGCGCCTGCGTCCTTGCAGCCCGCGGCGCTGCACGCGACGCCTCTGCTCCAAAACCGAGTGACCACCTGTTTAGATTACACCCTGCACACGACAATAAGCCCCTCTCCCTGCGCGCACTCACAGGGGGAGGTATTCCCGATATGCCGCTCTGCACACGACACTAAGCCCCTCTCCCGGCCCGACGGGGCTAGGGGAAGAGAGGGGTTTGGGGTGAGGGTTTTGCGCGACGGGAGCGGCATTTCCCCACATACCTCCTGTCAGGGTGGCGGGCAGGGGGGTGAGGGCTCGTCGCGGCGCCGGAACTGATTACCCACATTCCGTACAAGCGCAACTGGTGATTACCACCGGGAGCCCCGCGGCTCGACATCGCCGCTCCCGTGCGACATCGATGCCGCCGCACGCGCGGCCGTCACCGCGGCATCGTAATCGGGCTGCGCCATCTGGTCGGCGACATAGTCGGCGTGGACGATCCGATCGTTGGCGTCGATCACGAAGACCGCCCGCTGCAGCAATCGCCACTCCTTGATGAGCACCCCGTAATCCCGGCCAAACGTCTCGTCCTTATGGGCGGAGAGCATCTGGTGCCCAATGGCTTCGGCGCCTTGCCAGCGCGCCATGGCAAAAGGTAGATCCATGCTGATCGTCAGGAGCACGACATCCGCGGGGAGATCGCTCCGCAAGGCATCCCAGCGGCGGGTCTCGATGTGGCATACCGGCGTGTCGATCGAGTTGACCACGTTCAGCAGGCGCACATGGGCGGCTGAATCCGCCAACCGCACCATGCGCAGCGCCTGGGTGCCGGCATCGAGTGTTTCCAGGGCGAAGTCCGGAGCCGGCTCACCAATTCGACGCTGACCGCCGAGAATGGTCAGTTTTTCATCGAGCTCGAACGCTTCGCCGGTTCGCTCGGTCATCAATCAGGCCTCCTGATCCTCACCATGCCCATGGTCGTCAATGCCTGGAACGTGATTCCCACCGGCCCGTTCACTCCCGTGGTTTCGGGGGCCGGATGAGGAGATCGATCCCCTCATCCAGAATCTCGAAAACGTATCCGCCTGCCGTCACGATCGCGGGCGAGCTGATTTCTCCCCAGCGGACCTCGATCGTATGCCCCTCGATATCAAAGTCGCGGCGCGATTTCGAGCTGAACGATTGGCGCGGGTTGCGGTAGATCATGCGCGCGCCGCCGGCGAGGTCGACCGCCTCGTTAGCCAGGCGGGTGGCTTCGGCCTCGGTCAAGCGCCGGGGACGCGCGTCGCCCGCGTCGGAATGTTCGGTCACGCTCGATCGCTCCCTTCTCACGTTTACGCGCCTGAGGCTAGCACGACGGCGTTACCCCGGATATCCATCGACGTCGTCCGGGGGATCGAAGCCCCGCGCGATGCCCGTTTTCCACCCATAGCGTATCGCGGCGAACCTGATCAGGAAGACCGCGCTCACGGCCGCCGTGCCGGCCACGACCTCGCCGAAATAGGGCGCCCGGTTCAGGGTCAGATAAACTACACACCCGGCCAGCGCGGCGAGCGCTTCCGGCGGGCCTGGCTTGAAGATGGTCGGTTCACGACGAATCAGCAGATCGCGCAGAACACCGCCGCCGACCGCGTTGATGATGCCGACAAAGGCCGCCGCCGGGGCGCTCAGCCCGGACTGCAAGGAGAGCTGCACCCCGACGACGGCGAAGCCACCGAGCCCCAAGGCATCGACGATGGAGATCGTGCGGTCGAAGTAGGGGATGCGTTGAATGCGGCTCCCGGCCAGCCGCACCGCGACGGCGGCCGCGACGATCAGAGCCATGTAGACCCAGGTCCGGAGAAAAAGAGGCGGCGCATTCTGCAGAAAGACGCCGTCGCGCAGCAACCCCCCGCCCGCCGCCGAGACGAACGCCAGCGCGGTAATGCCGGCGATGTCGTAGTGGCGGCGGGCCGCCAGCAGCGAGCCCGTCAGCGCCCAGATGAAGGTAGCTCCGAAGTCGAGCCAGGGTGGCAACTGGAACGGCCCGCCGAGATCCACGCACCCGCCCCTTTCCCCGACCATCGCCTGCCCGCGGATCGTACCCGCAACACACGCGTTCAGCTTTGGTATCGTGACCGGGAGATGCATTCGCGGGAGCAGGAAAGGCAGGACACCAGGTGCAGGACACGCAATTGCGATCGGATATCGACGAGATCATGCCGGGGGTGATCGCCGATCGCCGCGACTTTCACGAGCATCCCGAGCTCGGGTTTCAGGAGGTCCGCACGGCTGGCATCGTGGCCGAGCGGCTGCGGGCGTTGGGCGTGGAGGATATTCGCACCGGCATCGCCGGCACCGGCGTCACGGGCCTGATTCATGGAGCCGGGCCGGGCGAAGCGCGCACGGTGCTCCTGCGGGCGGACATGGATGCGCTGCCGATCCTCGAAGAAAATGACGTCGATTACGTCTCGCAAAATCCTGGCGTCATGCACGCCTGCGGGCACGACGCCCATACCGCCATTCTGCTCGGCACGACCCGGCTGCTCCTCGACCGCCGCGACCAGTTCGCGGGGACGGTCAAGCTCCTCTTCCAGCCCGCCGAGGAGCTGCCCCCCGGCGGCGCCAAGCCGATGATCGATGCCGGGGTGCTCAATGACCCGAAGGTCGACGCCGCGTTCGGCCTGCACATCAGCCAGGACAATCCCGTCGGCGTGATCGATGTGCGGCCGGGGCCGGCCATGGCCGCCGCCGACCGTTTCCTCCTCGTCATCCGGGGCAAGGGCGGCCACGGCGCGAAGCCGAACGACACCATCGATCCGATCGTCATTGGCGCCCAGATCGTCTCCGCCTTGCAGACGCTCGTCTCGCGCACGATCGACCCGACCGAGGAAGCGGTGGTGACGGTCGGCACGTTCCAGGCCGGCAAGGCGTTCAACGTCATCCCCGACACCGCCGAGCTGGGCGGCACCGTGCGCACCTTCAACGCCCGCAATCGCGATCTGCTGGAAGCGCGCATCGGGGAGATGGCTAGCGGCATCGCCGCCGCCATGGGCGCGACGGTCGACTACACCTACACCCGCGGCTACCCAGCCACGGTCAACAACCCGGAGATGACGGAGCTGGTGCGCGAAGAGGCCGCCAAAGTCGTCGGCGAGGATGGCGTGCACGAAGCGCCGCTGATGATGGGCGCCGAAGACTTTTCCTACTTTCTGGAAGAGGTCCCGGGCGCCTACTGGTTCGTCGGCAGCCAGAACCCGGAGCGGGGACTGGTCTGGGGCCACCATCATCCCCGCTTCGATCTCGACGAGGCCGCCTTGGCGATCGGCATGGAATCGATGGTCAACGTCACGTTGCGCTATCTCAATGAGGGACCGCCGCGATCTGCTACCGCATAGGTCGGATGTCAGGCGCGCCGCGAATCGACATCGGCCGTAGGGGCGAGGCCTGCCTCGCCCGCGCCAATCTACCGCGTACGTTCGCGGCAAGCGAGGTCAAAGGCAACATTGCGCCTGGTGGTTCGAGTGGCGGGCGACGTGGGCGTCGCCCCTACACCCGTGCCGCGGCGGCACTTGCCGCCGCCGCTCCTCCTCTGTATTCTGGAGTTCCTGATCGAGATATCCGAGATCAGAATCGATGGAAGTCCAGGAGAGCATCGATGGCCATTCTCGACGAGGTGCGCGCCGCTAATGAAACCTATGCCGCTGGGTTTACCAAGGGCGAGTTACCGATGCCGCCGGGCCGCAAGTTCGCCGTCGTGGCCTGCATGGATGCGCGGCTCGATCCGGCAAGGGCGCTTGGCTTGGAAGAGGGGGATGCCCACGTCATCCGCAACGCCGGCGGCCGCGCCCGGGACGCGATTCGCTCGCTGGTCATCTCTCAGCGGCTGCTCGGCACGGAGGAGATCATCATCGTCCACCACACCGACTGCGGCATGCTCACCTTCGACAACGAAACGCTCCGGGAGATCGTGCGCGAGCAGCTCGCCGCCGACGCCTCCGAAGTCGACTTTCTCCCCTTCAGCGACCTGGAGCAGAGCGTGCGGGACGACATCGCCGTCATCCGCGACTCCCCCTTCATCCCGAACGAGATTCCCGTAACCGGCTTCGTTTACGACGTGAAGACGGGCAAGATCCACGACGTCGAGGTGGCGTAGGTCGCTGCGTCCCTCGCGAAATCCCATCGCTTGCCAAGATCCGTGCCGCGGAATCCCGTGGTCATTCCGTGGGACGCGGCCGGATTGTGCTTGCCCGTTGAGTGTCGCCCATGTTGAAGCTCAGATATGTATCTGCACGTACCATGGGCATCACCATGACATGAGATGTGCATTCATGGCCGGCAGCATGGGACGTTGTCTCATGAATACCCATCGAAGGAGCCTGACTATGGCGGATGCCAAGGAACAAGCGGAAGAGGCGCAGAAGACCTTTTTCCGTGTCACCGATAACGTGCCGGAAGAGGCCTGGTACTGGGCCGCCCTGGGATCGATTGGCATCTCGGCGTTGCTGAAGCTCTCCGGCAAGGACAATTGGGCCGTCTTCGTCGGGCAGTGGCCGCCGACCTTTATCCTGTTCGGCCTCTACCACCGCCTGATCCGTCCCAGCAGCCGCTAGAGCGGCGACTGACAGCGGCGCCTGGTTAACACGGGTGCAAAGGAGCGCGGACCTCGAACCGGCGCGCCGCATGTCATGGTCCTTCTGAGCCTGGTTATGGCGTTTCGGGCATCGGCGCGTCGAGAAACGCCTCAACCATCGGCAGCCAGAGCGCCGAGCGCTCGACCACCAGCGAGACGTGCGTGGCGCCGGGGATGATGGCGAGCTGGGACGGGGGCAAGCCCACCAGATCGCCCGGCACGCCACCACCGAGCAGCCGGAACAGCGCCACCGCATGCTCGGGGCGCACGGTATCGGCATCGCCGACGATCACCAGCGTCGGGGCCGCGATCGCGCCGATTTCCTCGTCCGCCCAGGCATACGCGTCCCCTTCGAGGGCTTTGATCTTCTCGAACAGGATCGGCCAATCGTCGGGGTTCGGCGCGGCCGCGACATACGCGGTTTCCGGCGGTGAGCCGGCGAACATCTCCGGCGTCAGCGTCGCGATGAGCGCGCCGACCTCCGGGTACGTGCCGTCGGTGCGGAAGTTGGCCGAGATGGCCACGAGTTTGCGCACGCGGTCGGGGTGGCGTATGGCGAACTGCAGGGCCGTGATGCCGCCCAAGCTGTAGCCGACGACATCGGCCTGATCGATGCCGAGGTGGTCCATCACCCCGGCCACGTCATCGGCGAACTGTTCGAAGCTGAAGGGGCGGTCGATGTCGGCGGTGTGGCCATGGCCCTGGAACTCGACGGCGATCACCTGGTGGTTCTGGGCCAATGTGCTGAGGATCGGTCCCCACAGCGAGATGGCGTTGAACGCGCCGTGCAGGAGCAGCAGCGGCTCGCCGCTGCCGTGGATCTCGTAGTACATCTGCAAGCCGTTGACCGGCGCGTAGCCGCTTTGCGGCGATGTCCCATCCATGTCCTGTCCCTCCGCGACAGGCGTCGCGGGGGTGTCGTTCCCCTGGGCAAAGGCCCCGCGCCGTCCGGCGAGAGCCATGCCGGAGGCGGCGAGCGTTGTCATAAAAATCCTTCGCTTCATGATCTCGATCCCTTCTTCTTCACGTCTCGTGTGCTCATCGGCACGTCTTCACGTCATGGGATGCTGGCGAGGACGCGTGGCGTCGCCAGGACTCGGCACGCCATCCAGACCAGGCTCACCGGTGGCGGTGGCTGCACAGGCGCGTGATGGTGCGCGTTGCGGGGCATGATTCCTCAAGGAAATCAGATGTCCGGCAATCCACGAACCCGCGTTACTGCAGGGTCGCCAGCAGCTCCGCCAGCCGATTCCAGGTCTCGGCGGCCCCGGACTCCATCCCTGACTGCAGCATGCCGTCGCGATCCTCAATTGACTCGAAGCGCGAGATCACCGTCACGATGGTCTTGCCATCCTGCTCCTTGAACGTCGCGGAATCGACCACGACCTTATCTGGCATCCCTTCAAAGATGAACGTGGAGACGAGGCGCTCGGGTGGCGCAACTTCACGATATTCGCCGTTGAACGCCCATTCCGTGCCGTCTGGACCGTGATGGATAAAGCGCCAGATGCCCCCTGGACGCACGTCCATCGTGTCGACAATGGTGGTCATGTCCCGCGGCCCCCACCAGTGGGGAACATGTTTGGGATCGGTATAGACCGCAAACACCAATTCGCGCGGCGCGTCGAAGACGCGGCTCATCTTCAACTCCAGGTCTGACACGACGGTGAACGTGGTGGCGCCGATCGTCTTCTCAGTCACGCTGCGACTCCTTCTGCTCTCCCTGCAATTCGCGCAGGTACTCGTCAAGACGGGAAAAGCTCTCGTCCCAGAATTGGCGGTACTCCTGCATCCAGGCGGCGACCTCTTTCAGCGGCGCCGGTTCCAGCCGGCAGGGCCGCCATTGCGCCTTGCGCCCCTGGGTAACCAACCCGGCATGCTGCAGCACCTTGAGGTGTTTGGAGATGGTGGGCAGGCTTAACGCGAAGGGCTCGGCCAGTTCGTTGACCGTGGCCTCCCCCTGCGCCAACCGCGCCAGAATCGCCCGCCGGGTCGGGTCGGCCAACGCCGCGAAGGTCACGCTCAGATGATCGACTGCCATGGCTCAATTCTGTTTCGCTAATTAGCTAATTAGCATAGTACAGACAGTGTGGCCCGCTGTCAATCCCCACCGCAAGCCCGGCCGACACGGCCCCACCCCGGCCCCATGGTCCTGAACACCGCGCCAAAGCCACCGTGTCATCCCGACGGAGGAGCAATCGTGTCGTCTCGATGAAGGAGGGCTCTCGGTTCGGACGCGCGTACGTTCGCGGCGGGAAACGAGATGCTTCGCACACTCACTACACCACCCTTCACCGCGAAATCGGGCCGCACGGGAGGCACGACCCGGCCCTGTCCGCCTTTAGCAGCGAATGCGGACCTCGCCTGTCCGCATTGCGCGATATGATGGTTGAGCATGAGAACATTAGTTCTGATACAAAAAAGCGTCGAATCCGCGGCGTCGAATCCGGGCTCCGGCGAACGACTATCTCATGGAAACGCGATGCGGAAGCGAACGCCAAGGGCGGCTGCCTTCGCGTTAGTCCCCGAAATGGCTGGAAGGTAGGGTCATGACTCGAACGCTTCTTGAAGTCGATACCCCTCGGGACGAACGCACCGCGCGCTTGGACGCCACGGCGCAACGGGAGATGGCAGGGGAGCCAGATTTGGGCGTGGCCGCGCCCCTCGCGGACGAGACCACGCGGACGGAACCCGCGGATTTCCGTCTCTGGGAGGTCGGAGAGTTCGTGCCCGCGCCCACCGCCATCGCGGACGCCTCCGCCCCGGAGCCCATGACACAGCGGCGGGTGCTCACGCTGGCCACGCCGATCATTGGCGAGAATCTGTTGCAGACCGCCGTCGGCGCCGTCGATACCTTCATGGTGGCCCGCCTCGGCGCCTACGCTGTCGCTGGTGTCGGCACGGGGTTTGAGCTGGTCTTCTTCATCATTTCGATTCTCTCCGCGATCGACATTGGGGCCACGGTGCTGGTTTCGCAAGCGATCGGCGCAGGCGATCGGCGCCGCGCCAATCTGCTGGCGCGGCAGGCCATCGCGTTGGGCCTCATCCTGGCCATCCCCGTTTCAATCGGCATGTTTTTCGCCGCCCCGGCACTGATCGGGCTCTTCGGCGTCGCGCCCGATGTCGCCGCCGCGGCAACAACGTATCTGCAGGTCACCGCGGCCACAAGCGTTGTCCTCTTCCTCTCGTTCGTCTGCGGCGCCGTGCTGCGGGGCGCTGGCGACAGCCGCACCCCGCTCAAGGCCGCGATTTTGGCGAACATCATCAACGTCATCTTCGCCTACGTGCTGATCTTTGGCCATCTCGGCCTCCCAACCCTCGGCGTGGCCGGCAGCGCGCTGGGAGCCGCGGCAGGCCGTTCGGTTGGCGCCGCCTTCATGCTGGTAACAATGGCGCGTGGCCGCAAGGCGATTTCACTCAGTGGCTCCTGGGGCTGGATGCCCCGCTTCGAAACCGCCCGCCAACTCCTCACCCTGGGCGTGCCGGCGGCGCTTGAACAGGTCCTCTCCGCGGGCGCCTTCACCACCCTGATCGCCGTCGTGGCCCTCATCGGCACCCCGGCCCTGGCCGCGCAGCAGATCACCTTCACCGCCCTTTCGCTCGCCTTTCTGCCCGCCTTCGGCTTCTCGATCGCGGCCACGGCGCTGGTGGGGCAGAGCATCGGCGCCCGCGTGCCTGCCGACGCTCGGCTGGCGTCGCGGATCGCGCTGCGCTGGGCCGTGGTCTGGATGGGAACCGGCGGCGTGCTGGCCTTCCTGCTCAGCGCGCGGGTGATGGGCGTCTTCTCCGCCGATCCAGATGTCATCGCAGCCGGTGCCGCCGCGCTGCGGGCGTTGAGCATCGCGCTCCCCTTCTGGGCGCTCTGGTTCGTCAGCAGCGGCAGCCTGCGTGGGAGCGGCGACACGCGCACCCCCCTCTTCATCGGTGCCTCGACGATGTGGCTAGCGGTGGCCATCGCCTGGGTGGCCGTCCACTGGTTCGATGGCGGGCTCGGCATGGTCTGGCTCTCCTTCGTCCTCACCACGGCGCCAGCCTCGCTCCTGATGTGGTGGGCCTACCGACGGCGCATCGGCGACTTCGAGGCCGGCAAGCGTGAGATGCCGGTCGTCGATGCGGCGACGGCCCACTGATCGCGATAGGAGTGACGCGCATGTTTTTGAGGACCCAACCTCCAGCGCGCGAATCCCTCACCCCAGGCCCGCTCCCAGCGCACGAACTGACCTGCGCAGGTCGTGCGCCGTTGTGACATAACCCCCCTCCCGCCTCGCTCCGATACCTAGATTTACCCAGATATGGCGCACTTTTTCTTGCAAATCGTGTCTATATAAGTAGAGGAGTTTGCATGAAATCCTCTTGGCGGCCGATGTGCGGCGTGGACCTCGAGACCACGCCTACACCTCTCCGCTAACGGGACCGGTAGGGACGCCTGCCGCTCCCCCTCATCCCCCGCCCATGACGCGACCGCGCTGGCCACCGCCGCCTCATGCGCAGCGGGAGCCTGGGATCCGCCACCCCCGTGGGGGACCGCCGCCACCCCCTCGGGTCCGGTGGCGTCCGCTGCGGTCCCGCGGCGCTCATACGGCGTGCAGGGACACGGCAACCCAGCTCCGCCGCCCACGCCGTGGGCAGCGCCCTTCAGGGTGCTTCCGTCCCTCCAGCGGGAGGATTGATCCTCCCGAGATCAGGCCGACAACGTGGCCTTACCCAACCACGCATCCGGCGCCGATGCCGTACTCGACCACGGAGCGCTGGCCACCGCCGCCGCTCGTCGTCAGCGTGCCATCAGATCACGTCGTTCGATCGCATCCTCATCACCCCCCGCGCCAGGAGGCCGCGGGGCAGCGGGAGCCGGGATCGTATCACCGTGCATTAGCGCGTCAGCGCTCGGTACTTCAATTCACCGTTTCGTTCGTTGTCCTCGTGGTCTGCTCCTGCATCGAGGCCGCCATTGCCTCGCGCTTCGAGGCCGCCATTGCCTCGCGCATCCCGGCGCCCGCTGCCCCGCGTCCTGCTGCCGCGTCCGTGTCCCACGTCCGCGCCGCTCGTCGTGCCCGTCGCCCCCTTCACCCCCTCCCCCTGCGCCCAGGGCTGGGAGAGGGGTAGCGTGGAGAAGGCAGGCCGCCGCGGCGTACACCAGTGATGACCCGCATCGCGTATCACGGGAAAGCTCGGAATTGTTGCCGGACGGTGCTGACCGCCGCCACGTCAGCGCAGAGCGCCAGGACAAACGAAGCGCTCGCGCCGGGAGGTTCCGGACACAAGCGCCTCGTGGATCGCGATCGCCGAGGACCGATCGCGCCTCGGGTGGTCGACGCTATGAGGCCAGGCGCTGCTCGCGCACCAGCACATCCTCGCCGCCGTCGATGTGCAGGCCGGTCAGCTCGCTCCCGATCAGACGGCGCTTCTCGATCATGTCCCGCGGCACCATCAACTGCCCCGCGTCGTCGGGGATCGCGGAGATGGCCCCATCGGCGGCCCAGCCGGCGACGACCGCCGGCGCGATCCCGAGCCGATCCGCCGCGGCGGTCACACTCATCAGCCCGTCGTCACCGTAGCTGGCGCGTGCCGCGCGGGCCACGATCTGGCCAATGGCGGTGCTCCAGAACCAGGCGGGAATAATCATCCCTTCGGCCGCGAGCGGGCGCAACAGCAGGTCGGTGACCCGCGATGCCGTCTCCCGCACCTGAATCTGGCTGACGTCGCCGATACCCGCGATCGTCAGCAAGCGTAGATCCTGACCGAGCGGGCTTTGGCGCAACTCGGAGAGGCTGGGTGAGAAGGAACGACGCCCGATGGCCGCGCCAACAGCCCGGTGATGATCGGCAACGAGACGCAGCACGGTATCGATAACCTCGTCATCGTCCCAGGGGCCCTCGGGGCCAAGAGCAACAGGCGCTTCGTCGATGGCAAAATCGGAAATGGCAGAAATGGTAGTGAGCTCTGGCATGACTAAACTCCTGGACCTCGCGTTTGCCCTCGGGTCAGGTGGCGGTCCCCTCCGTCAGGCAGCAGTGTGACTCCGCGTCACACTGCTCATTATATTGTACGTACAGCGCGGATGTTCGGTTCCACCAAACGGACCCCGCCTCGGGTCCATTTGGGTCAATCTCCGCTTTTGGAGCCGGTATGGTGTTAAGAAGTTGTGATCTTCGGTCTCTGCCCTCGGTAATCGGGCTTTTCTCTCCTCGGCCAGACCGAGCAAAATAGCGCCAGGAGCACGATTTGCCTTAACCGTGGGGCATCGATCGCGGTCTGGTTCGCCGACCAATGCAACCGGAGACTAGATTCGGGCCATCACCCTGAAACCTTGAAACACGGCGGCACGTATTGCTCATCTCTGGCAAGACGTGTGCGGATTGTGCAGCCAACAGTCTTGACAGTTTTGCCAGAAGCGGCGAAAACCTGCGTGTCCGACAGGAGAGTTGGCACGACGCTGGCATGGTCGTCCTTGCCCGCGTTGCAGAAAACCATTTCGGGATGGCCTTTCTCGATGAAGGCCCTCGGCAGGGAGAACCAACAGTGACCACACAAGGCAGGGTGAACCGGCGGCGCCTCTTGCAGATCGCGGGCGCCACGACGGCTGGGGCAGCGCTGACGCTGCCAGGTGGCGTACACGCCGCGAGCATGCCGGGCTGGAGAATCGGCGCCCCGCCAGCCATCATCAGCCGGCAAGCCGAGGACGCCGAGTGGGACGATATGTGGAAACGGGCCGCAGAACCCTTTGCGGGCGCCAATCTGCGGGTTCCGGCAGGGCCGATCGAGGGCCACTTTGGCGCGAACGCGGAGGCGGCCGCGGTCTTCGCCGAGTTGACCGGAATCACCAGTGAATGGGAAGCGATTCCCTACGATCAGCAGTATCAGAAGATTTTCCTCGACCTCACGTCGCAAAGTGGCACCTACGACCTCATCCCCTTGAACTATTCTTGGTTCGGCGGGTTCCTTTCCGGCGATCACCTGGAACCGATCGCACCCTATCTGGCTGACGAACGCTTCCCGGCCGTCGATATGAGCGTCTTCATCCCGCGCCTGGTGGAGGTCTACACCATCTACGATGGGGTGCAGTACGGCTTGCCCTGGCTGGGTGACGCCATGATCTTTCCCTACAACACCCAGCACTTCACCGACGTGGGACTCGACCCCGCCAAGCCGCCGGCGACCTGGGACGAAGTCGTGCAGTTTGGCCAGCAATTGACGACGGGCGATCGCTACGGCTTCTCGCTTATGGGCGGGCGCCAGGTGCAGGTGATGTGCACATACGCGGCGATCCTCTTCGCGCAGGACGTGAACTTTTACGATGATGCCGGGCGACCCCAGTTCAACACCCCGGAGGGGCTCAATGCTATGGAAACCATGGTCGAACTGGCGAAGATCGCACCTCCGGCGGCGACGACCTGGGACATCGTGGCCGCGGCTGAGGCCGTAGCGCAAGGCATCTGCTCGACGCAGATCCAGTGGCCAGGCATTCTCGGCACGTTGCTCGATCCGGAAGCGCCGGTGGCCGGGCAGATGGCCTATGCGCCACCGCCAGGCCGTGGACCATTGGGCGGCTGGGGTAGTGCCATCTCCTCGTACTCCCGCAACAAGGAAGCGACCTGGTTGCTGCTGAACTATCTGACCACCCCGCGCATCCAGAAGGAATACGCGCCGAAGGGGTACGCCATTACCGCCGAGGCGCTCTTTACCGATCCGGATATTCAGGAGATCTATCCCTACGCCGAGGCCGCCGGAGCGGCGATGGCCACCGGCTACCCCTGGCCAAGAACGCAGGAAAGCAACGATGTCTTCACCATCATGACCAAGCACATCAACGCCGTGGTCGTTGGCGAAGAAGCCCCGGACGCCGCTTCCGTGGCGATGAATGACGAGGTCCTGAAGCTGCGTGAAGAGCGCGGCATGATCACCGCGTAGCCACCAGGGAAACACGAAGGAGAAGCTGGGCCGGCGCGTACTCATCCACGCGCCGGCGCCATCCCACATTGTGGCATCGAGCTCGCACGTGACCGAATCGCAGCGCACCGGCCTCCGTGGCGCCGTCTTGCCCGTGGGGCGGCAGCGCCGTAGTGTCGTCCCGCTCCTCCTGTTGCTTCCGGCGGTGCTGGTGATTGCCGCGATCCTCATCTATCCCGTCGCGTACGGGCTCTTTCTCAGCGTGTTCGACTATCAGATGACGCTCTCTCCAGAGCGAACCCTGGTCTGGCTTGCCAACTATCGGAAGCTCTTCGCGAACCCGGACTTCCTCAACTCCATGCGCGTGACCGCACAGTTTACCGGGATGACCGTTATCGCTGAGTTGATCGTTGGTTTTGGCATTGCCCTGCTGCTCACCTTGGAGTTTCCGGCGCGCGCCCTCTTCCGCGCTCTCGTGCTGCTGCCGCTCATGGTGCCGCCGCTCGTTTCGGGGCTGCTCTGGCGGTTGATGTATGACCATGAGCTGGGGGTGCTCAGCTTCTTTGTGCGCGTGCTGGGCGGCGAGCCACCCGTCTTTCTTGGCGATCCGCGCATCGCCTTGCTCGCCGTGAGTGCGACCGAGGTCTGGCGCGCCACCCCATTCATGGTGCTCGTGTTGCTGGCCGCGCTGCAATCGGTGCCGCCCGACTTGCACGAGGCCGCCCAGATCGATGGCGCGGGCGCCTTCGACCGCTTCCGCTCCGTAACACTCCCGCTCATTCTCCCGGTGGTCCTGATCGCGCTCCTCTTCCGTACCGTCGATGTCCTGCGCACCTTCGATCTCATTTACCTGCTCACGCAGGGCGGCCCGGGTACGACGACCGAGGTGCTCTCGATGTTCATCTATCGATACGGATTTCAATCGTTCGATATGGGGCTGACGTCGGCGGCGTCGATGATTCTGTTCGTGCTCACGTTGCTGATCTGCGTTGTCTATCTGCGGATGATCGTGCGCCGCCAGGCGCTGGATCGCTAGGGGAACCACGTCATGACATCCCGGTCACCTGGTTCTGGTCGGGGGCGCTTTGGCGGCAGAGGCTGGCTGCTGCTTGCCGCGGTCATCGCGATCTGGGCGTTCTACCTCTTCCCATTGCTCTGGCTCGTGATGATGTCGCTGAAGACGCGCGTCGATATGTTCGCGGTGCCCCCGCTCTTCATCTTCACGCCGACACTGGAGCATTATCAGACCACCCTGGCCGACCCGAATTTCCAGGACGCGGCGCGCAACAGTCTCATCGTGACCGCTGTCTCGGTGATCGCGTCGCTGGTGCTGGGAGCCATGGCTGGGTATAGCCTGGCGCGCTTTCGATCGCGCTTCAGCGAGCAGCTCGCCCTAGGCCTGATCGTCGGCCGCATGATTCCGCCAATCGTCTTCGTGGTGCCCCTCTTCCTGCTGTTCAATCGACTTGGCCTGCGCAACACGCACCTCGGCCTGATTCTGGTCTACACCGCGTTCAACCTGCCCTTCGTCGTGTGGATGCTGCGCAGCTTCTTCGAGGAGGTGCCAGTCGATCTGGAACAGGCGGCCATGATCGACGGCGCCACGCGTCTCCGCGCGTTCTGGACCGTGACCTTGCCCCTTGCGGCGGCTGGCCTGGCGGCCACGGCGGTGTTCGTGGCCATCGCCGCCTGGAGTGAGTTTCTCTTCGCCCTCATCCTGACCGGCCCGGATACCGGCACCCTTCCCGTCCACCTCGCCGCCTACGTCTCCGACCGCGCCATCGACTGGGGAGGCGTGGCCTCAACCGGCGTGTTAGTGATCCTGCCCCTGGTCGTGCTCGGTATGCTGGTGCAGCGCAACCTGATCAAGGGGCTGACCATGGGGGCCGTGAAAGGCTAATCAACCGATATGACCGCGGGAACGCACGCGCAATCGTCAGGTGTTGATGAGGGGAAAACGCATGCCTGAGCTCGCGGGACCGAGCACGTTCAACATTGCCGAAGCCGATGGTCAGATCGTGGCGGCCACGCCGATGCTGCGGCTCGTGATCACCCGCGATCCCTTTGCGCTGGCGATCACTGATGCCAAAGGCAATGCGATCCTGGCCGCCCCTCCCGTGCAGCGTGCCTCCCTCCCGCCGGGTCGAGGCGAACATGGCGCGGATGCGTCGTTCGATCCCGCGGCGCGCTATCTGGGCCTGACCTACGGCGTCGATGGCACGCTGCTCGGCAGCTACAACGGGAGTGGCCGGCAACCGCGCTGGTACTCGCTGACATCGGTTTTGGGCTGGGAACAGGATGGCGACATCCTGCGCGTAGAGACCGCCACGGACGATATCGTCGGCCGCCTGGCCACGGTCACTGCCAAGTTTCTCGACGACGCGGTGGTCCGAGTTCGCCTGACACTCAATCGGGATGTTGGCGTCGGCGAGATGGGGATTTCATTCGCCTCTGTTCCAGACGAAGGATTCTTCGGTCTTGGCGAGCGCTTCGCTCGCACGAACCACCGCAGCCATGAGGTGCTCAACTGGATCGAGGATGCCTGGTGCGATCCCCGCCCTGGGCACGACTGGACTTACTGGCCCGTCCCCTTCTTCCTCTCCAGCCGCGGCTACGGCGTGCTGCTCGATACGACCCGGCGCGCGGTCTTCCGCTTGGCCAGCGATCGCGACGACGCGTGGCTGGCGAGTGTCGATGGCACGGAGCTCGACATCGTCATCTTCGGTGGTCCTGAGCCGGTCGACGTAATTCGCCAATATACCGCTTTGACAGGACGACCTCCCTTGCCGGAGCCGTGGGCCTTCGGCGTCTGGAAGACCACGCTGAGCGGTACGGACGCCGTGCGGGACGAGGCCCGTCGCCTGCGCGACGAAGATCTGGGCGTCAGCGCGCTCTGGATTTACGACCAGTTCGAGCCGGATACAAACTCCGGCTGGAACTCGGCGATGGGCTACCCCGAGGGGGAATACCCTGATATGCCAGGGCTCGTGCGCGAGTTGCATGAGGACGGCTTCAAGGTCCTTGGATACCTCAACACCCAGTTCATCATCGGCCGGCCCAGAACTGACGAGGGAATTGCCAAAGGCTATTTTCTGAAGCGGCCGAGCGGTGAGGCGTATCTGGTGCCCGGTCCCGATCCGAATTCGGAGGTTGGCATTCGCTTCGGCACGATGGCGCTCTACGACCCCACCCATCCCGAGGGCGTCCCCTGGTGGCAGGAGATGCTGTGCCGGATGCTAGTCGAGACCGGCTACGACGGCTGGATGCACGACTTCGGCGAATACACCCCGCGCGACGCCGTCTTCGCCGACGGCCGGAGCGGTGAGGAGATTCGCAATCTGTACCCCACACTCTATCAACAGACCGCTGCCGAGATCTGCCGCGAGGCAAAACCCGATTTCGTCTTCTTCGTGCGCTCTGGCTACATCGGCTCCAACCAATGGGCTCCCGCCGCCTGGCCGGCCGATCAGCACACCGACTGGTCCCTCGATCGGGGCTTGCCGAGCATCATCCCCGCCGCGCTCTCCGTCGGCATCTGCGGCACGAACACCTGGGGACCTGATATCGGCGGCTTCTTCGATGCCTACGATGGCAGTGATATCGCTCGCTCAACCGAGCTCTGGATGCGCTGGTGTCAGTTTGGGGCGTTGACGCCGATCATGCGCGACCATCTCGGCCCGAAGCGCATGACCACGCCGGGCGCGGCGGATATGTGGACGGACGCGCAGACCGTTGACACCTGGCGCCGCTACGCGCGTCTCCACAACGCGCTCGTGGCCTATCTCTACGCCTACGCCAAGGTTGCCCACGACACGGGCGTGCCGACGATGCGTCACTTGGTCCTGCGCTATCCCGACCACCCCGAGGCACTCCACCTGGATCATCAATACCTCCTTGGCGACGAGTTGCTCGTCGCGCCGGTGGTGGAACAAGGCGCGACCACGCGCCGCGTCTGGTTCCCGCCCGGAGCGTGGTACAGCTTCTGGGACGATACGCGCTTCACCGGACCCGGCTTCGCCGAAACGCCAGCGCCCATCGAGCAGATTCCACTTTTCGTGCGCGGAGGATCGGTGCTTCCGCTGCTCGACGCGCCGATCGTCACCCTGGCCAATGTGCCGGCTAACGATTTACTCGCGGAGCTCGAACTTCGTCTCTATCCGACTGAGGAAGGTCAGCCAACGTCCGCCGCGTTCACGTTCCACGACGGAAGCAGCGTGCGGCTGAGCGAAGCGGAAGATCGCGTGATTGTTGCTTTCGACGAGCCAACTCGGCATCGCCACTACGTGGTTCGCCTACCCCCCTCATTCAACGTCACCGACATCACCGCGGATGATGCGCCCCTCCAGCCCATTGACGACCGTTCGCACGCGCCTGGCTGGTGGCGCGATCCCCAGGACGGAGCCCTGTGGGCCGCCCCCCCAACCGGCACGGCAACGCTGATCTTCCGTGGGTGATAGGGTCATAGGTTGATGGGACGAGAGATCTACTCGCGGCGTCCCGTCGTTCCCCCTATCCCCCCATCTCACATCGCGTCCGGCGCGGCAATGCCCAACAAGCTCAGGCCGTTGGCGAGCGCGCGGCGGGTGGCGGCAGTCAATGCCAGGCGCGCCGTGCGCGTCGGTTCCGGCGATTGCAGCACCGGGCAGGCGTGATAGAAATCGTTGAAGCGCTTGGCCAGGTCGTAGACATACGAGGCGATCAGCAGCGGGCGGTATTCCGCCGCCGCCCGTTGAATCTCCTCCGGCAGAGCCGCAATCCCCTGCAAGAGCCCGAGCTCTTCTGGCTGCAACGCCCCGAAATCGAGCCCGGCCAGCTTCGCCAGCAGTGTGGCCTCCGTTTCTCCGGCATGCTCCAGAATGCGGCTGGCCCGCGCGTGCGCGTACTGAATGTACGGCGCGGCGTGGCCATCGAAGGACAGCGCCTCGTCCAGATCGAACACGACCTCTTTATGGTTATCGCGGGCCAGCATGGTGTACTTCAATGAGCCGAGCGCGACATCCCAGGCCACCTCGTCCTTCCGCTCTGGGGCCAGTTCGGGATTCTTTTCGTCGATGATCTCTCGCGCCCGCGTCAGGACGGCGTTGCGCACGTCGTCGTAGAGCGGCGCGTTCCCCTTGCGCGAGGAAATCACCCCTTCCGGCAGCCGCACCATTTCGTAGTCGAGGTGCTGCGCCTGCTTCGCCTGCTCGAACCCCCACAGCTCCAGGATCTTGAAGATCTGCTCGAAATAGAGCGATTGCCGCACATCGACGACCCAGATGGCGCGATCGACGCCGAACTCCTCGAACTTCCGTTTCGTCAGCGCCAGATCCTTGGTGGCGTAGAGGCTGCTGCCGTCCGAGCGCAGAATCGGCATGGTGCGGAAGGTCGGTTCGCTGAGGCCCAGCTTCTCGTCGATCTTCACCACGGGCAGCCCCTCGGAGATCTCGGCGAGCCCCCGCTCCAGCAGCTCTTTGACGATCAGCTTCCCTTCCTCCTCGACCTCGCTCTCATAGAACCAGACATCGAACTCCGCCCCGAGCTCCGCGAAGATGCGCCGGAAGCCGATCATGCTCCATTCGCGGGTCTCCTTCCAGAGCGCCACGAACTCGGGGTCCTGCGCTTCCCAGCGGGCGAAGGTCGCCTTGACCTCATCACGCCAGCCGCGCGCCGGCGACCACCATTCGTCGATGTGCTCGGCCAACGTCTCCCACCGCGCGAGCCGCTCTTCGGGGGTCATGGTCGGCTCCGGAATGCCCTCGACCGGAACGTAGGGCTTGGGCGTCTCCACCTCAATGCGCAACTGGTTGCCGACGATCGGCCAGAAGAGGGGGATCACCCCGTCCTCGCGCAGCAGATCCTCCTTGATCGGTTGCGCGTTGGCCAGGCGGCCGAGCAAATAGGCAATGTCCTCGCCATCGGCATTCTGTCGCCAGAGATACTTGAGCATGCGGTCGATGGCGGCCACGAACTGCGGATCTTCCCCCGAGAGGAGTTGCAAAAACTCCAGCACATCCTTCCGGAAGTTCACCCGCGCATCCGACTCGGCGTAGATCTGGCCCAGCCAGCCGCCGCGATCTTCGAGGACCTCCGGCTCCTCACCGCGATGGAACTGCTCGTAACACCAGAGGCACTTGATGACGTGCATGCCGATGTCGCCGATGTAGTTGGCATCCTTCACGTCGTATCCAGCCGCCCTGAGGATCTTGCTCACGGCCACGCCGAGCACAGAGTTGCGCAGGTGGCCGACGTGAAACTCCTTGTGCGTATTTGGCTGCGAATGCTCGACCATCACCGTCTCGGCGATCGGCGTGCCCCGGCCATACTCCGGACCCCGCTCCAGCACCTCGTCAATCAACGCCGCGGCCACCGCATTGCTGTCGAAGGCGATGTTGACGTAACCATTGACCGCTTCCACCGTGCCAAAAATCGGATTGCCCGCGGCCGCCACCCGCTCCGCGATCTCCTGGGCCAGGAGGGGGACCCGCGCGCGCACCGCGCCGCCTGCCAGCGCCTTGGCTTCCTTCTTCGACAGGCCCTCGAGTTGCCCGCTCGCCTCCAGGTCGCGCATGACGGCCTCGTTCGCCAGGGCGTAGGCGGCGGAAGTCGCCAACCCCCACGTTCCCTCGAAGGGAATCGGGCGCAGATCGACCCTTCGCGAGGCGAAGCCGAGATCGGAGAGCGCCGCCGCAATCGCCGCCTCCGCTTGCCGCTCGCCACGCGCCACGATTCCCCCGCTCGCCGCGCCGCGTCCATTCGTCGGCGTGGTCACGCTGGAAGTCTCATCGCTGGCGGTCGCCGGCGGGGCGACGGCGGTATCGGTGGCGTCGTTCATTGCTATCCTCGGTCCGGCGTCGAGCCGGTTTAC
>JBBRVX010000088.1:0-19370 GCA_038246475.1 Thermomicrobiales bacterium | reverse complement strand
TACCTGGCGCCGACCGCGGACGCCCGCGAAAGCTGGCAGTCCACCATTCGCCATATTGCCATGGAAGGGCGCTGCTTCGTCCTCTCCTGCAACCAGTTCGTGACCAAGGCCGACTATCCGGCTGACCTCGACAAGGCGTCGCAACGCGAGCTGGCCGATGCCCCCGATCCCCTCTGTCGGGGCGGCAGCGCGATCGTCGGCCCGCTCGGCGACTATCTGGCCGGTCCCCTTTGGGACGAAGCCGGCATCCTCTACGCCACCATCGACCACGGCGAAATCGTCGAGGCGCGCTTTGATTTCGATGCCGTGGGGCACTACAGCCGCCCCGATCTCTTCCGGCTCAGCGCTCCCCTGGGCGCCATGTCGCCGCTGGAGGAGATGGGGATGCTGGGCGACATGCTCTTCGGGCCCGGCGGGGCGCCGGGGTTGCTACCGCCGTTCGATCTGGATGACGACGACGATCTTCTCCTTTTTGGGCCCGGGGCCGATCCATTTCTTCCGGCCTTCCCGGCGGTTTTCAGCGAGAAGAAGCCGACGACCAAGCTACCCGCCAAGCCGACCAAGAGCCGCAGGCAGGGTCGGTAGGGGGACGGGGTGATGGGGTGATAGGGTCATAGGGATACGGTGAGACGGCAAGAGCAGTCGTGAGTCATGAGCAACGGCGGCTCACCCTATCACCCTGTCACCCGTCACCCAGGCTGTTTCGGGCAGTCTATCGCCGGCGTCGATGGCTCTCGCACGGCCGCATCGACGCGGCCCAGGACTTCAGCCAGGATCCGCGCCTCGTCGTCAGAGAGGCGCCGGGCAAAGTGGGCCTCGATGCCGCGCGCGTAGGCAGGCCAGGCCGCAAGCTGGGCCGCCCGGCCCGCGGGGGTCAGCACGGCAACCGCGCCGCGGCGGTCGTCCGGGCAGGGCTCGCGGCGCAACAAGCCGGCCGCCTCCAAGCGGTCGACAAGCCGCGTCAGCCCGCTGCGGCTGAGGACCACGGTGCGCGCCAGCTCGTGCAGGCGCAACCCATGATTCGGCGCCTCCCAGAGGGCCACCAGCACGTCGTACCACGATAGCGGAATCTTGCCCTGGTCGATGAGCTCATGCTCGATTCGGTCGACCACCACCGCGTGGGCGTTGACGAACGCCCGCCATGCGGCCAGCCGCGCTTCGTCCGGTTCGTTTGCCATAGTCCACAGCATAGCCAAAAGTAGTTGACAGTGCAACGACATGCTGCTATTGTCTAAAGAAGTTGCATATGCAATCAGTGTAAACACAACGAGATCAGGCGATAGGAGGCTGCCCCGATTCGCCTGGAGTCGACGCCATCGAGTAACGGGAGATAACAACCATGACGAACAGCATCACGCGCGATGAACTGAAGCAGAAGCTGGACCGCGGCGAGCCCGTGACCATCGTCGAGGCCCTGCCCGAGGAGTACTACCGCAAGGCCCACCTGCCGGGAGCGCTGCTCCTGCCGCACGACCAGGTCGACATCCTGGCTCCTACGCTGCTGCCTGACAAGGGAGCGGAGATTGTCGTCTATTGCGCGAATTTGCCGTGCCAGAACTCCGAGATCGCCGCCAGGCGGCTGACCGAGCTGGGCTTCACCAACGTGCGGGACTACACGGCGGGCAAGCAGGACTGGATCGACGCGGGGTTCCCGACCGAGAGCGGCCGGCTCACCCGCGCGGCATGAACCTTCAGCGGTGATCCCAGCGGTTCACCGATCTTTGCGGTGGGGGTGGCAGATCCACCCCCGCCGTCCGCTTCGGCACGGAGAACGACCTTCAATGCCCGAACCGGCAAGGCGCGCGGCAGGCGGCGCAGGCGTTTACTGCCAATCCGTAGAGGGGAAATGCGGCACGCGCTCGACGAGTATGGTCCGCCTCGAAGCGACGATGTCGACTTCGCCACAATGCTGAGCCGGAAGCAGCGCCAGTTCACCCAGGCCTGCGCGCGTCACATTAACCATCTCCGGGATCCCCAGGGAAACTCTCGTTTTCACGGCATTCGCTCCCTGTCGGGGCTCGACGCTCAGGAATGAGAGTGCTGGGCGCTCTTCCACGATCGGGTCGAAGGGCATCACTCGCCAGGTTTCCCTGAATCGATCATGCCGGACCATGAGGCGCTGATACGCGTTGCTCGTTCTTACGATCTCTCTATTGAGGTGATTTCGGAGAACGGCGTGCTCCTTCGTCCTTGACCGAGGTGCAGACTACCTGATCCGTCCGTCAGAACCGCGCGTTGAAGAGCGCCCAGCGCAGGAAGTAGAGCAGGAAGGCCAGGGCGACGACGTAGATCGCCGGATGAACCTCCCGCGCTTTGCCGCTGGCGACCTTGACCAGCACGTAGCTGACGAAACCGGCGCCGATGCCGTTGGTGATGCTGAAGGTGAGCGGCATCACCAGCATCGTCAGCACGACCGGCAGCGCATCCTCCAGGTTCCGGAAGTCGATGGCGCTCCGGCGGGTCGGCGATCCCTCGGGAGCCAAACGGTCCCCTTCTGAGAGGACAGCGATCATCAGCACGCCGACCACGATCAGGGCCGGCGCGGTCGCGGCGCTCGGAATGGCCGTGGCCAGGGCCACGAAGGGGAGGGCCAGCAGGAAGAGGAGCCCGGTTACGACCGAAACAAGGCCCGTCCTGCCCCCCGCCGCCACGCCGGCCGCCGACTCGATGTAGCTCGTCGCCGAGGAGGCGCTAACCAACCCGCCGGCCACCGCGCCGAGGGAATCGACCAGAAGCGGGCGTTGGGCGTCCTCCAGATCCCCGTCGGCGTTGAGATAGCCCGCCTCGCTGCCGACGCCGATGAGCGTGCCCATGGTGTCGAAGAAGTCGGAGAGCATGAAGCTGACCACGGCGAGCACCGCGGTGAGCAGGCCAAGCTTGCCAAAGAAGCCGAAGCTGAATTGTCCGACCAGCGAAAAGTCGGGCCCGGCCATCGGCGCCGCTGGCAGGGAGGCGACATTCCCCGGCACCAGAAAGGCGATGACGGTGGCCACCAGAATGCCAATGAGAATGCCGGCGCGAATGCCGCGCGCCATCAGCGCGATGGTCACCAGCAGGCCGACCATGGCGACGAAGATGGGCCAGCTATTCAGGGGCGTCAGCGTGAGCAGGCCGTCGACGGTGCCGGTCTGCCCGGGGATGAAGGTGATGAGCCCGGCGTTGCGCAGCCCGATGAAGAGGATGAAGAAGCCGATGCCGACGGAAATCGCCTTGCTGAGGGCGGGAGGCACGACATCCATGACGTATTTGCGCACGCCGAGCAGCACCAGCAGCGTGATCAGCACGCCTTCGACGACGACGACGCCCATCGCTTCCGCCGGAGTGAGGCCCATGGTGCCGACCAGGTTGTAGGCGACGATAGCGTTGAGGCCGAGGCCGGGCGCCATGGCAAAGGCCCGGTTGGTATAGAGTCCCATCACGATCGTGAGCACGCCAGCAACGAGGCAGGTCGAGGTGGCGACGGCGCGGACATCGAGGCCGGCTGCGGAGAGGACGGCCGGATTGACGGCGATGATGTAGGCCATGACGAAGAAGGTCGTCAGCCCTGCCAGCACCTCCGTACGCACGTTCGTGCCGTGCTCGCGCAAGTGGAAGAAGCGGTCCAGGGCGCCTTGCTCCCCCGAGGGCAGACTGGCAGCGTGGCTCGGTCCCATGATGATCCTCCAGCATGACGGCGATGGCGGAACAGCTCAGGCGGGGATGCACTGGCATTGTATGACGCGGCATCTTTGGACGGAAGAGGGATTCTGCCGTTGCCTGGCTCCTTTCAGGCCGGCAAATCGAGCACACGTAGCGCCGCGGCGGCCAGCTCGCGGGCCCTCGACGTCTCCGGCAGGGAGGCGTTGCCATTGTTGGTGGCCGCCACCGCGCTCGCCGCATGCGTGACCGCCAGCAGCGCCGCGCGCAACGTCGCTTCGTCCCGGAGAAAGCGATCCCGGTTGGTGACGATCGCCATGGCTTCCCGCGCCTCGCCGGATGGCAGCACGATCGGCGCGGCCAGGCACCAGATGTCGGGATGACTCTCTCCCCGATCGTCCGCGAACCCTCCCGCGCGAATACGACTCAGCTCGGCCACCAGCCGCGGGGGATCAGCAGGAGGATACGGCCCAGCAGAGTGCCCATAGCGTCCCGCGAGGTAGGTGGCGAGCCGTCCTACCCCCGCCCAGGCCAGCAGGACGCGGCCGGCGGCGATCAAATGGGCGGGCAGCGAGTAGCCGATGTATCCAGCCGGAGCATCCTGGTCCGGCGCCACGATCAACTCGACGGTGACGGCTTCGTCGCCAAACAGACGGGCGAGCACGACGGTCGTGCCGGTGGTCTGGTGGAGCGCGCGCAGAAAGGGAATCGTGGATGGGGTCGGGCGCGCCCGGGCCAGAAACGCCTGGTGCAGATGGGGAATGCGGGGACCCAGCGCAAAAAGGCGGCTGACCGGATCGCGGGAGGCATACCCGGCGGCGGTCAGGGTGTTGAGCAGGTGGTAGGTGGTGGCCAGGGTGAGCCCGGCCGCGGCTGCCACGCCTTTCGCCGTCTGCCCATCCGGCGTCGCCGCCAGCATATCGAGCACGGTCAGCGCCCGCGAGACCGACTGAATGCGATCGCCTGTGGCCAGAGGATGAGCGTTCGATTTTGCCATGCGCCCCTCGCCAATCGTGTCCACCCATCCTTCGCCGGGGCCGATCGTACGGCAGCGGCGCAGGGACCGCAATGGGTGATTTCGCCAGGTGAAAAATCGCCGCCTCAGGGACACCCCACCAGCGGCCACGCGGGGCAGAAATGATCCCAGGTGAAATGTGCCCTCTTGATTGACCTCACCTTCTCTCGAATACTTTGCCAGGTACGAACGATGTCCGATTGCGTGCCCGATGTCACCCGTCCCCGGTAGGTCAACAACGGAACAGGCGCCAGCGGCGACGTGAGGTTCAACCGCGAGGGCAGATCGCGCCCATCTCCTGCATAGCCCAGAGTATTCATGGAGAAACTGCCTCATGCACGCTGCTCAACGTCTTCTGCTCGCCCTCCTCATCGCGCTGCTGGCCCTGCCGCTGGCCCAGTTCACTCACCCCACCGACGCCAGGAAGAAGACCAAAACGATCAACAGAACGTTTGCCAACACCAATGAGATCGTGGTATCGGCGGATCAGGCCGCGGAAAGTGGCCCCGCGGCGCCCTATCCGGCCAGCATCACGGTCTCCGGCTTGAAGAAAGCCAGAATCGCCGATGTCAACTTGACGCTGCTCGGCTACTCGCACGAGTTCACGCCAGACGTCGACGTGCTGCTGGTTTCGCCGGGCGGGCGCAACGCCGCGGTGATGAGCGACGTGGGCATCTTCGCCGACCCGTCGCCGGCGGTGAACATCACCCTGACGCTCGATGACGAGGCGCCCACGGCCCTGCCGATCGATGCGCCCCCGACCAGCGGAACGTTTCGCCCCCGTGATGCCTTTGGCGACTCCGACACGCTGCTGGACTTTCCGGCCCCGGCGCCGCTACCGAGCGGAAGCGAGGCGCTTTCGACGTTCGACGGCATCGACCCCAATGGGGAGTGGCATCTCTTCGTGCTCGACGACACCGGCAGCGACGAAGGGGCCGTGGCTGGGGGCTGGTCGCTGACGATCGCGGCCAAGGTGAAGAACTCGAAAAAGCGTTAGGCGTTGCCTCAAACAATTGTCCGACAGCGGGGAGATGTGATCGTGGATGTTCATCGCTTTGACGCGTTGGTGGCAAGTTTGAGCCATGGCCGCTCGCGGCGGGCCGCGCTCGGCGGCTTCATGGCTGCCATTTCGCCTTTGCTGCTGAGCGAAGCAGCCGCGAAGAAAAAGAAGAAGAAGTGCAAAGGCGACACGAAGAAGTGCGGCAAGAAATGCATTCCCGCCACGAATTGCTGCGGAAACGCCGAGTGTGATGGGGGTGGTGGCAAGATCTGCCAGAGCGGCGCCTGTGTCTGCCCAGCGGGAACCACCGATTGCGATGGGACCTGTGTCGATCTCTTCACCGACGCGAGCAATTGTGGAAAATGCGGGCTGGTCTGCGGGTCAGGCCAATGTCTCCATGGCGTTTGCACCTGCCAAGGTATCAACGATTGCTTCGGCGGATGTACCTGCGGCGCCCGCAAAGAGGGACAGCCGGCGGTCTGTTTCGACGGAGCGTTCGGGTCTGCCTGTACTGTCGATACGGATTGCCCGTTGGGATCCGCCTGCCTGGTGAACAATAAGTGTTCAGGGGCCTGCCTGCCCTGACTATCCGGTTACACGCGGAATTGCGCTTCGGGCCCAGTCCGGGCACCCGGTGACGAGCCATCGCGGTCATGCTGATCGTGCGTCACGGCCTGAACGCGGTCCTTGGCGCCCGCTGCTGCCGTACAGGCTCTAGGCATCGACAATCCGGAATCGTGGAGGAATTCATCACATCATGGACACCGATCGCTTCGATGCGCTGACACGCGAGCTCATCGCTGCCAAATCTCGCCGCGGTCTCTTGCACTCGTTCCTCGCCAGTGGCGCGGCCTTCGCCGGTGGCGTCAGCGTGGGATCCCTTGGAACACATGCCAAGGGAAGGAAGAAGAAGAAGAGGTCGTGCAAGACCTGCTGCCGCGCGGACGGGACGCGTTGCACGAAGAAGAGCGCGAAGTGCAAGGCGCAGTTCTGCCTGAACGCGCCCTTCACGATCGAGGCCAACTGGGTCGTCGACGCCGACCACGACAGCGTCCTCTTCATCCCGCCGGAGAATGGCACGACCGGTCCCTTCCCTTTCATCTTCTTCGACTGCACGGCCGCCGCTACCACCTGCGAGGATGCATACCCATTCTCCTGCTTCAGCGGCGACGTGCAAACCTCCGGCTCGGAGATCGCCACGATCTTCCAACTCCTCCCGGGCAAGTACGAGTACTGGAACGAGCTCGACAGCAGCACCCTGGCGGGGGAGCTGACCATCGTGCTGAAGGACAACGGCGGGCGCGTTATTCGGCAGTGGCTCAACCCGGCCAACCCCGGTAGTGAGAATGGATGGCATGTCTTCGACATCGATGGCAGTACCGGCCTCATCACCTCGATCGACGAACTGATTGTCGGCGGCGTGCCGCAAGGCGCGCACGACCCGGCCACCGATGTCTGCCCGTAGCGAGGAGCTCTGCGACACCGATTTCTGTTTCACAAGGGGTACCAGCGACCATCCGCGCCGAACCTCAGGAGAAGATCATGGACGCCAATCGACTTGACCGTCTTGCCCGCTCGCTGACCACGAATTCTTCGCGGCGCCGCTTCCTGCCGGGGTGATGGCCACGTCAGGTCTACTAGCCGCCCCGGCGGAGGCCAGGAAGCGCAAAAGAAAGCACAAGAAAACGATCGTCTGCGGCAGCGGGGAGACGCGATGCGGCGAGCGATGATTCGACCTGCTCACCGACGCGGCAAGCTGCGGGGCGTGCGGCAACGGCTGCGCTGCCAATCAACTCTGTATCGCCGGGTTCTGTCTCTCCACCTGCGCCGGCCCGAGCCCCACCATCCCGCTCACCGCTTGCCCAAGCGATCCCGGCGGCGGCTGCGCCGCGGTTGCGGGTGAGGCGGTCTGCGTCTTTCTCGATCCCGGGAATGTGAGCCGTGTCCCCTTCGCGCGGGACTCGTGCGATGGCGAACCGTGTCCTGCTGACCGCATCTGCGCCAACCTCGTCTGCGGTCCCCAGCAATTCAGTTGCGTGATACCAGCGGTGGCAACCGCGTAGGGGCGGCCCCGCTGGGGCCGCCCCTGACGCCGGTTACGTCAATTATCGAGCCGCGCTTCGGCTTCTACTGTTCGACTATGGGGTCCGTGACGGTTGGGGCGGTGTCGCCCCGGCCGCGCAGGGCGACCGCACCAATGCCGGCGAGCGCCGAGGCTACGACCATCAGCGAGCTCAACGGGCCGGAGCTGGTGATGCCGCTGCCGGCCACGGGAAGCCTGCCGACGCGATCGCGCCCGCCGCCGCGCCCGGCGCGGCCACCGCCACCTGCGCGTCCGCCGCTGCCGCCAGCGCGTCCGCCGCCGCGGAGCCGGCTTCCCCCTGAGGCGCCGCGCGCCATGCGGCCGCCACCGGACCCGCCGCCAGCCGGGGCGGCTTGCTGAACCATCCTGGCGGGCGCCTGATCATCGTTACTGGCGGCCGAGGCAACGGCCACGGCGCTCTGCGCGGTCGCGCCCTGATCGGGATCGGCGAAGGCGACGGCGACGGGGCTTTGGGCGATCGCCCCACCGTCGGGGTTTGCCGCCGCGGAAGCGACGGCGCCCTGCACGCTGGCGCCCTCGTCGCTGTCGGCGGAGGCCAAGGCGGCGGCAGCCTGCACGCGCGCCGCGCCCCGCTCGGCCACGGCTTCCGCTACGACCGAGCGCGCGGTGGCGGAGCCGGGGCTGGCGCTGACTTCCGCCCCACTCCCCGCGATGAGAATCACCCCCTCATGATCCTGGGCCCCAACGGAACCCACCCAGCGCTGGGCCGGCAGCAGCGCCAGGGCGGCGCCACCCGTGAGCTTCACCGTGCGCAGGATCATGCCGCGGCGGGTCATCGGCCGGGTGCGGCTTGACAGATGGTGCTGCTGAAGCGGGGTATGGTCCATCGAGACATCTCCCATAATGTGCTATCGATGCCGAGCAGAACGTCGCGGAGCCTCCCGCGATGCGGGATGCGGCGCAGGAATCGTTCCAGATGTCACGCGCTCGCTCCCTGGTCCTGGCGTATCCTGTTGCCCGCGCGACAGAGCTCCCACGGTAACCACTCGCACGATCGCCCGCCGCGGCGCCCGCACCGCGCCTTGACGGCGCAACCCGGAGATGCCCGGCGACTGTTAGACTTCACATTCTCTTAGCCCCTGATCGTTGCAGATCGCGGACTATGCGGGCATGATGCCCGTCATCGCGGAGAAACCTATGCAGGGCCGGGCATCCTTGGCGACGCACGCGACGGTCGATGCCGCGCCGCATGCATTGCCTGCCATTACGCGCCGGCGCGCATTCTGGCGCACGGAGTGGTTCCTCTTCGTCCTCTTCGTCGCCCCAAATCTCTTTTTCTTCTCCGTCTTCTCTTTCTGGCCCATCATCTACAGCGCCTGGCTGAGCTTTCACCGGTGGGACCTGATCGCGCCCGTCAAGCAGTACGTCGGGATCGAGAACTATCGCTATCTGCTCTACGACGACGTCTTTCACAAGGTGTTGCTCAACACCCTCACCTACACCATCGGCGCTGTCGGCGGCACGCTCCTTCTCGGCCTGCTGCTGGCCCTGCTGCTGAACCAGCCGCTGCGCTGGCGGGATGGCGCGCGGGCGGTCATCTTCGCCCCGTCGTTGCTCAGCGGCGCCGCCATCAGCGTGGTCTGGATTTACATGTTCGATCCCCGCTTTGGGGTCATCGCCCGGCTGCTCAGCTTCGCGCACCTCTCTTCACCGACCTGGCTAACCGACCCCGACTGGGCCATGCCCGCCGTCCTCATCGTTTCCATCTGGAAGGACCTCGGCTTCGCCACGGTCATCTTCCTGGCTGGCTTGCAGGCCATCCCGCGCGATCTCTACGAGGCCGCCAAGATCGACGGCGCGGGGGCCTGGTGGCGCTTTCGCTCGGTCACGATCCCGATGCTCTCCCCGATCGTCTTCTTCCTCGGCGTCACCACCATCCTGAACACGTTCCAATCGTTTGACATTATCCAGGTGATGACCAAAGGCGGCCCGGTCGATGCCACGAACACGCTGATCTATTATGTCTATCAGGAAGGGTTTGTCGCCTTCAACGCCGGCCGCTCCTCGGCGGCGTCGCTGGTCCTCTTCGCCATCATGCTTGGCGTCACCCTGCTTCAGGTCCGGTATGGTGAACGGAAGGTGCACTATGGTTGAGGTCAGCGTACTGGCGGCGCCGCGCGGGGCAGGCAGGGGCATCAGTTGGCCGCGCGTCGCCGGCTATGCGGCGATGGCGCTGGCGGTGATTGTCGTCGGCATGCCCCTCTTCTGGATGCTCTCGGGGTCGCTCAAGACGACCCAGGAAGTCTTCTCCTTCCCGCCCGCCTGGCTGCCAGCCAGCCCGCGCTGGAGCAACTACGCCGACGCCTGGCAGGCGGCGCCGTTCGGCCGCTTCTACGTGAATAGCCTGATCATCATGATAGCCGGCACAGCGATCAAGATGGCCAATGCCATCTGCACCGCCTATGCCCTGGTCTTCCTGCGCTTCCCCGGCAAGAACCTGATCTTCCTCGTCATCCTGGCCGGGTTGATGGTGCCGGAGCAGGTGACGATCCTGCCGAACTACGTCACCCTCTCGGACGTCTTCGGCCAGAGCTGGATCAACACCTACCAGGGGATCATCCTCCCCGGCGCGGCGATCGCCTTCGGCACCTTCCTCTTGCGCCAGACCTTTCGCGGCCTGCCGCGGGAGGTGATCGAGGCCGCCAAGCTCGACGGCTGCAACCATTTGCGGCTCCTCTGGGACATGGTCATCCCGATGTCCCGCGCCTCGGTGGTCACGGTCACCCTGCTGGTTGCTGTCAGCAAGTGGAACGAGTACCTGTGGCCATTGGTGATCACCACCACCGAGCAGATGCGCCCCCTCACGGTGGGGTTGACCTATCTGGTCAACCGGGAAAGCAACACCCAGTGGGGGCAGGTGATGGCGGCGACAGTCTTCGTCATCGTGCCACTGCTGATCGTCTTTGCCTTCGCCCAGAAGCTGGTCATCGAAGGCGTCACGGCCGGCGCGACGAAAGGGTGACGGGTGACGGGTGAAAGGTGTTCAAGGGGGCGGCGGAGCGCCGCCCCAGGAGCGACAGGAGGATGACATGACGAAGAAGATTTCGCGGCGTGGGTTGTTGTCGGGGGTCGCCGCGGCGAGTGCGGCAGCGGCGGCGGCCACGGTCAGCAAGCGGAGCACGGCCTTCGCCGCGCCTGCCGTGGTGCAGTCGACCGGGTCGACGGTGGACATCACCTACTGGGGATCGTGGTCGGGCGATCTCGGCAAGGCCGAGCAGGAGGTAGTCAAGCGCTTCAATGAATCGCAGAGCGACGTCAAGGTCGATTACCAGTTCCAGGGCAACTACGAGGAGACAGCTCAGAAGCTGACCGCCGCTCTCGCCGCCAAGCAGACGCCGGATGTCTCGGCCCTCTCCGACGTCTGGTGGTTCAAGTTCTATCTGAACAACATTCTGGCCCCGTTGAACGACTTCATCACCGCCCAGGAGCTCGACAGCAGCGACTACGTCGATTCACTCTGGAACGAAGGCGTGCGCAACGGGACGCAGTTCTGGATTCCGTTCGCCCGCTCCACGCCCCTCTTCTACTACAACAAGGACGCCTTCAAGGAGATCGGCCTCGACGCGCCGCCCGCGACGTGGTCTGAGTTCGCCAAGATCGCGCCGCAACTCGTACAGAAGGATGGCGACACGGTCACCCGCTCGGCGTTCACCCACGCCACCGGCGCCAGCTACGTCGCCTGGATCTTCCAGGGAGTCGATTGGGCCTTCGGCGGCTCCTACTCCGACCCGGACTTCACCATTCGCATCAACGAGCCGAAGTCGGTCGCCGCCGGGGAGTTCTACCGCAAGGCGATCCAGGATGGCTGGGCGAACATCACTCAGGACCCGGACAACGGCCCCGATAGCGACTTCTACAACGGGCTCACCGCCTCAACGATGGCCTCGACCGGCGGGCTGGTGACCATCATGGCCAACGCCAAGTTCGACGTCGGCACGGCGTTCCTGCTGGAGGAGGAGACGTTCGGCTGCAGCACGGGCGGCGCCGGGTTGGCGGTCCTCGCCTCCAGCCCGCCGGAGAAGCAGGAGGCGGCCTTCAAGTACATCGCCTTCGCCACGTCGCCGGAGATCACCACCTACTGGTCGCAGAATACGGGCTACATGCCGGTGCGCAAATCGGCGATCGCCAGCCCGGAGATGCAGGACTTCTTCGCCAAGAATCCGAACTACAAGACGGCGGTCGATCAGTTGCCGAAGACGCGGCAGCAGGATTCGGCGCGCGTCTGGATTCCCAACGGCGACCAGATCATCGGCAAGGGTCTGGAGCAGATCCTGGTCAACGGTCAGGACCCGCAGGCCGCCTTCGATGAAGTCGCCAAGACCCTCACCGAAGAGGCCAAGCCGGTGGTCGAGGCGCTGGCGGCGTTGTAACCCTCATCCCCAGCCCTTCTCCCTTTGCGAAGGGAGAAGGGAGCCGAACGCTATCGCCCGGCGCGACGACAGGGAACAAACTGCCCGCAGAACGAGCGGAGCCCGTCGTGCGAGCCCCTCTCCCTGTGCGCAGGGAGAGGGGTTTGGGGTGAGGGTCTTATCGACGCTTCCGGTCCGCCCCCGTCACGGTGCGCACCATGGCGCGCACTTTGGCGGCCTGACCGGCGGCGGAGATGAGGGGTTTCACCGCTTCTTCGGTCATGAACTCGGTGGTGCCGCGCAGGCGGCGCACCGTCTCCGTGAGTTCCGTCAAGAGCGGGATGATCTGGTCCTTGAGGACGAGGATCAGGAAGACGAGCCCGGCGGCGATCCCGCCGAGGATGATCGTCACCAGCAGGAGCTGGAAGATGAGGAAGATGATGGCGATGTCGCGGAGGCGCTCCAGCGGAGCCTGATCAGCGCCGCCAAGCTGGTAGAGCCCGTAACAGATGCCAACGACGATCAGCCCGATGACCAGAATGGCGAGGGCCGCCCACCACTTCCATTTGCTGGTATCAGCGCCCTGTTCATCCATGCCGTCTTGCATCCCTCCGTGGGTGATGGGTGATAGGTGATGGGTGTTGGGAAGGACGGATTGCCTCGTCGAGACGCGGCTTCGTCCTACTACCCCAACACCCACGCCCCGCTGCCCATCATCCTATCACCTTTCATTTATCACCCTCCGTTGCAACAGCACGAATCGTGCCCCCGCCGAGCACTTCATCCCCACGATGGAGAACCAGCGCTTGGCTGGGTGAGGCGCTGCTGGGCGGTGTCGCTTACTATTCCCACATCCTCATCGACCATCCCCGCGGAGGCGCACACGATGGCTGTCATCAATCGGATCAGCGAGCAGGAGTACCGGGAGTTGGCCCTCAATGAGGAAGACCGCCTCTGGGAGCTGTGGGATGGAGTGCCCGAGGAGAAGCCGGGCATGAGCTTTGACCACGATGCTGTGTCGACGTATCTCGGGGCCATGCTTATCAATCAACTCGATCGCCGCGACTACTGGGTGAACGTGAATGGCGGGAAAGCACGACGTTCAGATCGCTACTACTTCATACCGGACGTCGTCGTCATTCCCGATTCGTACGCCTTGCGACTCCGTGGCGATCCGCGCGGCTTCAATGCTCATGCCGAGCCCCTGCCCCTGGTCGTCGAAGTCTGGTCACCAACAACCGGGCAATACGACTTCGCCACAAAGCTTCACGGTTATCGTGAACGTGGGGACGCCGAGATTTGGTTCATCCACCCGTATGAGCGAACGCTGACGGCCTGGCGCAAGCAACCCGATGGACGCTACGAGGAGGCACAGTACGAGGGCGGCATTGTGCCCGTAGCGTCCCTGCCTGGTGTCACCATCGACCTCAATGCGTTGCTCGATGGATAGACGGCGAATCGGCAATGGGTGACAGGGAGCACGGGTGCTACGCCCCCTCTATTTCGCCTCACCACCCGTCACCCGCGAAATCGTGCCGCCGCCCAACACCTCATCCCCGCGGTAGAGCACCAGCGCCTGGCTCTGTGGGACGCTGGAGCGCCGTTATCGACTACCTTTCCGACGTCCTCACCGACCATCCCCGCGGAGGCGCGCACCATGGCAGTCATTGACCGCATCAACGAGCGCGAGTACCGGGAGCTTGCCCTGAATGAAGCCGACCGACCGTGGGAGCTCTGGGACGGCGTGCCGCGCGAGAAGCCGCCCATGAGCATGAAGCACGCCGACGTGGGAGCGTACCTCGGGATCGCGCTCGCCAATCAGCTTGATCGCCGCGAGTATCGCGTGAACTTCAACGATGGGCGCGCGCGGATCTCGGAACGCATCTACTTCATTCCGGACATCGCCGTGATTCCCGCGGCCTACAAGACGCCGTTTGAGGACGATCCGCGGTCGCTCAATGCCTTTGCCGAGCCGTTCCCGCTGGTGGTCGAAGTCTGGTCGCGCACGACGGGAGCGTACGACTACGCTACCAAGCTGCAGGGCTATCGCGAGCGCGGCGACGCGGAGATCTGGTATCTCAACCCATATAGTCGGACGCTGACCACCTGGCGCCGCCAGCCCGACGGGCGCTACACCGAGGAGATGTACCACGGCGGCGCCGTCCCGGTCGCCGCGCTACCGGGTGTCACCATCGACCTCGATGCGTTGCTGGACGGCTAACCGGCTATCGCCTTACCCGTCACCCATCACCCGCGAAATCGTCCCGCCGCCCAACACCTCATCCCCGCGGTAGAGCACCAGCGCCTGGCCGGGTGAGGCGATGGGGCCTTCGTCGTCGAAGCGGACGAGGAGGGCGCCGCTGCCATCCGGCCCTGGCTCGATCGTCGCGAGAACAGGGGCGCCCCGGTAGCGGACCATCGCCTCGGCCGTGAAGGGCGCGCTCGGCCAGACGCCGCTGACGATGCTGACCCGATCGACGGCGATCTGTCGGGCAGCGGCTTGGTCGCGGGAGCCGACCACGAGCCGGTTCTCGGCCGGCTCCAGGCGGATGACGAAGAGGGGCTCGCGCGCGGCGATGCCGAGCCCGCGCCGCTGACCGACGGTGTGGTGCACCAGACCCCTATGCGTGCCGACCGCTTGTCCCGCCGTATCGACGACCTCGCCGGGGATGGTCACATCGGGGCGGCGCTCGGCGACGAAATCGGCGTAGGAGCGGTTGCCGACGAAGCAGATCTCCTGGCTTTCGGCCTTGTCTGCCACGGGTAGGTCGAAGGCGCGGGCCAATTCCCGCGTCTCGGTCTTGTGCAAATTGCCAAGCGGGAAGTGGATGAAGCCGAGCTGCTCCTGGGTGAGGGTGTAGAGGACGTAACTCTGGTCCTTGCGGGCATCGACCGCCCGCAGCAGCCGGTGCGGCTCACCGAGCGCGCCATCGCCGCGCTCGACGCGGGCGTAGTGGCCGGTGGCCAGGCAATCGGCGCCGATCATCCTGGCCCGCTCCACCAAATGGCGGAACTTCACGTGCCGGTTGCACTCCAGGCAGGGGTTCGGTGTCCGCCCGGCGGCGTACTCGTCGACAAAGCGCTGCACCACGGCCTCGCGGAACTCCCCTTCCATATTGATGGCGTAGAAGGGGATGCCGATGCGGGCGCAGGTCATGCGCGCGTCGTCCATGGCTGGGATGCCGCAGCAGGGATTGGCGCGGTGATCGGGATCGTCCGGCGAGAAGAGGCGCAGGTTGATGCCGATGACGCGGTATCCGCGCTCGCGCATGACTAACGCGGTGACCGCGCTGTCGACGCCACCGCTCATGGCCACGACGCAGGTCTTACCGGCGCCGTCGCGGGGGCCGATGCGTTCGGGGGCGAGCAGCTCGGCGGTGATGGGTGATGGGTGATGGGTGATGGGTGATGGGGTCATTGGGTGTTTGGGTGGTAGGGTGATAGGGTGATAGGCGGAAGAATGGGACGCTTGGCGCAGGACTCCCGTCCTATCACCCCATCACCCTCCGTCAGATCTTGTTCGCCCGGACGACCCGGCGATGGAGGTATTCACCGGCGGCAGCGTCGAATTCTCCACCGCAGGTGATCAGGGTCAGGCTTTCCTGACCCGTGTCACCGACGACTTGCGTCTGGATGACTTCTGGCGTCAACTCGGTAGCGACGTCAAAGAGCTGGTTCCATTCGACGGCGTAGTCGTACGTCTCCCCATTGTCGCCAATGATGCTGATGATGTCGCCTGGCGCCAACGCTGGAACACCTTGGAAGATGGCCGGGCCGACATCCCAGTAGTCGACGTGGCCCGCGATTACGACGTTGCCGCCTTCGCCGACTTTGCCCAACTGGGAGTACCAGGAGGCGACCCAGGGCCCGCTCGGATCCAGCATCACGCCGTCGGCAATGGTGCCCTGCTCGACGGGGGCATCGAGACCGATGCTGTTGGCGACCAGTTCGACTGGCGAGAACCCGGCCGCGCGCGCGGGGGCGCTGATGCTGATCTTGGAGCTGTTCAGGATGACCGGGCCGGGGCGGCGGGCGCCGGTCGAAGGCACCTCGGAGAGCGCCTCGGTGGTGGCGCCCTGATCCTGCGTCTCCTGCGCCGCCGCGCCGAAAATCGGCAAGAAGAGACTCATCAGCAGCGCGATGGCTACCAGCAGACCAATAATGCGGGCCATCCCCGTCAGCCGCGTTCCGTGCTTCATGTGCGAGATCGTCCTCCGGTATCTTCTCGGGATGTCTACCCGTCTGCATGCGTCATCACGGGCGTCCCAGCAAAGAGCGGGCCCGCCTATGATACAACGCGGTGGTTGGGTGTCAGGTGTCGGGTGAACGAGGGTGATGGGGTGATCGGGTCATAGGGTCATAGGGTGATTGGACGTTCGACTCTCGGCCTTTCGTCGTTCCGGCCGTCTCTCGTCCTCCCTATCACCCGATCACCCATCACCCTATGACCCTCCGTTGACCCTCCGTGGGGGCAAACATGGATCGCGAGCAACTGATCGGGACCCGGATGCTGGAGCGGGAAGCCCAGCTTCCCTCGACAAAGACGAAAGAGACCATCGCCATCAATCTGGAGCATGGCCTGCCCTCGGCCGCCAGTATCCAGGATCGCACCATTCCCCTCTTCAATCGCACCGGGCTGCGCTTTCATCATGCCGGCACCTTTGCGGCGCGTCCCTATCTGCAGGACATGCGCGAGCTGGGGGGGCAGGACGTAGCTATCGTCGGCGCGCCGTTCGACGGCGGGACGACCTACCGCTCGGGAACCCGCTTCGGGCCGCAGGCGATGCGCGCCATCTCGGCGCTGGGCAGCGGCTACAACTTCGAGACCGGCGTCGATCTCTGGGAATCGCTCGATATGGTCGATGTGGGCGACATCTCGGTCATCCCGGCCAACATCGAAAAGACCTTCGACCAGATCGACAAAGCCGTCGGCTACATCCATGAGCGGGCCGTCTTCCCGGTGGTGCTCGGCGGCGATCACTCGATAGGCTACCCCGACATTCGGGGCATCGCGCCCCAAATCGACGGCAACGTCGGCATCATCCACTTCGACCGGCACTCTGACCTCTCCGAGTACAACCTCGACGAGCGGATGCACGGCACGCCCTTTTTTCACGCCACGAACATCCCCAACGCGCCCGCCACCAACCTGGTGCAGATCGGCATTGGCGGCTGGACCGGCAGCCGCGCCGGGGTGGCGGTGGCCCGCGAGCGGCGCGCGACCGTCGTGACCATGACCGACGTCGACCGTTGGGGGCTGGAACGGGTCTGCGAGATGGCGCTGGAGATCGCCTGGAAGGGCGCCAAGGCGGTCTTCCTCTCTTTCGATATCGATTGCGTCGATCCGGGATTTGCCCCCGGCACCGGCACCCCGGAATCGGGCGGCTTCACCCCGCGCGAGGTCTTCCGCATGCTCGACATCATCGTGCGGGAGGGGCTGGTGGGCATGGAGGTGGTCGAAGTGGCGCCGCAGTACGACGTGGGCGAAGTGACCTCGCTGCTCGGGGTGCGGGTGATCAACAACGTGCTCGGCACGCTGGTGGAAGAAGGGAAGCTGGGCACGCGCCCGGATGCCACGATCAAGGCTGACCAGAAGGCTGAAGCGGCCAAGGACGATGAGGGGATCGTGGGAGGCTGACGAGGGGGATAGGGGGAGAAGGGGGAGCCGCTGCGCTCAGGGGGTGATGGATGGAGGCGCTCATACCATTTGAGCAAATCCTTGAAGAAGAGCTGCGCGGTCCCACGTTTCGCGCCGAATGGGAACGATTGGCGCCAGCTCGTGCCGTGGCCCATCGTCTGATCGGCTACCGTGCGGACCACGGCCTGACGCAGACGGCTCTGGGGCGGCTGCTCGGCATGTCGCAACCCGCCGTGTCCAGGCTCGAAATCGGCGAGCATCTCCCCTTTCTATCGACACTGTTCAAGCTGTCAGAAGCGCTCGGCCTCGAAATCCTGGTCGCCATGACGCCCCCGGACCATCGCCCGGACCCCCCCACCTCAGAGCGCCAGACCGCCCGCATCGAGGAGCGCGTGACGACGCCGCGCGGAGCGTCCATGACCATCGCCATTCGATAATCTATCTTCCTTCACTGGCGCGGGCACGACCACCGCGGCACCCATCCGGGCATGCTCGGTGCTCGCCGTCGAGGCGCCTCTCCTATTCCGGGATGCTCAAGCCGAAGAGTTGGGCAGCAGCGACCAGATCGGGATCTTGCCGTTGTATGACCTCTGGAGCACCGGCATAGACAATCTGAGCTCGATCGAAGATTGCCCAACAACTCAATCGATGATCGTGACTGCTCGGATAGGCTATCCCGTCGTAGCCCGCCTCAAAAGCCCATCGCGCGATCTGCCGCGTGACAACGTAGTCCGACCCAATGATCTCGCCGAAATTGAACGCACCCACATACCCAGCCGAAACGAGATCCGCTGCAAGGACGGTGCGCAGCATCGCGTGTGTTTCGGTAGAGCGGAGGTCAATGATTCGCGAGCTGCCCGCCAGACGGAACGCGGCGATCCGCTTGTCAAAGTACGCGGGCGGTATCTGACCGATGGCCGATTGAGGCAGATCGATCTCCGCGAGTTTGCTCGGCTGCGGGAGCCGGGCGAGCGTATCGAGGGCTGGCCGGAAAGACCGGAGCGTCTCGAGAAATGCGGCTCGACGCTCAGAAGCCGCGTAAAGAACACGGAATTCGGCTACTGGATCGTTGTAACGTCCCGTGACGTTTGCCGGGGGCCAGGAGAGGGGATCCGGCGTGCGCCCGACCCTATACAACAATCTTGAATGGCTGAGTTGGATGATGCCGGCTATCCGTTAACCACGAACGCCTTCGCCGCTTCCAGGACCCTTTGCGCCTGCGCTGGTTGTTCGCTCAGGACGACGAACGGGGCCCTGTCCTCGAGATGTGGGTTCATCCCGATAAACCAGGCTCTGGCCGTTTCTGGCGATTCCGCCATCGAAAGGAGCTGACTGACCTGGAAGGCCGCCCGTAACCGTTGCTCGGTTTCGACGCGCGGGGTGCGCTCGCCGCGCGCCCACCGGCCGACGGCCTTTGGATCCTCGGCTCCGGCCATGACGGCCACGATCCGCTGCCCAAACAGGCTCTGCATGGCCGCGGCGATCTCCGGCGTGGCCGTCCGAGCGGTCACCTGGAGCGCTCGCTCCGAAAGATCCTTCAACCATTGGTCCAAAGTCGGCCTACCTACCGAGGCCACTGACCCGAGCTGCAGTGCCACGCTCTTCCTCATCTCTTCTTGCAACAAGGC
>JBBRVX010000087.1:0-19416 GCA_038246475.1 Thermomicrobiales bacterium | reverse complement strand
GGCGCCGCGGGCTGCAAGGACGCAGGCGTCGCCCCTACGGCCGCAGCGAGTGCTGAAGCATGCTCCAGGAATCGCTGTCCAGCGTCTTGGCATTGCCGCGATTCCCCACGCCATAGGCGGCGGGCTTGCGAGTGTCGCCCTGCAACCGCAGCGGGCGCAGAGAAGGCTATTCGTTGCGCGTCTGGACTCGCTCGATGCGCAGGGCGAAGACGTTCAGGAGCAAGGCGGCAAGGAGGACGATGCCTTGCAATGCCTGCTTGAAGGTGATCGGGATGTTGGGCAGCAGATTCAGCCCGTTGGAGAGCACGCCGAAAATGAGCAGGCCCAGGATCGTGTTGCGCATGCCCCCTTCCCCACCGAAGAGAGAGGTGCCGCCCAGGACGACCGCCGCGATGGTGCTGATCAGAATGTCCTCGCCGGAGGAGGGATTGGCGCTGCTGAGGCGGCCGATGAAGAGGAGGCCGGTCAGGCCAGCGGTAACCGCCGAGATGACCAGCGAAAGCATGACGACCTGACGCGTGTTGACGCCGGACATCTCGGCGGCCTCGCGGTTCGCGCCGGTCATGTAGACGTAGCGGCCGAATTTCGTGTAGCTGAGGACGAACTCGCCAAGAATGAGGACCACCACCGCGAATATGCCAATGACGGGGATGCCGAAGAGCTGGCTGCTCACGCTGCCAAGCTGCTTCAGGACGGGAGGCACTTCAAAGATTGGTTTCCCGGAACTCACAAACACCGACATGCCGCGGGCGATGGTCAACATGGCCAGCGTCATCATGAAGGAGGGTATGCCGACATACGAGACCATGTAGCCGTTCAGGACTCCGATGGCGGCCGCAATCAGGATGGAAACCGGAATGCCCCAGTTGCCGAGCGCGAAGACATCGCCGACCCAGAGCCAGGCCGCCATGACGCCGGTGAAGGTGGCCACCGACGCGATGCTCAGGTCGATCTCCGCGCACAAGAGCACAAAGGTGACGCCGGTAGCGGCGACGGCGATCGGGGCGATCTGCGTCACGATGTTCTGCAGATTTTGCGTGGTCAGAAAGACGTTGGTGGCAAAACTGAAAAAGATGACCATGCAGATCAGGGTCAGCAATGGCGCCAGCAGCCGCGCATTGCGGCTGGCCCAGGCCAGCACGGACTGACTGCCTGGCCGTTGGACACCCGGATCTCCAGAAGGTGCGGCCACCCCCTGAGTCGACTGCTGCGCCATCCCCTATCCCCTGTTCCCTATGCGTAGTTCATGAGCAGGTCTTTACTGACCCGCTCGCCGGCGAACGTTTTCGTTATCTGGCCTTTGGACATGACCAGAATGCGATCCGACTCCGCGAGCACGGTCTCTGGCTCGGTCGAGATCAAAATAATCGCCACGCCTTCCGCGCGGAGGGCCTGGATGAGATCGAGGACCTCACGTTTGGCGCCGACGTCCATGCCGCGCGTGGGCTCGTTGAGTATCAGCACCTTCGGCTGGACCGTCAGCCACTTGGCGAGGACCACTTTCTGCTGGTTGCCGCCGCTCAGATTTCCGGCGCGGAGGGTGGGAGTTGGCGGCCGCACCCCGGTGCGCCGCACCAGATCGGTCGAGATGGCGATCTCGCGCTTCTCACGGACGAGCCCGCCGACAATCTGATCGAGGTGAGCCAGGGTGATGTTCTTGAAGATCTCGTGGCGGGGGAAAATCGTGGCGCGGCGATTCTCGGAGAGATAGGCGATGCCCAACTGCTTCGCCGCGCGCGTCGATTTTGGCGCGATGACCCGATTATCCAACCGAACGGCGCCCGAGGTTGCCCGCTCCCGGCCGAAGAGGACGCGCGCCATTTCGGTCATTCCGGCGCCGAGGTTGCCAAAGATGCCCAGAATCTCGCCCTTCCGCACCGCGAATGAGACATCGTGGAACGAGCCGGCCTGGGTCAGCCCCTCGACCTGCAGAACGGTCTCGGCTTGCGACGGGGGAGGTAAGGCGACCCCTCCCACGTAGCTCTCGGCCAGGGCATCGGCGTCGTGACCGATCATCAACTGAATGAGGTGCTGCTTGGTCAAGCCCTCGTTTTTCAGCGTGGCGACTTTGCGCGAGTTCTTCAGCACCGTCACCCGATCGGAGACCGCGAGCACGTCTTCCAGAAAGTGAGAGATGAAGACCAGACTGGCGCCCCGCGCCTTCAATTCATCCATCGCCCGAAAGAGGCGCAGCGCTTCCGGCCCGGAGAGCGCCGAGGTTGGCTCATCGAGAACGATGATGGACGCCCCGGAGAAGACGACGCGAGCGATCTCCACCAACTGCTGACCGCCAAGCGACAGTGTCGCGGCGGGGGATGAGACATCGACGTCAATGCCCAGGGAGCCGAGATGGTGGGAGGCGTCCCGCCGCATTTGCTTCCAGTTGATCAGCCCGGATCGATTCGTCGGCTGGCTGCCGAGAAAGACGTTTTCGGCGATGGACAAGGCCGGCATGCAGGAAAGCTCCTGATAGATCATGCCGATGCCGCGGGCCTTTGCCTCCGCCGGCGAGGCGAATTGCACCACCTCGCCACGCAAGATCATCTCGCCCTCATCCGGGGTGTGGACCCCGGAGAGGATCTTCATGAGCGTGCTCTTGCCGGCGCCATTCTCGCCAACGAGGCCGTGAATCTCGCCGGGCAGCAGTTCAAAATCGACATTATCGAGGGCAGTCGCACCGCCGAACCGTTTGGTGACGCCGCGAAACGCCAGAACGGGCTCCGCGGCGTCAGCCAATACCGGCGAGGGTGGCGTGGGTAACGCCGCGCGTTCCGTGGCTTCTGTTTCTGCCATCGTCTCTCGCCTCGTCTCACCCACGCTCGTTTCGCCTAACCTGTCAAAGGAAGTGGTTGCAAGGTTCTGGAGCCGCTTGCGGTGCCGCGGGCGTCGCCCCTACCGCCGCGGCAGTGAGGAGCATGCTCCAGGAAGCCCTATGCAGTTGTCTAGTACTGCATGTTGTCGTGGAGCCAGATGTACCCTTCCGCGTTCTGCTTGGTGATCGGGCCGCCATCGGTGCGAATGAACTTTGGCACGCCGCCCTCGGCCATGTCCGTGCCGGAGACGGTGAGATAGCCGGCCCAGATCGCGCCGCCGTGAATACGGCCGCTGGGGTTGATGACCGAGGCGACCATCTTGTCGGCCAGGATCGCCTCGGAGGCGTTCTTCAAGCCGTCGACGCCAACGATCTTGACCTGATCCTGCATTCCGGCGGCTTCGATCACGCTGCGCGCCGCAAGCGCCATGTCGTCTGAATGAAAAAATCCGCCCTTGACGTTCGGGAAGCGTTGCAGCAGATCCTGCCAGAGCGTTGCGACTTTCGGACCCTCCCAGTCGCCGGGGGTCTCATCAACCACCTTGATGCCCGGGTATTTCGCCACGGTCTGGTGGAACCCTTCGGCGCGACCCTGCGCCCCGGTGTGGGCGAGCTGGCCCTGGGTATGGATGACTTCGCCTTCGCCGCCGATCGCCTTGAAAAGCTCTTCGGCAACCGTCGATCCCATGTAGATGTTGTCTGGCTCAAGGAAGGTCAGATGACCAAACGCCGCAAACTCCTCTGGGTCCTGCACCAGGCGGGTGTCCATGTCGATCAGCGGAACACCCTTGGCGATGATCTGATTGGCGGCGTCGATCAACGCGCCGCTGGCGGAGGGGTGAACCGCCACGAAGTCGAAATCCTGCGAGGAGATAGATTGCAGATCCTGCAGCTGTTTTTCGACGCTGAACTCGCCATCGAACGAAGTGACGTCGACCCCTAGCAGGCTGCCGACAAACCTGGCCGTCTCCATGCCGTGGGAAACCCAGGTCGAGGCGGCGCCAACTTCGGACGTGGCGGCGGTGTACTTCGTCGCCGGCAAGTCTTCGGGCAGCAGGCCAAGAGAGGCAAGGCCTTGGGCTGCCGTCACATGCCGGCCGACGCCAGTGGCCATGGCCAGCGCGCCGAGCATGGCGAAGCTGCCCTTGAAGGCATCTCGCCGCCGGAAGCCCTTCTTCAGGCGATCACCGACGAGTTCGAGCTCAATTCCCGCGAGTGGTCCACGATTCGCGATCTCTCCCATTGATGTTCCTCCATCTGGACTGATCATCGTCCGCGCCGGCGTCCTTCGCCGGCAGCACGTTTGTCCTCTCCTCTTCGCTCGCGGCGAGCCTTCCGGCCGGTGGCAAGGAGGGTTTTGGGACCAACAGAGAGCCCAGGCCTTGCTGAGCGCCGACCTTCATCGGACGACGGCCCGGAATTCAAGAACGGACATCACCGTTCGTTCTACCGCACGCGGTGACGGAACTCTTTTGCACAGCTATCGTTCTGCGTGGGCGCGACGTTAGCACACGCGGTCAACGCGGTCAACGAAACGCGGGAACACCGGATTATCTCATGTTACCGCAATCTCGAAATATCATAAAATGAATGACGCCGACGTTATCACAGCCTTTCCGTGGGGTCAATCGCGGGTTCTCCCCTCGCCTGCATCGACACGGGCTACTGTTTGCGCAACGTGGGCAAGAGGTCACTGGCGATCCGCTCCATCACGGAAAACTGCTCCTCGTGCGGCGCCTCCATCAGGAACTCGCTCATCCCCGCCTCGCGATAGCGGCCGACCACGTCGGCGAAGGCGTCTGGCGAGGACCAGGGATCGACGCCCATGGGGATGGTCCAGCCGTAGAGCGAGCGAATGATCGCGTCTGGATCGCGCCCGATCGCCGCGCACGCTTCATCGAGGCGATCGTTCCGCTCCTTTATCTCGGCAGTTGAGCCGTGCGAGTTCCAGCGGTCGGCGTAGCGCGCGGCGAAGCGGAGCATGCGCGGGCCGTGCGCGCCCAGGGTCAACGGCGGACGGGGCCGCTGCACGGGCCGAGGGCGAAACGGTGCGTCATGCACCTGGTAGTACTCGCCTTCGAACGTCGTCACGTCTTGCGTCAGGAGCTTATCGATCAGCACGACCGCTTCCTGAAATCGCGCTACCAGCTCGCCGGTCTCCGGGAATGGCACCCCGAACCGCTCATGTTCCGGCTGAAACCAGCCTGTCCCGATCCCCAGCTCCATCCGCCCGTGCGAGATGTGATCGACGGTGACCGCCTGTTTGGCCAGCAAGGGCGGGTGGCGAAAGGTATTGCTCGTGACCAGGATGCCGATGCGCGGCCGGGTGGTCTTCAGCGCCAGCGCGGCCAGGAGCGTCCAGCCTTCCAGAAACGGCGCAGCGGGGATGCTCGGGCGCTGGTAATGATCGGCGTGCCAGATCGAATCAAAGCCGAGCTCCTCGAAGGTCTGCCAATGGCGGACCATCGACTCCCACGGCAGATTCTGGTTGCGGACAATCCCGAACTGCGCGGGTTGCGGCATGGAGACTCCGTTTCATGGCGCCGTGTGGCACAA
The DNA here is from genome assembly GCA_038246475.1 of Thermomicrobiales bacterium. Lineage (GTDB taxonomy): Bacteria > Chloroflexota > Chloroflexia > Thermomicrobiales > UBA6265 > JACCXM01. Next base: position 14,048 of record JBBRVX010000087.1, on the reverse strand, counting down.
CAGGACGATCCGTGAACGCCGTATCCTTATAGCCATGGATACCCTTGTCAAGATGCACGATCGAACATCAGGAACGCTCGCGGGCATGACCGCGCTGGTGACCGGCGCCGGATCGGGGATCGGCCAGGCAGCCGCCGCCGCGCTGAGCGAGGCGGGCGCGCGGGTGGTGGTGACCGAGCTGCCCGGCCGCCTGGATCGCGCGGAGGCCACCGTGGCCGAGTTGCGGAGGGCAGGCGGCGAGGCCTGTGCCCTGCCGCTCGATGTCCGCGACCTGGCCAGCATCACGTCCTGCGTCGCGGCGGCGGCGGAGAAAGGGGAGGGGCGGCTCGATATCCTCGTCAACAATGCCGGCACGAATGTCCGTCAACCCGCGTTCGAGGTGACCGAAGAGGCCTGGGACCAGGTCGTCGACACCAATCTGAAGGGCCTCTTCTTCACCGCCCAGGCCGCCGGCCGCGTCATGCGCGATCAATCTCCATCGGGCGGGAGCATTATCAACATCGCCTCGATCATGGGCCTGGTGGGTTACTTTGATCGCGCCGCGTACTGCAGCTCGAAGGCCGGGGTGGTCAACCTCTCGCGCGTGCTCGCCATTGAATGGGCGCCACTCGGGATTCGGGTCAATGCCCTCTGTCCGGCGTTCGTCGAGACGCCGTTCACCCAGGCGATGCTCGAAGACGTTGCGATCAAGACCGATATCCTGCAGCGGACCCCCACCGGCCGGCTGGTGACGGTCGATGAGGTCGCCGCGGCGATCGTCTTTCTCGCCAGCCCGGCAGCGCGCATGATGACCGGCTCGACGATGACTATCGATGGCGGATGGACGGCGATCTGAGCGGAAGAGAACGGGCCGAGGCGCAAGGCCATGTCGTGGTGCTGGGGGGCGGCATCACTGGCCTTGCCGCCGCGCTGCGCCTCACACATGCCATGCCGGCCCCACGCATCACCCTGATCGAAGCCGCGGACCGGCTCGGAGGGAAAATCAGGACCGAGCAGATTGACGGGTTTACGATCGAGGGAGGCCCTGACTCCTTTCTCGCCATCAAGGCGCGCGGCGTTGGCCTCAGCCACGAGGTTGGCCTCGCCGATGATCTTCAGGGCGTGACGCCCCGCGAGAAACGCGCCTTCATTCTCTTCAAAGGGCGGCTGCACGACCTTCCCGAGGGGCTCACCGGCCTGGCGCCCACGCGGCTGGCGCCCCTGGCGCGCTCGCGCCTCTTCTCCATTCGCGGGAAGGTGCGGGTCGCTCTGGATTATGTATTGCCAGCGCGGCGCGGAACACAAGACGAGTCGCTCGGGCACTTCGTCCGCCGCCGGCTCGGATCAGAAGCGTGGGAGCGCCTGGTCGAGCCGTTGATGGCCGGCATCTACGCCGGCGATGGCGATGCGCTCAGCCTGGCGGCCACGTTTCCTCAGCTTCGCGCGGCCGAACGCGCGCATGGCGGGTTAATTCGCGGAGTGCTCGCGGCACGCCGATCCGCGGCGCTGCCTCCTCCGCCGTCTGCATTCCTCACTCCGCGGGGTGGGCTGGCCGCGCTTGTCTCGGCGCTCGAAGAGCAATTGCGGATCGCGGGCGTGGCTATTCGCGTCGGTGTCGCCGCCGACAGCGTTGCTCTGACCAGAGACGGCTACCAGATTTCGCTCAGCGATGGCGGTTCGCTCCTGGCCGAAGCGGTCATCCTGGCGATCCCTTCCTTCGCCGCCGCCAAGCTCGTGGCGGACATCGACCAGAACCTTGGCGCCGAGCTCGCCGCGATTCAGCATGCATCGACCGCTATCGTCACGTTTGCCTACCGGCGTGGTGAGATTCGGCACCCCCTCAATGGCCATGGCTACGTCGTGCCCCGGGTCGAGGGCGGGCCGCTTCTGGCCTGCACTTGGTCGTCTCGCAAATGGGCAGCGCGGGCTCCGGAGGGATGGGAGCTGCTGCGAGTGTTCGTGGGGCGTTCCGGTTTTGACGAGCTGGACATCGAGCATATAGACGATGAAGCGCTGATCGCGCTGGCGCGCCAGGAAGTCGCCTCGCGCCTCGGAGCCACGGCGACACCTGGCCTGACCCGAGTCCATCGCTGGCCACGCGGCATGCCGCAGTACACGATGGGGCATCCCGAGCGAGTAGCGCGCATTGAGGCGAGGATGAACGGGCATCCTGGGCTCTCGATCGCGGGCAACGCGTACCACGGGGTTGGTCTCCCTGATTGCATTGCCTCGGGTGAACGTGCCGCCGAGGCGGCATTAGCCCACATCGCCGCCCGTACGGGCGACGCCGATGCACCTGGCCCAGCGGTTGCGCTCGTGCCAGCAATGGCCGAATCGCCCTTCCAGTAGCGTGACACGCGAATCGGCGGCCGCGGAACCGACCGTCCGTGCGCCGCGTAGTACCCTGAGATGACGTGTGTCGAATGGGCACGCGACGAGAACCCCACCGGATGCACCAGAGCGGAGGCCGGATGACGATGACGAGCGAGGCGCCGCCCGCCGCCATTCCCGAACGGATACGCGGGCTGGGCCCACTCTCCCAAAACCTGTGGTGGAGCTGGCAGCCCGACGCCAAGGCGCTCTACCGAGATCTCGATCCCTTCCTGTTCGATGCGCTGGCGGAGAACCCGGTCCTCCTGCTGCGCAGCGTCGCGGCGGAGCGACTGAGCGACGCTGCCGCGGACAGTGGGTATCTGGAACGGTACGACGGCGTGATGAGACGATTCGAGGAGTTGCTCTCCTCGGGGCCGACCACCACCTGGGTCGGCGAGCACCAGCCAGGACTCGTCAATCGCCCGGTCGCCTATTTCTCCGCCGAGTTCGGCGTGCATCCTTCCCTGCCGATCTATTCAGGTGGCCTCGGGGTGCTGGCGGGCGACCATGCCAAGGCCGCCAGCGATCTCGGCCTGCCGCTGATTGGCATCTCGCTGCTTTACCGGCAAGGGTATCTGCGGCAACGGCTCACCCACGACGGATGGCAACTCGACGTCACCCCGGTACTGGAGCCGGGAGCCGAGCCCACCATCCTCGTTTGCGGCCCGGACGGCAAACCACTCACAGTCGATATTGCGCTGGAAGATCCCTCCCAGCGGATCAAGCTGCACATCTGGCGCGTCCAGGTGGGCCGCGTGCCCCTCTATCTGCTCGACTCCGATGTGGAAGGCAATCCGGACTGGACGCGGACCGTCTCGTCGCGCTTGTACGGGGGAGATCAGGAGCATCGCCTGCGGCAGGAGAAGATCCTGGGCATCGGCGGCGTGCGGGCTCTGCGGGCGATGGGCATCGACCCGATCTACTGGCATGGCAACGAAGGGCACGCTGGCTTTCATCTCCTGGAGCGGGTACGGGAGTGGATTGCGCAGGGCCTCACTTTCGAGGAAGCGTCCGAGCGCGTCATCGCCTCTTCGGTCTTTACCTCGCACACCCCGGTTCCCGCCGGACACGATGTCTTTCCGCCCCAGATGATGGACCGCTACTTCAGTTTCTACTGGCCACGCCTCGGCCTCACCCGCGATCAGTTTCTGGGCCTGGGCCATCATGGCGGCAGCGGCGACGGCTTCAACATGACCGCCCTTTCGATGCGGCTATCCGGCTTCCGCAATGGCGTCAGCGCCCGTCATGGCGAGATTACCCGGGCCATGTGGCACGACCTCTGGCCCAACCTGGAGCCAGCCGAGGCGCCGATCACCTCGATCACCAACGGCGTCCACCTGCCGACCTGGATCTCTTCGCGCCTCCAGGGCGTTCTCGATCGCCAGCTTCCCGAAGACTGGCGGCGCGACATGCAGGACGAGGAGATCTGGGAGCGGGTCAGCACTATTCCGGATGAAGAGCTTTGGGCGGTGAAATCGCGCAACAAGGAGACGCTCTTCGCGTTTCTGGAAAACTACACGCGCCGCCGCTGGGCCTCCGGAGAGATCGACCCCAAGCAGGTCGTGGCGGCGGGGCCATTCATGCAGCCGGGCCCGTTGACAATCGGGTTTGCGCGACGATTCGCCACCTACAAGCGGGCGACGCTCCTCTTCACCGATCCTGACCGCCTGGCCCGCATCCTGACCAATCCGGAGCGCCCGGTGCAACTGATCTTCGCCGGGAAGGCGCATCCGGCCGACGACGGCGGCAAGCGGCTCATTCAGGAAATCTTCTGGCGCTCGCTCGATCCACGTTTTGAAGGGCGGATCGCCTTTGCAGAAGACTACGACATGCTGCTGGCGTCGCGACTTTATGCCGGCGTCGATGTGTGGCTGAACAATCCGCGTGCCCCGCTGGAAGCAAGCGGCACGTCCGGGATGAAGGCCGCCGCGAATGGAGCCTTGAACCTTTCCATCCTGGACGGGTGGTGGATCGAAGGCTGGAACGCGAACAAGGAGAGCGGCTGGGGGATCATGCCGTCCGAGCTGGCCGATGGCCCGGGAGACGATGTCGACGCCGACGCGATTTACACCGCGCTGGAGCAAGAGGTCGTGCCGCTCTACTACGAGCGGGACGAGCAGGGGCTGCCGCGCCAGTGGATCAGAGAGGCCAAAGAGGCGATCCGCACGTTGGCGCCGCGCTTCTCTTCGCAGCGGATGGTGATCGACTACATCACCAAGCTCTACGTGCCGGCCTGCGCGGGTGGGGAACGATGGAGCGCCCAACCCGCCGGAGCGCGGGCTGTCTGGGCCGGCGAAGGGTAGATCGATATCCAGCAGCAAAGACATTCCGATGTCCGAGACTGGGTGAACGTGCCATTCTGGATGGCGTGAAGCGTCCCGCCTCGAGCCACGGCCGTTCGCAATGAAGCTACGAGGATGAGCGTTTCTCGGTGGTCTTTCAGGGCAACAATGCACGTGACCGCGGCAATTGGGGACCGCTATCGTCCTTGCGTCGGGAGGATACATCCTCCCGCTGGATGGACGAAAGCACCCTGATGGCGGTTGCTCAATTGATGCGGCCACGACACGACACAGGGAGTACCGGACGTTCCTCCTCGCACCGCCTTGGCCCTCGGCGGGGACACTGGCGCACGTGATCGCGCGGTGTCCAGATCTACAAGGCAAGCTCCAAAATACGAAATGCGGGTAATCAATGTCTGTTTGCGGCGGCGTTCCCTCACCCCCTAATACGAAATCCGGGTAATCAGTTCCGCGCACAGCCGCCGCCCTCACCCCCTAACCGCCACCCAGAGGGTACCCGGCCCGTCGGGCCGGGAGAGGGGGAATCAGGCTCCGGCACACCGTGAGTCCGGCAGTGATCAACCGGAATCCGTATAACCCCCTCTCCCACTGCGGTGAGGAGAGGGGGAAACGAGCCGGGCGCCGCGGTGAAAACGCCTGTCTTCATCCGCATTCCCTATAAGGGCGCGGAAACTGATGACGTTGTCTCCCGAAAGCCTGGTTGCGGAAACGGATTCGGAGGTCGTTTGCCTCCTGGGGTACGGAGCCACGGCGGAGAATGCCGTCGTTCTTTGCATCAGCGGCGGGGCTGGCGCAGCGAAAGCAGCCTCGCCCGCTCATTTCAACGACTGATTACCGTTCGTCGCACGAGACTGCCAGTTCTGACCCACGGCGGCAAGAGCACTATGGCGACAAGCGCTCGATCACCCAGGCGTCGCCCGCTCGCCGGTAGCGCAGCCGGTCGTGCAGGCGGCTGGGACGGCCTTGCCAGAATTCGATCCAGTCTGGCGTGACGCGATAGCCGCCCCAGAACTCGGGCAGCGGGATGGCGTCGTCGGCGTACGCCTCGGATAGGCGGACAAACTCCTCTTCAAGGACCTCGCGTCCGGGAATCACTTCACTTTGTCGCGAGAGGTTCGCGCCGATGCGGCTGCCAACCGGCCGGCTCTCGAAATAGGCCCGTGACTCGTCGCGGCTGACGCGCTCGGCCATGCCGGAGATGCGCACCTGCCGTTCCTGTTGCGGCCAGTAGAAGGTGAGCGCCGCGCGAGGGTTCTCCGCCAGATCGCGCCCTTTTGGGCTTTCGTAGTTCGAGTAGAAGACGAAGCCGCGGGCATCAAACCCCTTGAGCAGGACGATGCGGGCAGCGGGCACGCCAGCGGCGGAAGTTGTCGCCAGGGTCATAGCGTTCGGCTCGGGCACGCCGCCCTCGCGCGCCTGATGGAACCAGCGCGCGAACTGCTCCACCGGGTCGGCGTCAAGGTCGCTTTCGGAGAGGCCGTGGAGCGCATAGTCCTGCCGCATATCCGCCGGATGAAGAACCACGCGCCATCTCCTCTCAATCGCTACGTCGGTGGTCATTTGGTTCTGGAACAGTGGCGCCGATTCTCGTGCCGCGGGCGACGCAGGCGTCGCCCCTACAACCGCGCTGGGCGCCGAACGATGCTCCGCCAGTTCCTTGGAGTCGCCGGTTCGAGTCTAGCATCGGATCTATCCAATCTCCCGCGAAACCGCTCGCGGCGATTCGGGATCACGCTATCATCGCGGGCATGACCACGACGCCTGCCACGCGGCCCATCACGACCCTTCTCGTCGCCAACCGGGGCGAAATCGCCGTCCGCGTGATCCGCGCCGCGCGCGAGCTCGGCATCCGCGCTGTCGCGGTGTACGGGGAAGGCGAGCAGGATGCCCTGCATGTTCGCCTCGCCGACGACGCCTGGCGGATTCCATCGGAAGCGTCCATCCCCTACCTCGATATCTGGGCGTTGCTCGACGTCGCGCGCCGATCCAGCGCCGATGCCGTCCACCCCGGCTATGGCTTTCTGGCCGAGAACGCCGATTTCGCCCGCGCCTGCGCCGGCGCGGGTCTGACTTTTGTCGGGCCTCCGCCCGCGGCGATTGCGGCAATGGGCGACAAGATCGAGGCCCGCCGCATCGCCGTCGCGGCCGGGGCGCCCATGGTGCCTGGAACAGACGGACCCGTTGCGACCCCAGATGACGCACGGCGCTGGGGCGATGCGCATGGCTATCCGGTGGCGGTGAAAGCCGCCGGGGGCGGGGGTGGACGAGGATTCCGGGTGGCGCACGAGGCGTCGGCAATGGAGTCCGCCTTTCTCGGGGCCTCGGGCGAGGCAGCGCGGTTTTTCGCGAACCCGGAGGTCTATCTGGAGCGCTACCTGGATGATCCCCGGCACGTCGAGATCCAGCTCATGGCGGATGCGCACGGCAACATCGTCGCCGTGGGCGACCGCGACTGCTCGGTGCAACGGCGGCACCAGAAGCTGATCGAGGAAGCGCCCGCGCCGAACATTTCGCCGGAGACGCGCCGCGCGATGGCCGAGTCCGCCGTGGCCCTCGCCAGGGCCGTTGACTATCGCGGCGCGGGGACGGTCGAGTTCCTGGTCGACACTAGCGGCGCCTTCGCCTTTCTGGAAATGAACACCCGGATCCAGGTCGAACACCCCGTCACCGAAATGACAACCGGCATCGATCTTGTCCGCGAGCAGCTTCTGATCGCAGGCGGGGAGCCGCTTTCGTTCGAGGAGGGCAAAGTGGCGCCGCGTGGGCACGCGATCGAGTGCCGGATCAACGCCGAGGATCCCGGCCGCGGATTCGCGCCGGTATCCGGCCTGATTTCCCGTTTTCAGGCGCCGGGCGGCATGGGCGTGCGGGTGGATAGCGCCATGGAGACGGGCGGCAGCATCCACCCGGCGTACGACTCGCTTATCGCCAAGGTCGTCGCCTGGGGTCGCAATCGATCGGAGGCCACGGCGCGCATGATCCGCGCGCTCGCTGAGCTGGAGGTCACGGGCGTGCCCACGACGCGCGACTTCTGCCTGAACGTGTTGCGCCACCCAGCCTGGATCGACGGCACGGCAGCGACGACGTTTCTCGCTCGCTACCCGGACGTCATTCCACCTCCCGCTGACCAAATTCCCGCGCATCTCAGCGCTGAAGCCCACAGCGCAACGGTGGTCGCCGAGGTCAACGGCCATCGCTTTGAGGTCCGGTGGCACGGCGGTCCCGGCGCGCCAGGAACGGCGGATCTACCGGCCGCCCGGAGACCGGCGGCTCCGGATCCCGGCCGGGATCGCAACGCCTCAGGAAGCAGCACGCTGCGCAGCCCGATTCAGGGCACGGTCGTGCGGGTCTCGGCGGCGATCGGGGAGACGGTTGAACGTGGGCAAACGATTTGTGCCGTCGAGGCGATGAAGATGGAAAATGAGGTTGTGGCCCATCGGGACGGCGTGCTGAGCGCCCTCCCGGCGACCGTGGGAGCGGCGGTGCGGGTCGGCGACGCGTTGGCGGAGATCACCTGAGCCGAGCGCTATACTCGCGGACATGGATACCCTTTCGGCCCCGCCTGGTTCGGTTGCGCCGGACATCGCTCAAGCCGCTCAGACCTTTTTCCCCGAACTGACCGAAGTCGCGTCGATCGCCGGGCGCCCGAATCTGGCCAGAATTTCGGCTCCATCCGGGCTCTGGCGCGTCCGCCGCTGGCCGGAAGGGACGCCGGAGAGCGACGTGGCCTTCAGCCATCAGGTGATGGGGCTCGCCCGGGGAGCTGGCCTGCAGACCGTTCCTGCTCTCTTCGCACCCGGTGATGGGGCGGACGGAGCGTTGCGGATCGCGAATCGTCTCATCGATGCCCAGCGCTGGCTGCCGGGCGCGCCGCCAGCACGCGCCGAAAGCGCGTGGCCGGGCCCCGACGACCGCATCGAAATGCCGGTTGCTTTGCCGCGGGACGTGTTCGCGGGGATCATCACCGTGCTGGCCCACCTGCACGAGGCGACAGCGGCGTTGGCCACCACGTCCGGCATACCGGCGGCGCCGTTGCATCTCCTGCCCGGGGCGGTTCGCGAGGCCCAGGGACGCCACCTGAGCGCGCTTCGTGCCAAAGCGAGGCAGGAGCCGGCCATCCAGCGCTGGATCTCCACGGGCGAACGGCTTCTTGAGCAGGCAGAAGCAATCGTCCTCGCCGCGACACGCGATCGGGAACTGCCGGGGGCCGTTCTGCATCTCGGGCTCTGGCCGGTACACGTCCTGATCGACGATGGCGACGTCTCGGGAATCCTCGGCTGGGAGCGGGTCGCCGCGGGCTCGCCACTGCTCGATATCGCCCAGGTCACCTTGCGACTCCAGGGCTGGAGCGATGATGCGGTCGAAACGGCCCTGGGCGCCTACGCCGACGTTCGCGAGCTGGCTCCAGACGAGCGGCGCTTGCTACCCGCGGTCGCGGCCCTGGACGCGGTGGCGACGACCGGCCGGCTGCTGGAACAGACCCACGCGGTCAAGGAAACCGCGCGGCCGCCATCGGCCCTCCGCGCCGCGATCGACATGATGCTCGGTTCCATGGCCGCGATCGAGCGGAACCTGAATGTTGAGCCGCGGAAACGCCGGACCTGGGTTCGCAAGGAAGGCCAGGGGCGGCGCCGGCCGAAAGGAGGAGCTCCCCGTGAACGACGTCGCTGAGGCGCCTGATCTGCTGGGCGAAACCTGTGTTGCCTGTCGCCGCGATGCTCCGCGCGTCGCCGACGCGGAAGCGGCGGAGCTGCAGCCGTTGATTCCGGATTGGGTGAAAGAAGAGCACGATGGCGTGCCGCGCCTGGTGCGCACCTTTCGCGTGCCAAATTTCCGCGATGCGCTGGCGTTGACCGCCCGCTTCGGGGAATTGGCCGAAGCCGAGGGACATCACCCCGCGCTGCTGACGGAATGGGGCCGGGTGACGGTCTCCTGGTGGACGCACAAGATTCGTGGCCTGCATCGCAACGACTTCATCATGGCCGCCAAGACCGACGCGCTGGCCCGAGAGCTGGGCGTGCTGGCGGCAGAATAAGCCTCGGGACAACGCCGCCGCGGGTGAGGATGCGAGCGGTGTTCAGCAGAATAGTCTTTCGGAGTACCGAATGAGCCGGGGATCCACCGCACCGGCGCAGCCTACCTCCTCCTCTGTCTCTTTACCTGCACATACTTGGCTCATTCTAGCTATGGACGCGCCGCCCCTCGTTTCCTAGAGTGGACCCCATGTCTGTTCGCGGTTACCGAGGCCGGAATTCATGGATCACCATCGGTTTGACGCCTTGACCCGTACCTTCACCAATGCTCAGTCCCGGCGGGGTGCGCTGATGGGGTTGCTCGGCGGAACGCTCGGTCTCCTTGGCCTCGTCGACACGACCGCCACGAAGGGCAAAGGCCGCGACAAGACGAAGAAGAGGAAATTGTGCCCGCCGTGTAGAAAGCGCAAGCAGGGCAAGTGCAAAGGCAAGAAGCCGGACGGCATGACGTGCGAGAACGGGGGGAAGTGCCGGAACGGGCTCTGCACGGCGGCCCCCCCGCCCGCGGCTTCGCCACCGCCTCCGCCACCGCCTCCGCCACCGCCTCCGCCACCGCCAGTGTCAAGGACCTGTCCGGCGGGGCAATGTACGTCAAACGATTACTGCGGAACCGGTTGCGTCTGCCTCGATATTGGGGGCGTCAAGCGCCGCTGCCTGGCGGAAGGAACCTGTTCGGCTGAGCCATGCACCGTTGGCTCGTGTGGGCCCGACTGCACCTGTGTCAATCCCGATGGACCCAGCAGGACCCGCTGCGTCTCGGCAGGCAGCTGTCGGGCGGGGACGTGCGACGACGATTCCAATCCTTGTGGACCCAACTGTCTGTGTGTCGGCGCAGGAGCCGCCGCCCGATGTGCATCGGTCGTCCCCTAATCCGGAATCGGGTTCATCAGTGCAGATTTGCGGCCGTTCGCCCCCACCCCGCCACTCGGGGGCGCCCGGCCAACCGCGGTGAGGAGAGGGGGACAACCCCGGAACCCCACTGGTGCAGATAGCCTTCAGCCGGATTCCGTATTGAGCTGACCTATCGCTGCTTCCACCGCCGCCTCCGGTGTCTCCACAATCACGATCTTGCCGCCCAACTCGGCCAGTTTGGCCCGCCCTTCGGCGCTGGCCAGGAGATCCGCCCAGCCACCGAGCAGCACGATGGGGCGGCCGAGTCGCGCCGCGAGTGCGATTTCGGAAAGGGTGCCCCAGCCACCCCCGACGGCGATCACGGCCTGACCGGTGGCCACGACCAGGGCGTTGCGAGCCTGGCCAAGACCGGTGCAGATGACATGATCGATCCAGGGATTAGCGGCGGCATCGTCGTAGCCGGGGATGATCCCGATCGTCGCACCGCCGGCCTGGCGCGCCCCGCGGCTCGCGGCGGCCATGGCCCCATCGAGTCCCCCGCACACGAGGGTGCATCCCCGCTCGCCAAGGAGGCGGCCAACGTCCTCGGCCATAGCCAGCTCCCGCTCCGATGCCTCGCCCGGCCCGCAGAGCGCGATGCATGGTGGGCGCGGGGTTGCTTCGCTCACTTCGGCGCGCCGCCGAGGGGATAGGCGGCGATCGTCTCGTGACGCGTGCCCCCCTTGCCCAGGTGACTCCGCATCAAGAGCACCTCGTCGACCGGAACAAGGCGGGCGGGCGGCGCGATCGCCGCGCCGGTGGCGGCATCGACGAAGCGGGACTTGACCGCCGCGGGCAGATCGCGCAAGCGGACGAGCTCGCCATTGTCATTGCGCACCCGGCCAAGCGTGATATGGGGATGATAGGGCTCGTCGGTGCCCGTGAAGCCGAGGCTTCGCGCGGTATGACCGGCATCCTGCTCCAGGGCCACGAGCCGATGGACGGGACCATGCAGCCCCAGCCAGAGGACACGCGGATGCCGGAAGTTCGGGAACACGCCCAGCGCCGCCGTGCGCAGGTCGAAACAGGCATGGGCGGCGATGACGCCGGGCAGGGCCAGACGAAGCAGCTCGGCTCGCTCACGCGGTGTCTCGCCCAGAAAATGGAGCGTAAGGTGCGCGGTTTCGGGCTGCACCCAGCGAACCGGCCAGCCCTCGGCGTTGAAGGCGGCGATCAGCTCGCCCGCGAGCAGTTTCACCTCTTCAGGCAGCGGCACAGCCAGAAAGAGACGCCAGGGAGCATCGAGCGCATCGGGCGCGGGCGGGCGAATCTTCGGCTGGCGCGAGGCGCGGCGTGGCATGGGGGTAGTATATGGATCGCATCGCGGGTCGCCGCCAAACGCGGTGCGCTCTGTTTGAGGTGAGGGACGCATGACCACGGCATTTCTGGGACCGCGCGGGACGTTCAGCGAGGATGCGGCGCTGATGCGCACTGATTCCGAGGGGCTGGTTGCGTTCACCTCTTTTCCGGCCCTCGTCTCGGCGGTGGAGACCGGGCTCGCGGATGAAGCCGTGCTTCCCATCGAAAACTCGATTGAAGGCGCGATCAACACGACGCTGGATCTGCTGATTCATGAAACGTCGTTGCCCATCGTGGGGGAATTGGCGGTGCCGGTGCGCCATTTCCTGATCACGCGCCCTGGAGTGGCGCTGGAGGATATTCGCGAGGTCACGTCCCACCCGCAACCGCTGGGGCAGTGCCGGCGCTTTCTCGAGCGTTGTCTCCCTGGGGTTTCGCAGGTTGCCGCGCTTTCGACCTCTACCGCCGTCCGGGAGATCGTCGAGGGGATGGACGACCATCGCGCGGCGATTGGCACGATGCGCGCGGCCGAGCTGTACGGCGGCTCCATCCTGGCTCGGGACATTCAGGATGCCCGCCTCAACGTGACGCGTTTCATCGTCCTCGCGCGCGAGGAGTCGCCGCCAACGGGCGATGACAAGACGTCGCTCGGATTCCGCGTCCGCGAGAACGTGCCGGGAGCCTTGCACGCCGTCCTCTCCGAGTTCGCCAGCGAAGATATCCAACTGACCAAGATCGAGAGCCGACCCACCAAAGGTTGGCTCGGCGACTATGTCTTCCTGATCGATCTGGAAGGGCATCGCCAGGACGAACGCGTGGCCCGGGTTCTGGGGCGCATCTCGGCCATCTGCTCAGAGGTGAAGATCTTCGGCTCCTATCCCCGCTTCCCGCTCGACACGCTGCGAGCATCGCTCGATGCCGTGCAGCCGATCGCCTGACGAGGAGGCGGGCAGGCGGAAAGGACCAGGCACTCGGTGCGTCTTCTGATCGACAACACGTTCGCCACCAGCACGTATACCGTGCCTATCGTCTCGGGTTTGGTCAAACCGCCCGGTGACCTTGCGGTTGAGCTGATGCCGCGCCTTGCCGCATCCGACGTTGGCGCGCAGGATGCGGCGTTGATTCCAGCGTCCGAAATCCTGGAGCTGCAAGCATCGCACACGATCTTGCCGGCGTTCGCCGTGGTCGCGAACGGCGTGGGCGCGGTCGCCATGCGCACCCCGGTGCGCCCGGACGAGATTGAATCGACCCCGGTGCGGCTCCTCGACGCGAGCGGCGGGGCCGAGCTCCTGGCCCGCGCGACGCTGCATCCCTTCTACGGCATTGGCACGGCCGGGTGGTTTCACGACGGCGATGCGCCCGAGGCCGCCCGGGCCGAGGTCGTGATCGTCGAAGGGGCCGAGGCGCTGCGCGAGCCCGAAGGGGGATTCAGCGAAGACCTCAGCCGGGCCTGGTTCATTCTCACGGCCCAGCCGGTCGTGAGCCATCTCCTGGTTCTGCCACGAGACATCTCCTCCGAGAGGCTGCAGGCAGTGAGCGCGATTCTCGGCGAGGCGAGGAAGGAAGGGCTGGCGCGCCGTCGCGATTGGCGACCGGCGCTGGCCCAGCGGGAGGGGATCGCCAGCGCGCGCTCCGGAGAGTTCTGGAGCGCGCAGCGGCTCGCGCTGAACGAAGACGACCGCCACGCGTTGCTCGGGCTACTGAGGCAAGGAGGTCGAGGAACATCCAGTTCCTCAATCAGAAACGTAACTTTCGCGGAGGGGGTCGCGGCCGAGTAACAGACCGCCTCCAGAGGTCATTCTCGCGTGGTCGAGCAGAAGGAGAAGCGGATGGTCCGGGAGCTGAGCCAGTTCGAGAATTACCTCGTCCATGAGTTTGTCGATGATTATGTCGACGGACTGATGTCCCGCCGCGACATGACGCGGCGCGTGCTCCACATCGTGGGTGGCGTGGCCGCCACCGCCACGACCCTGACCAAGCTCGGCGTGAAGCCGGTCTCCGCGCAGGAGGGCACGCCAACTCCCCCGCCAGCGCCGACTCCGACCGGACCGCGCAGCATGCTCTCGGTTCCCGAGAACGATCCACGCGTGACCGCGAGCGACGTTACGTTCCCCGGCTCCGAGGGCGCGGAGATCACGGCCTATCAAGCGATGCCCGCCGAAGGCGACGG